>JBBFLY010000049.1:11207-22131 GCA_037478855.1 Acidimicrobiales bacterium | reverse complement strand
CCCCGCCATACGATCATCACCACCGAGACCAGCCACCCTCACCCCATGAAACCGCGCAGTCTCAACTTGGCGATGTCCAAGTCGTCGAGTCCGAGGAGCCCCTGCTGTGTTGAACGCTACGCGCGCGTGCGAGGTGTTGGTTGGTGGCCCTACGCGACTGAGCGGGGACGGAGCCGTGTGCTCGTGACGGGTTGATTGTCGCGTGGGTGGCCGCCAGCGCGGCGCAGGGCAGAGCCTGATCACCCGGACCAGCTGGCTTACCCACGCCGGCGATCGTCGAGGAGCTCGAACCGAACCCCCAGAGCCTCATACGTGCGCGCGGCGCGGGCATCGCGGGTGAGCAACAGCTCGTCGCGGCTCGCCGCGGTGAGCGCGATGAGCGCGTCGTAGACCGCACCCCCTTCGAGATCGAGCGCCTCTGCCCGCTGGACGATGTGGCGTTGGAGGCGTGAGGAAGCGGGGATGACCTGCTCGGGGCTGAACCAGGCCTGCAGCAGCGTTCGGGCAACGGAGCCCTCGACCCGGTGGGGAGATGGCAGGCGGGTCATGACCGAGTACGACTCGATGAGCGCGTGGGCCGGGATCGACGAGCCGACGAGGGCGACACGGCATTGCTCGTGCTGCTCGTGCCAAGACAGCAGACCCGGCACGACGACGCTGGTATCGACCGCGGTCACCGGCGAGACCGGTCGATGGTCTCGAGCACGTCGTCGTCGGTGAGCGGCGGCAGGGGTTGCCGAGCGACCGCCACCGGCCCTCCGGGCCGGTCGACGACGTCGACCGCGGCAGCGACCGGGGAGATCTCGATCACGCCTCCCCGCTCGACGATCTCGACCTCACCCCCGGCATCGATCCCCAAGCGCTCGCGGATGACTTTGGGGACGACCACCCGCCCGGCACGGTCGATGGTCGTACGCATGGCACGAAACCTACCATCCAAGATGCCATCGTCCAGGCCCTGGGCCACCAGCTGTGGCCCCCACGAACGAGGGCCTCACCACCGCGCGGGTGCACCTACGTGAGTCGAGCTGCTCCGGCGCCAGGAAGCTGGGCCTCACCACCACACGGGTGCACCTACGACCGACCCTAAGTGTCACAGCGAGCCGGTACCTGGAGATCGAGAGGCCAGACCCGCCCCCGGGTCCCACATCCCCCAGGAGTCACCGATGAGCGACCTACCTCCCCCACCCCCACCGCTCGGCGGTCCACCAAACCCGCCATTCTCTCCACCTCCGCTGTCATCACCAGGGGAGACGGACACGTTCGCCCGCCGAACGACCCGCGGCCGGGTGTCGCTGCACTGGATCTGGTTGGTCCTCGGGGCGATGTTGTTCCTCCTCGTCGGGATCGGCATCGGTGCTGCAGCCAGCGGCAGAGAACCAGGTGAGGCCGACACCGCATCGGTCACCAACACCACGACCCGGGAGCAGGCCACCACCACGACTCGGCAACCGACGACCACGACCACCACGGCTCCCACCACCACAACCGCTCCAACGACGACCGAACCGCCGCCCCCGCCCGAGTGGCGGACGATCTTCCACCTCTCGGGGACCGGAACGGTCAAGACCGCCCCCTTCACCATCCCCGCCGGCACCCCAGCCGGGAGCGCCAAGCTCGTCTACCGGTTCACCGGTCAGTTCAACGACATCGTGCAGCTCGTTCCGGTCGACGGGAGCGACCCCTTCGGCGAGCTGCTCGTCAACGAGATCGGATCGACCAGCGGCGAGACCTACATCTACGAGACGGGCACCTTCTACCTCGACATCACCGGCCAGAGCTGGACCGTTGACGTGCAGGTCCTCCAGTAGCCGTCGCCACCCGCATCCCCGGCGCTGGCGCACGCTGTGATCCGCCAAGCTTGTCGACCATGGGAACGCTTGTCCCCGAGGACTTCCCCCTCTCGATGCTGCACAACGAGGCGGAGCGGCGGGTGGTCGAGATCCTCCGTGACGGTCTCACCGACGGATGGCTCCTCCTCCCCAAGGTCGAGCTGCGAGACGAGCGCGACTACGAGCTCGACGTCGTGGCGGTCCACGAGTCGTTCGGCGTCGTCGACATCGAGGTCAAGGGCCATCGGGTCCTCATCGACGACGGCGTGTGGCGGGACCCGAACGGCCTCGCGCTCGACCCACCACCGATCGCCCAGGCCCGCATCAACGCCTACGCGCTCCGCACTCGGCTGCGCCAGGAGATCCCGTCGCTCAAGCACCTCAACGTGGAGTACGGCATCGCGCTGCCGAACACCACCGAGCTCACCGGCAACCTGCCACCCGACGTGGGCCGCGCGCAGATCCTCACCGCCGTCGACCTCGAGGACCCCTTCGATGCGATCGAGCGACTCATGCTGGACCGCTGGGGCAACCGTCCCCTCGACGCCCGCGAGGTCGAGGCCATCGTCGCCGTGCTCCGCCCTGACGTGCAGTTCGCCTGGGATCCGCACGCCAGAGCCCGCACCGCTCGACGCCGACTCGACGAGATCTCCGCCGACCAGGTCCGTGCGCTCGAGACCCTCGACCAGAACCAGCGCGTCGTGGTCACCGGGGCCGCGGGAACGGGCAAGACCCGACTCGCCACCGCATGGGCCAGGCGAGCGTACGGGCGCGGTGAGCGGGTCCTTCTCACCTGTTACAACGAACCGCTCGCCGCAGACATCCGAAGCCGCCTGCCCGAGGACGAGGCGGTTCGCATCGGAGCGTTCCTCACCCTCGGCTTCGACCTCGACGGGATGCCCCCGCTCGAGCCACCAGCTGACGCCGGCGACGAGTGGTGGAACGTCACCGCCGTCGGACACCTCCTGCGCCACTGGCACGAGATCACCGAGCGGTTCGACACGATCATCATCGACGAAGCCCAGGACTTCAGCCCGGCGTGGATCGCGCAGCTCGCCACCCTGCTCGACCCCGACGGACCCCGACGGCTCCTGATGGTCGCGGACGAAGCCCAGCAGATCTACCAGCGCGGCTTCACCGTCCCCCTCGCGGCAGACGGCTGGTGCCGCTGCGAGCTGCTCACCAACTGCCGCAACACCCACGGCATCGCCCGTCTCCTCCGCCGGTTCCTCAACGGTGCCGCTGCGCCGATGCGGGGACCGGAATCCACCGCGGTGCGCTGGGTGCCGATCGAAGCTGGCAACCCCGCCGCCGCGGTCGGCGCGGTGAGCGGCGAGCTCACCCGGCTGCTCGAGGTCGAGCAGCGACCCCCGAGCTCCGTGCTGGTCGAGACCGTCGCCAGCGCGCTGCGAGACCGCCTGCGAGCCGAGCTCGGGCTCGTCAACTGGGAGGACCGCACCGACGGGCGGGTGGTGTGCGAGAACGTCCACCGGGCGAAGGGCCTCGAGTCCGACACCGTCATCTTCGTGACCACGAGCGACGACGTGAGCGACGCCCTGCTCTACATCGGCCTCAGCCGGGCCGTCTCCGAGCTGATGGTCGTCGCACCAGATCGTCTCGCCGCCCGGCTCAATCTGACCCCCGCCGAGCGACCGGCGCGCCCCTGACTGGCCCCGTCCGCTCCCGTCAGCACCTGTCTGTACCCACGGCCGGCACCCATCCGCAGCTGACGACGCGCCCCCTTTGATGAATCACAACGATGAAACTTGTCCCTGCTCCTCCGCATGATCTGGACAGCCCCCGATGCGGGGGTCATCGGCGGGCCACGAGCCCCCTGTCCGGAAGGAGCATCGTGAATCGAGACGACCGTCTGCTGCTGGAGAAGCTGATGGCCGCCATGGCCGATGGTGACGCTGCCGCGCTGTTCCCGTTCATCGAGCACTTCGGCACAGCACTCGCCCGGGAGGTTCGGCGGGTGCTTCGCGAGCTCGGTCGAACGGACCTGCTCCGTGACCGTGACGAGCTCGACGGGCTGGTGCAGGACGCCGCCATCGACCTGTTCCGCCGGGCCGCTGGCTGGGACCGGACCGGCGCGCTGCCCTGGGTGTGGGCCCGCTCGGCCATCCGAAGCGTCGTCGTGCGCGGCATCGGCCATGCCACCGTCGCGCTCGATCCCGACCGTTTCGACCTGGTCGAGCGCGGCCCGGTCGCCGGCGGCTCCGACACGCCCGACATCGACTACGAGGCGCTGCGCGCCCGCGACGCGGACTTCGAGCTGTTCTGCCGCGCGGTCGACGAGGTCGGCTCGGAGCGTGATCGGCGGGTGTTCCACGAGTACCTGGCACAGCAGGCGAACGGCGACCCGAGCCCCTCCCACACCGTGGGCTCCCAGTTCGGTCTGACCGCCGAGAACGTCCGCCAGATCGCGAAGCGCATGCGGGATCAGCTCCGCCGTCTCATCCGGGTCGACAACCGGTACCGTGCACTCAGCGAGCGAGGATGCCTCGCCGCATGAGCACCACGATGATGATGAGCGCCGAGGGCTGGGCAACCGACGTGACCCGTCTATGCGAACGGCTCGCGGAGCGGCTCGCCCGGGAGGGTGCCCCCTTCCCCGGGGCGGGAGCCGTTGCGCTGGCCGTTCGAGGCGGCGCGGGCGTCGATCGATCCACCTTCGCCGCCCAGCTGGGCCTCGATCCCCACGAGCTGGCGCTCGCAGAGAACGGCGCGCTCCCCTACGAGCAGCTCCCCGAGGCCATCCGGCAGCTGGCCAGCTCCGAGACCCGTCTCGACCTCGATCGCCTGCTCGGGCGGGGCTGAGCGCGCCTGCCGCCAGGTGCGGCGGTGACCGGGCTGGACGCGCCCCTCCGACGGACGCCGCCCCTCCGACCCGGATGACCGGGCCGGGCTCACGGTCCTGGCGGCGCGCCCTTCCCCTCCTCGGCGTCGAGCACCGCGAGCACCCGCTCGGCGACGGCGGCGATGGTGTCCAGCTCACGGGGGCTGAGCCGGTCGACGAACAGGCGGCGGACCTCAGCCACGTGCCCGGGCGCGGCCGCCTCGATCGCCCTGCGACCCTCCGGCGTGACCACCACCCAAGCCCCCCGCCGGTCGACCTCGCACAGCTCGCGCGCCACGAGGCCCCGTTGGGCCATCCGGGTCAGGTGATGGGAGAGCCGGCTCTTCTCCCACCCGAGCAACCGCCCCAGCTCGAACGCCCGCATCCTGCCCTCGGGTGCGCCGGTGAGCGCCACCAGCACCACGTAGTCCTGCAGCGACAGGCCGGAGTCCCGCAGCAGCTGGCGCGCCAGGGCGGCGTCGAGGCGGAGGTGCATCAGCTGCAGCGAGGACCACGCCCGCTGCTCCCGGTCGTCCAACCACCGCGGTGACCCTGCTCCCACCCCCATGAGCCTAAGCGACCGGGAATAGTTGACAGATCAACCACCGTTGGATGACATGTCAACCATGTAGCTGTCCTGCCCCTGGAGGTGCGACATGTCCATCCCCGCGAGCTCGACCGGGCACTACGCCATCGATCCCAGCCACACCGACATCGGCTTCGCGGTCCGCCACGCCATGATCTCCAAGGTCCGCGGGTCGTTCAGCCGCTTCAGCGGATCCGGGTACCTCGACGCCGAAGATCCCTCACGGTCCTCGCTGGAGCTGACCATCGATGCGGCGAGCATCGACACCCGCAACGCCGATCGTGACGGGCACCTGCGCAGCGCCGACTTCCTCGACGTCGAGCACTACCCGGAGATCCGCTTCGTGTCGACCTCCGTCGAGCCACTCGGCGATGACCGCTTCCGGGTCACCGGTGACCTCACCATCAGAGACGTCACCCGTCCCGTCTCGTTCGAGCTGACCTACACCGGCGCGGTGAAGGACCCGTTCGGCAACCAGCGCATCGGTCTGGAGGGGACGACGACGATCGACCGGCGTGAGTGGGGTCTGACCTGGAACACCCCACTGGACACCGGGGGAGTGCTCGTCGGCGAGAAGGTCACGCTCGACTTCCAGGTCGAGGCGATCCGGACCGACGAGCGCCACGAGGCCGACGAAGCGGTCGGGGCCGGGGCGAGCTCCTGACCCCGAGGCCGTCGGTCACCACCGAGGCTCACACCTCGAGCTCACCGGCGAGGAAGCGGCGCACCACGTCGACCGCGGCATCCACGATCACCGGACCGAGGTCCTTCGCGAACTGCGTGTGCCGGCGGGTGTCGAGCCACGCCGCGTAGGTGGCCATCCGCAGCGCGAACAGGAGCGGCAGGCAAGCCAGCTCCTGCTCGCGCAGCGGGCGCACCTCCCGGTAGCCGTCGACGAGCGCGGCCCGCAGCAACGGGTAGTCGTCCCGGGTCGCGATCGAGACCAACGCCGGGGTGAGATCCCACACGAACCAGCTGTCACCGCAGTCGTCGAAGTCCAGCAACGTCAGGCGGTCACCGGAGAGGAGCAGGTTCTCGGCCAGAAAGTCGTTGTGCACGAGGCCGTAGCTCGACCGCTCGCGCGGCAGCTGGGTCAGCTCGTTACGGGCCCGCTCGCGGAAGTCCCGCATCACGGACCGGTCCCGGGGATCCATCCCCTCAAGCGACCAGAACCTGCCCCACACCGCATCGTCACCGAGCAGACCCTCCACATCCCACACGAGACAGGAGAACCCCTCGGGTCGATCCCATCCGGCCGCCTGCTCGTGCAGGGAGGCTGCCAGCGCGCCGATCCGCCGGTACCAGCCGGCCAGCTCGTCGCTGTCAGCGGACTGCAACCGCGACGAGAGCTGCTCGCCGTCGACCCACTCCAGCACCGACACCTGACGGGGCTCGGGCACCGGCGGACGGGCTGCGATGGCGAAGAGATCACCGTCGCGGGTGTCGATCACGTCCGCGGTCTCGACCACCCCAGCCCGGCGCAGCGCCCGCATCCACTGCACCTGGGAGCGGAGCTGGTCGTCGGTGTGATAGCCGGCGCGATGCACGCGAGCTGCGAAGCGTCCCCGATCGGTGCGGACCGCGAAGACTGCGTTCTCCCGCTCGGCCAGCAGCTCCACCGACTCGACCGCGCCCAGATCCCAGGCGCTCAGGCTGTCGCGCAGCAGCGCCTCCAGGGCGGCCAGCTGCTCGTGCGACGGCAGCTCGTAGAAGTCGCTCACGTCGACGACGCCTCCGCTCCGACCTCGGCGCTCGCCGCGGCGATGGCCCGCTCGAAGCGCTCGAGGGACTCCTCCACGAACGCCGAATCGACGAGCAGTCCGGGCTTCCACTGCAGCGTCGAGAGGTCGAAGCCGCAGAACATGGCCCACACGCCGTTGTCGAAGAGATGGCGGGCCATCGTGATCCCACCCATCGGGTGGTCGAAGCGCAGCGCCATCACCACACCCCGACGACGGACCTCGACCAGGAACGGGTAGCGCGCTGCGAGCTCTGCGAAACCGGACGCGTAGGCGTCGCTCACCGCCGCCACGTTCGCCAGCGTCGCGGGGTCACCGGAGAGCTCCAGCGCGCGCTGGGCGACCACCGCACCCAGCTCGGAGCCGCCGAAGGTCGAGACGTATCCCCACCCGTCGATGTGCATCCACGCCGCAGCCCGCTCCGCCAGCAGCACGGCAGCGACCGGGTACAGGCCACCGGAGAGTCCCTTCCCCGTGACGAGGATGTCCGGTACGACACCGAAGCTCTCGATGGCCCACATCACCCCCGTGCGACCCAAACCGGTCTGAACCTCGTCCGCGATGAGCAACGCCCCGTAGCGATCACACAGCTCACGCACGGCGGGGAAGTAGCCGTCGCTCGGGAGCAGGAACCCGGCGGTCGCGGGCAGGACCTCGCACAGCACCGCCGCAACGTCACCACCACCCAGCGCGGCTTCCAACGCGTCGAGGTCGTCGTAGGGGACCTTGACGAAGTCGCCGCTGTCGCTGTGGAAGAAGCGCGCGACCCGGTCGTCGCCCGCAGCGCCCGACAGGCCGCTGCGCCCGTGGAACGCGCAGTCGTAGGCCACGACACGCCGACGTCCGGTGGCGTGACGAGCAGAGCGCACGGCGACGTCGATCGCCTCGCTGCCGCTCGGGCAGAGCACGACGTGTCGCAGCACTCCGCCGGGGGAGGCGTCAGCGAGTGCCTCCGCCAGCCGGCTGCGCGGCTCGGAGGGGAAGTGGTGGTTGCCGATGTCGTACCGCTCGAGCCCCTCGAGCAGCGTGGCGACCAGCTCCGGGTTTCGGTGCCCGAGGTTGAAGGTGCCGCCGTTGAGGTGCAGGTCGAGCAGCTCCCGGCCGTCGAGGTCCCACAGCCGGTACCCCTCCCTCCGGTCGATCACGAGCGACACCCCCATCCGGTCGAACGTCTCGACCCGATAGGGCATCAGGTACTCGTGCGACCGCCGCAGTGCCGCTGCCTTCGCCGCCCCGGTCTGCGGCGGCGGTTCGTAGGCCATCACGCCTCCCCCATCCTCGACCCGCCCCGATGCGCCGAGTGTAGGACCGCGCCGACCCGGGATCGGCCGCACCACCGGACCGGAGCCACGCTCGCCACCTGTGACGCGCGAGTTACGGGTTCCGCACCTCGGTACAGCGCCTGATGCGCGCAACCCTTCTCAGGGTCGTGACCAATCGGTAACCACCCGGGAACCACACCCTGGTTCGCTCCTGTGCCATGGCGATCAAGGGATTCCGTTCAGCCGGGCACCTGCCCAGCCTCATCGCTGCTCTGGTGCACTTCGACGTCTCGTTCATGGTCTGGGTGCTCGTCGGCGCGCTCAGTGTCTACATCGCGGAGGACCTGCAGCTGTCCTCCGCACAGAAGGGCCTGATGGTCGCGGTGCCACCGCTCGGTGGCTCACTCTTCAGGCTGGTGGTCGGCCCGCTCGCTGACCGCATCGGAGCGAAGCGCACCGGCACGTTGGTACTTCTCGCGGTGCTCGTTCCCCTCGTCTGGGGTTGGCAGGCCGGTGGCACCTACGTTCAGGTGCTCGGCATCGGCCTGCTCCTCGGACTCGCCGGGTCGAGCTTCGCGGTTGCGCTCCCGCTCGCGTCGCGCTGGTACCCATCGCAGTACCAGGGCTTGGCACTCGGCATCGCGGGTGCCGGGAACTCGGGGACCATCGTCGCCTCGCTGGCCGCACCGCGCCTCGCCGAGCAGGTCGGCTGGCACGGCGTGTTCGGCCTGGCGACCCTCCCGGTGCTCACCGTGCTGCTGTTCTTCGGACTGGCCGCCAAGGAACCGCCGCGACCGGCCGCGGAGGCTCGTCGCAGCCTGCGCCGGCTGCTCAACGAGAGCGACGCCCGGTGGCTCTGCCTGTTCTACCTCGTGACCTTCGGTGGCTTCGTGGGCATGTCGGGTTACCTCCCCATCCTGTTCGTCGATCGCTTCGCCCTGCCCAAGGTCGCAGCGGCGGGATACGCCGCGCTCTGCGCAGCAGCCGGCTCGCTCCTCCGTCCGGTCGGCGGTGCGCTCGCCGACCGGTTCGGAGGAACCCGTGTCCTCAGCGTGGTCTTCATCGCGATCACCTCGATCGCCGTAGCCCTCGCAACGCTCCCACCGCTCGGGGCGACCGTCACGCTGCTTGTGTGTCTGCTTGGAGCGTTCGGCATCGGCAACGGGGCGGTCTTCCAACTCGTCCCGCAGCGGTATCCGACCCGCATCGGCGCGATGACGGGTCTCGTCGGCGCTGCCGGCGGGGTGGGCGGCTTCCTCCTCCCGTTCGCGCTCGGATTCCTCAACGGCGTCACCGGGTCCTTCACCCCGGGATTCCTCGTCCTCGGGGCAGCGGCGGCGAGCGCAGCCGTCGGGATCGTCAACCGGCAACGCCTCTGGCGCGCCGAATGGCAGCTGGAGGCCGCGGTCTGATGTCCCGGAGCGCTCACACCCGCACCGTCGTCGTCGCGGGGTTCGGCATGGTCGGTCACCGGTTCGTATCCGAGCTGACCGCGAAGGGCGGGCTCGACCGTTGGCGGGTCGTCGTCATCGGTGAGGAGGAACGGCCCGCCTACGACCGGGTGCATCTGTCCGACCTCTTCCACGGCTCGACGACCGACGGGCTCGCCCTCACCGAACTCGACGAGCGGGTCGAGATCCGATGCGGGCAGCGGGTGACCGACCTCTGCGTCGCCTCGCGCACCGTCGTGACCTCCACCGGCGATCTGGTCCCGTACGACGCGCTGGTGATCGCCACCGGATCAGTGCCCTTCGTCCCCGACATCCCCGGTCGCGACGGACGAGGGTGCTTCACCTACCGCACGGTTGACGACGTCCACGCGATCAGGGAATGGGCGCGTGATGGTCGGACAGGGGTCGTGATCGGTGGCGGGCTGCTCGGCCTCGAAGCAGCGAACGCCCTCCTCTCACTCGGGCTCGACACCAGCGTCGTGGAGCTGGCCCCCCGTCTCATGGCGCTGCAGGTCGACGACCCTGGAGGCGCGGTGCTGCGCGACCGCATCGAGGAGCTCGGCGTCCGGGTGCACACCTCGACACCCACCACCGAGGTGGTCCTACGCGGCGGCCGGGTCCGAGCCGTTCGGTTCGCAGACGGAAGCTGCATCCCGGCCGACCTCGTCGTCTTCTCCGCTGGCATCCGGCCGAGAGACGAGCTCGCCCGGCAGGCCGGCCTCGCGATCGGCGAGCGGGGTGGCATCGTCATCGACGACACCTGCCGAAGCTCCGACCAGCACATCTGGGCGATCGGCGAGTGTGCCGTGCACCGGGGCAGGATCCACGGACTCGTCGCCCCCGGCTACGAGATGGCTCGGGTCGTCGCCGACCAGCTCTGCGGCGGCAACGCCACCTTCGAAGGCGCCGAGCCAGCCACGAAGCTGAAGCTGCTCGGTGTCGACGTTGCCAGCTTCGGTGACCCGCACGGCGAGCCGGCGATCGTGCTCACCGACCGCGTGCGTCAGATCCACAAGCGGGTGGTCATCCGGGCCGGGAAGGTCGCAGGAGGCGTACTCGTCGGTGACACGTCGAGCTACCCGACGCTGCTCGAGATGTCGCGCACCGGCCAGCCAGTGCCAGACAACCTCATCGAGCTGTTGACGGACGGGGCGTCATCCCGGGGCGGTCTCATCTGCTCGTGCAACAACGTCGACACGAGGGCGGTGCGGGAAG
>JBBFLY010000049.1:0-11197 GCA_037478855.1 Acidimicrobiales bacterium | reverse complement strand
CGGGAAGCGGTGCAGCGCGGCGCGCACGACCTGTCCGCGGTCACCGAGTCCACGGGGGCCGGCACGGGCTGTGGCGGCTGCCTCCCCGCTCTCGGTGAGCTCATCGCGTCAGTCCTCACCGAGACCGGCATGACCGTGGAACGTCGGCTGTGCGAGCACTTCCGCTACACCCGCCAGGAGCTGTTCGACATCGTGCGCGTCCAGCAGATCGGCTCGTTCACGGAACTGCTCGCGCGCTACGGCTCAGGACGGGGCTGCGAGATCTGCAAGCCGACGGTGGCGTCGATCCTGGCGTCACTCAACCACGGGTACATCCTCGACGGCGAGCAGGCTGCGCTGCAGGACACGAACGACCACTTCCTCGCCAACCTCCAAAAGAACGGCACCTACTCGGTCGTCCCCCGCGTCCCCGGAGGCGAGATCACACCGGACCAGCTCATCGCGATCGGGGAGGTGGCCCGTGAGTTCGACCTGTACACCAAGATCACGGGCGGGCAACGCATCGACCTGTTCGGGGCCCGCATCGACCAGCTCCCCCTCATCTGGCGTCGCCTCATCGATGCCGGTCTCGAATCCGGGCACGCCTACGGCAAAGCGGTCCGCACCGTCAAGTCGTGTGTGGGTTCCACCTGGTGTCGCTACGGCGTTCAGGACTCGGTCGACATGGCAGTCCAGCTCGAGCTGCGGTACCGGGGCCTGCGCGCACCCCACAAGGTGAAGATGGCCGTCTCCGGATGCGTGCGCGAATGCGCTGAAGCACAGAGCAAAGACGTCGGCGTGATCGCGACCGAGCAGGGCTGGAACCTCTTCGTGTGTGGCAACGGTGGAGCTCGACCACAGCACGCCGTCCTGCTGGCGGAGAACCTCAGCTCCGACGAGCTCGTGCGGCTGATCGACCGGTTCCTGATCTTCTACATCCGCACCGCGGACCGGCTCGAGCGGACCGCGACCTGGTTCCGCAAGCTCGACGGAGGGATCGATCACCTCCGACGGGTACTGATCGACGACTCCCTCGGTCTGTGCGGGGAGCTCGAACGGGCGATGGAGGAGCACGTCTCCAGCTACGAGTGCGAGTGGAAGGCCACGCTGGCGAGCGAGGAGCGTCTGCGACGCTTCCGGACCTTCGTCAACAGCGACCAACCCGATCCGAGCATCGTCTTCGTGCGTGAGCGGGGGCAGATCCGCCCCGCACCGGCGACGGATGGCGCCCTGCGATGAGCGGTGACCGGTCCTGGCAGCGGGTCTGCCACATCACCGACCTCGACATCGACCGAGGCGCTGCAGCGATCGTGGACGACGAGCAGATCGCCCTGTTTCGCGTCTCGGACGGCGACGCGGTCTTCGCGATCGGCAACCTCGACCCCGGGAGCGGCGCGTTCGTACTGGCACGGGGCATCGTCGGCTCCGAGCGTGACGTGCCAAAGGTCGCCTCTCCCATGTACAAGCACACGTTCGATCTGAGAACCGGCCGAGGGCTCTCACACCCTGAGCTCTCGGTGCCCACGTACCCCGTGCGCATCGTCGACGGGTGGGTCGAGGTGTCGATCCGATGACCGCCGTCGAACTGATCAGCAGCATCGACGCGCTGCTCGCACAGCAGGCCGACCGTACCGCCATCGAGCGCTTCGCCGACTGGCACGACGAGCAGTGCTCGAAGTCCACGAGCAGCTACCGGGCTCTCATCCCGATCGAGCGTCCACGCGACGGTGAGCAGTACGCGTTCGAGGTTGATCTCGACGCCTGCTCGGGCTGCAAGGCGTGTGTCACCGCCTGTCAGCACCTGAACGGCCTCGATCCCGACGAGTCGTTCCGACGCACCGGGCTCCTGCACGGGACGGGCTACCTGCAGACGATCACCACCGCGTGTCATCACTGCGTCGAGCCCGCTTGTCTGTCGGGATGCCCTGTCGACGCCTACGAGAAGGACGAACGCACGGGCATCGTCCGACACCTGGACGACCAGTGCATCGGCTGCTCCTACTGCACGCTCACCTGTCCGTACGAGGTACCTCGCTTCAATCGCCGGCTCGGAATCGTGCGCAAGTGTGACCTGTGCGCGGACCGGCTCTTCGCCGGTGAGCCTCCCGCCTGTGCACAGGCGTGCCCGAACGACGCCATTCGCGTCACCGCGGTGTCGATCAGGTCGTCCGTCGACATCGCCCGCCGTCCGGGGTCCACGCTCGTGCCCGGCGCACCGCCATCCGCTCTGACGGCGCCGACCACTCGTTACCGAACCCGCAAGGCGATGCCGCCCGACACCGTCGCCGCCGATCTGCACACCGTGTCACCTGCGCACGGACACCCGCCACTGTCGTGGATGCTCGTCATCACCCAGCTGGCGGTCGGCGCCTTCGTTCTCGACCCTTCCGCGCGACTGGTCGCCACCGGGGCAGGGCTCCTCGCGCTCGGTGGGTCGCTGCTGCACCTCGGCCGCCCGCTCATGGCCTGGCGGGCGGTGCTGGGATTGCGGCACTCCTGGTTGAGTCGCGAGATCGTCGCGTTCGGGTTGTTCGCGATCCTCGCGTTGGCCTCGGTCGTCGTCCCAACGTCGCCGACCTCACCACTGCACCTCAGCGCGATCGTCGCCGGCGTGGCGGGCATCTGGTGTTCGACCATGGTCTACGCGGTCACCGGTCGACCACTGTGGGCACTGCAGCTCACGGCGCCCCGCTTCGCCCTCACCGCGGCGCTGTTGGGAAGCGCTGCGACCCTCGCTCCAGCCTGGGTGATCACCTCCCTTGCGGTAGCCAAGCTGGCCGTGGACGGTTGCGTGATCTGGCCTCTGGCACGGACCTCCACCGCCCTCAGCCGCACTGCGTACCTGCTACGTCACGAGCTGCGTGCCCTGGTGCGCGCACGACTCGCGCTCGCCTGCGCCGGGGTCCTGTTCGCCAGCGCCGCCACCTTCGCCACCGTCTGGGGGCTTCTCGCCGCGGCTGTGCTCACCGCCGGGGAGCTCGTCGAGCGCCATCTGTTCTTCCGATCTGAGTCCTCCCACCGGATGCCCGGAGGCATCGCGTGATCGGACGACTCCTCCGGCAGCGAACCGGCTCCCGGACCGCGGAGCTGGCGCGAGTGAGCTCCCCGCTGGTGCCCATGCAGGTGCCGGCGAGGCTCTCACCCGACGCCACGGCTTCCCTGACCTGTGGCTTCTGTTCAACCGGATGCTCGCTCGATGTGCACCTGCGGGGTGGCGAGCCGGTGAACCTCTCCCCCTCGCCCGCCTACCCGGTGAACCTCGGCATGGCCTGTCCGAAGGGGTGGGAGTCGCTCACACCGCTACGAGCACCCGACCGTCTCACGAGCCCCATGCGCCGCGAGGGACGCAATCTCGTTCCCGTCTCCTGGGAGCACGCGCTCAGGACCTTCGTAGAGGGCTTCCGTTCGATCCAGCGGGCCCACGGTCCGGAATCGATCGCCTTCCTGAGCACCGGCCAGATCGTCACCGAGGAGATGGCGTTGCTCGGTGCGCTCGCCAAGTTCGGGATGGGGATGATCCACGGCGACGGCAACACCCGCCAGTGCATGGCCACCGCGGTCGTCGCCTACAAGGAGTGCTTCGGCTTCGACGCGCCGCCGTACACCTACGCGGACTTCGAGGCGTCCGACGTCATCGTCCTCGTCGGCTCGAACCTGTGCATCACGCATCCCATCATGTGGGAGCGGGTGTGCCGCAACCCCCATGACCCGGAGATCGTGGTGATCGACCCGCGGCGCACCGAAGCGGCGATGGCCGCCACCCAGCACTATCAGATCCTCCCGAAGACCGACCTCCCACTGCTCTACGGCGTCGCGCACCTCCTCATCCGGGACGGCGCGATCGACCGTGCCTTCATCGACGCGCACACGACAGGGTTCGACGGGTTCGCCGCACACGTGGCCCGGTTCACACCCGCCCGGGTCGCCGCCGAGTGTGGCGTCGAAGCGGACGCGATCGAGCGTCTCGCGCGCACCATCGCCGACGGGGAACGGGTCTCCTTCTGGTGGACGATGGGCGTCAACCAGAGCCACCAGGGGGTACGGACCGCCCAGGCGATCATCGCCCTCACCCTGATGACCGGGAACATCGGCCGGCCCGGCACGGGAGCGAACTCGATCACCGGTCAATGCAACGCGATGGGATCACGCCTGTTCGCGAACACGACCAACCTGCTCGGGGGTCACGAGTTCGCCGACGCCTCCGACCGGGCGAAGGTGGCATCGGTGCTCGGCATCGATGAACGGCTCATCCCCACACGACCGAGCGACGCGTACGACCAGATCATCGAAGGCATCGTGCGCGGTTCGATCAGGGGGCTGTGGGTCGTCGCCACCAACGGCGCCCACTCGTGGGTCAACCAGTCACACCTGCACGACGTGCTCGCCCGGCTCGACTTCCTGGTCGTCCAGGACCTCTACAGCACGACCGAGACTGCCGCCCATGCCGACCTGCTCCTGCCGGCCGCCGGCTGGGGAGAGAAGGAGGGCACGTTCATCTGCTCCGAGCGGCGGATCGGCCTCGTCCACCGGGTCGCGCGTGCACCGGGTCTCGCACTCGCCGACTTCTGGATCTTCAAGCTGGTCGCGGAGGCCTGGGGCTGCGGCGAGATGTTCCGCCGCTGGAGCAGCCCCGAGTCGGTGTTTCAGCTCCTCGCCCGCCTCTCGGAAGGCCAGCCCTGTGACTTCTCGGGGATCAGCGGCTACGACCTGATCGCCCGCTGCGGGGGTGTGCAGTGGCCGTTTCCCGCTGGCACAGATCCCGACGTGATCGTCGGTGCGGAGCGCCGGCTCTTCGAGGATGGACGCTTCTTCACCCCCGACGGGCGTGCCCGGTTCGTGTGGGCTGAGCCGCAGCCTCCGCGTGAGGCGACCTCACGCCGCTACCCGCTCGTGCTGCTGACCGGACGTGGGTCCTCGGCCCAGTGGCACACCGAGACACGCACAGGCAAGTCGGCGCTTCTCCGGTCCCTCGCGCCGGCCGACACCCCGGTCGCCATCAACCCCGAGGACGCCGCGATGCGAAACATCCGGCCGAACCAGTGGGTCGTGGTGCGATCGGCGCGCGGCTCCATGCGCGCCAAAGCGTTCCTCACCCCCACGGTGGCACCAGGTCAGGTGTTCATCCCCATGCACGATCCCGCGGTGAACCGACTCACCGACGACTCCTTCGATCCGTACTCGAGGCAGCCGTCCTACAAGTGGGCGGCCGTCGAGGTCTCGCTGCCCGAACCCTGGGATTGATCGGTGACCACCAGGCGGTACCCCCGCCGCCGCACCGTCTCCAGCGCGACCGCTGCGGGCCCGAGCTTGCGCCGCAAGCGGGCGACGGCCAGCTCGACCGAGCGGGCATGGCCACCCCCACCCGGGCCGGGCAGAGCCCGAGGCGGGACCACCGCCCCGCTCCGCTCGAGGAGCGCCGTCAGGATGACGCGTTCGCGATGGCCCAGTGTGATCGAGCTCCCGTCGACCTCGAGGGCACGCCCCTGGAGACGCACCTCCACCTCGCCGACCCGGAAGGACCAGGCCCGCCTGCCGAGGTGCTCGGCCACGACCCGCACGAGCAGGCCGAGACGGCCCACCTCGGGAGCGACAGGCGCTTCTATGCCCGCCTCACGTGCCGCTGCTTCGCACACCGGCCCTACACAGGCGGCCAGCACGCCACCGTTGAAGCCCTCCACGACACGGTCGCGCAGCCCCTGCTCGTCCGCGATCCGCAGGAGGTTCCGCAGCGCGGGCGCAGCGGTGAACGTGACGGCATCCACCTGCTGCTCTGTGATCACCCGGATCAGTTCGCGAGCCGGCCGGCGGTCGCGGGGCTGGCGCCAGCGGTAGACGGGCACTTCGATCACCTCGACACCAAGCGGGACGAGCGCGTGACGCAGGCGGGGGTCGTCCTCGCCATGGCACTGCACCACCACCCGCGCTCCCGCCCGGGTGACGTCACGGAGGATGTCGATCACCTCGGAGAGCTCCTCGGACACCGCCGACCGCCAGACATCGACCCCGGCGGCATGGGCGGCCGCCGTCGCCTTCGGCCCGCGTGCGAGCACACGCGCCCGTCGGGCAATCCTCAACAGGTCGGCGTCAAGCCCCCAGGCCTGCGCGGCTTCCAGCCAGGCCCTCCAGCCGATGCTGGTGACGAGCACCAGGAAGTCCGGTTCGGACTCGATCGCCGCCCGGGTCGCGCGCTGCACCGCATCGTCGGCAGTCAGGTAGCCGGTGGCGATCGTCGGCGCGTGGAGCACCTTGGCACCCCGTCGGCGCAGCAGCTCGGCCTGCTCGCCGGCACGCCGGTCAGCAGTGACGGCGACCACGTACCCTTCCAACGATCCAAGCGCCATCGGCCCCATCATCGTCGGGGCATGTTTCGTGCTGGTTTCGAGCTCCCAACCAAACCTGTCAGCCGGGTGGTCGGAGAACGCCCGGCCGGCTGACAGGGACAAGAGCTCTGCTCTGCGCTGCTCTGCGCTGCGCGGCGGCCGGCGTGGGGTTGTCACGCACGACGACGGCGGAGGTGCAGTCCGTTCAGGAAGACGACGGAGGTGGCGTGGGCGGAGGCTCGGAGGGTGAGACCCACGAGTGCAGCACCTGCCGGTAGTTCGCCCGCTCAAACGCCGACGGATCGGCACAGGCCGCCGAGCTCATGCTGCCCCGGAGCTGGGCGACGCTCGCATAGTCGTGCCCGTCGAGCCACCGCTGCAGGTCCTCGATCACGGTCGCGATGTGGTCCGGTCCGTGCCGCAGCACCGCCGAAGTCATCATGGCCACGTCCGCCCCCACCGCGATCGCCTTCGCGACGTCGATCCCGGAGGCGATGCCACTCGTCGCAGCGAGCGATGTGTCCGGCAGGACCGGTCGGAGGATCGCGATCCAGCGCAACGGGAGACGCAGCTCCCATGGCGATGACAGCTCGACGCGAGGCACCACCTCGAGCGCCTCCAGGTCGAGGTCAGGCTGATAGAAGCGGTTGAACAGCACGAGGCCGTCCGCACCCGCAGCCGCCATCCGGCGGGCCACGTTCGCCATCGAGGAGAAGTACGGGCTGAGCTTCACCGCGAGCGGCACGCCCACGACTGCCCTCACCTCCCTCACCACCTCGAGCAGCTCGTCCTCCACCTCGGCGCTGGACCGCTCGGAGTCGGCGGCCACCGTGTAGAGGTTCAGCTCGACGGCGTCGGCACCCGCGTCCGCGAGGCATGTCGCGTATCGCACCCAGCCGCCCGGAGAGGCCGCGTTGAGGCTGGCGATCACCGGCACGCGCACCACCTCCTTCAGCTCACCCAGGCGCTCGACGTAGCGGTCGGCCGCGTTCGAGAACTCAGTGACCGAGGGGAAGTACTCGAGCGCCTCGGCCACGTGCTCCGATCCGGCTTCGAGCGCCCCGGTGAGCTCCAGCTCCTCCTGGAGGATCTCCTCCTCGAACAGCGACGGCATCACCACCGCGGCGGCGCCCGCTTCGGCCAGTGCGCGCACCATCTCAACGTCGTCGTTGAGCGGGCTGGCCGACGCGACGACCGGTGAGGACAGCTCGAGCCCCAGATAGCGGGTGGTCAGGTCCGCAGCCATCAGTCGCTCTCCCCCTGCGGGTCGTCCCCGGTGTGGGGCACCGTGCGCTCCAGGCCCGCGAGCTGGTGGTAGTAGCGCCACCGCTCGTCGACGTCGGCTTGCAGCAGCTCGGACAGCTCACGAGCCCGCCGGGGATCGGTGCGTCGGAGGATGGCGAACCGGGCCTCGGTCTCAACGAACTCCGCGACCGGGATCGACGGATCCTTGGAATCCAGGCTGAACGGGTGACCGTGCTCGGCCAACGACGGGTGAAACCGGTACAGCGGCCAGTATCCGGATCGGACCGCGTCCCGCTGATGGGTCATCGACCTGGACATGTCGATCCCGTGAGCGATGCACGTGGCGTACGCGATGACCAGCGAGGGGCCTGGCCACGCGTCCGCCTCCAGCAGGGCCCTGGTGGCCTGCAGGTCGTTCGCGCCGAGCGCGATCTGTGCGACGTAGACGTTGCCGTAGGCTCGCGCCACCTCACCGAGGTCCTTCTTGCTGATGCTCTTGCCGGCGGAGGCGAACTTGGCGACCGCGGCGCGCGGCGTCGCCTTCGACGCCTGCCCGCCGGTGTTCGAGTACACCTCGGTGTCGAGCACCAGGATGTTGATGTCACGTCCGGTCGACAGCACGTGGTCGAGGCCACCGAAGCCGATGTCATAAGCCCAGCCGTCACCACCGACGATCCACACGCCTTGGCGCTCCAGCACGTCCGCGATGGCGAGGAGCTGCGCCGCCTCGGGTGCGCAGGCTGATCCGGGAGCGGCGAGCTCTGCGAGCACCCGACGCAGCCGGTCGATCCGCGCCCGCTGAGCCACGATCTCGGCCTCCGAGTCCTGTCGGGCACCCAGGAGACCGGCGACGAGCTCGGAGCCCACGGCCGGTGCCAGCGCCTCGAGCAGCACACGAGCCTGACGGCGCTGGGCTTCGAGCCCGAGCCGCATGCCGAGCCCGAACTCGGCGTTGTCCTCGAACAGGGAGTTGTTCCACGCGGGCCCCCGCCCCTCCCGGTTCACCGACCACGGCGTGGTCGGCAGGTTGCCGCCGTAGATCGACGAGCAGCCCGTGGCGTTGGCGATCACGATCCGGTCGCCGAAGAGCTGGCTGAGCAGCTTGAGATAGGGCGTCTCCCCGCAGCCTGCGCAGGCGCCGGAGAACTCGAAGCACGGCTCGAGGACCTGGGAGCCCTTCACCGTGTCGTGGGGCAGCAGGCTGCGATCGAGCGACGGGATCGACGTGAAGAACTCCCAGCGCTCCCGCTCCCGGTCGCGATGAGCCTCGACCGGCTCCATGTTGATCGCCTTGTGGCGCACCTCGGTCTTGGATCTGGCCGGGCACACGTCCACGCACACCCCGCAACCCGTGCAGTCGTCCGGTGCCACCTGGATCGCCAGCAGATGGCCGTCGAGATCCTTGGAGCGAAACGGCTTGGAGCGGAAGTGCCGCGGTGCCCCCTCGAGCGCTGCGGGCTCGAACACCTGCATGCGGATGGCGGCGTGCGGACAGACGATGGCGCACTTGCCGCAGTCGATGCACACGTCCGGATCCCAGATCGGGATCTCCCTGGCGATCGCCCGCTTCTCGTAGCGAGCGGTGCCGGAGGGGAACCGACCGTCGACCGGCAGCGCGGAGACCGGGAGCAGGTCGCCATCGCCGGCCATCATCATGGCCGTGACCCGCTTCACGAAGTCGGGCGCGTCGTCCGGCAGCGCCCGCCCGACCGAGCGGGTGGCGCTCACCGTGGCGGGAACCTCGACCTGCCGGAGACGCTCAAGCGAGCGCTCGATCGCCGCGTGGTTTCGCTCCACCACCGCGCGACCCAGGCGCGAGTACGTCCGTTCGATCGAGTCCTTGATGCGGGCGATCGCCTCGTCAGCGGGGAGCACCCCCGAGAGCTGGAAGAAGCACGGCTGCATCACCGTGTTGATCCGGTTGCCCATCCCCACCTCGGCCGCCACCCGGTTGGCGTCGATCACCCAGAAGCGGAGCTGCTTGTCGATCAGCTGCCGCTGCACCTCAGCCGGCAGGTGATCCCACACCTCGTCGGGCCCGTAGGGGCTGTTGAGCAGGAAGGTCGCGCCCGGCCTGGCGACCTCGAGCACCTTCATCCGCTCGAGCAAGCCGAACTGATGGCAGGCGACGAAGTCGGCCTGGTCGATCAGGTAGGTGGAGCGGATGGGGCGGGGACCGAACCGCAGGTGGGAGACGGTCACCGAGCCGGACTTCTTCGAGTCGTACACGAAGTAGCCCTGGGCGAACAGGTCGGTCGACTCGCCGATGATCCGCACCGAGGCCTTGTTGGCCCCGATCGTGCCGTCCGCACCCAACCCGAAGAACACCGCCTGCACCTCGCCCTCCGGTCGGGGAACCCTGAACTCCGGATCGGGACGCACGCTCAGCCCGGTCACGTCGTCACGGATCCCGACGGTGAACTCGCGTCGCGGGCGCTCCAGGGCGAGCTCGTCGAAAACGCCCCTGAGCATCGAGGGGGTGACCTCCTTCGACGACAGGCCGTAGCGGCCGCCGATCACCCGGGGCGCCACCTCAAAGGGCGGAGGGTCCTGCCAGCTGGCCTCTGCCAAGGCGACCTGCACGTCGAGATACATCGGCTCACCGACCGAGCCCGGCTCCTTGGTGCGGTCAAGCACCGCCACCGCGCGACACGAGGGTGGTAGTGCGCGCACCAGCGCCTCGGCGGGGAAGGGCCGGTACAGCCGGATCGTCACCATCCCGACCCGCTCTCCCGCGTCGACGAGCGCATCGACGGTCTCGGCGAGCGCGCCGGTGGCCGATCCCATCGCCACGATCACGCGCTCGGCGTCGGGCGCACCCCGGTACTCGACCAGCGAGTAGCGCCGGCCGGTTCGCGCCGCGAGCTCGTCGAAGACCTCTTCCACGACCCCAGGCACGGCGTCGTAGAACGGGTTGCACGCCTCCCGGGCTTGGAAGAACACATCGGGGTTCTGGGCGGTCCCGCGCACGTCGGGACGCTCCGGGGACATGCCGCGCCGACGGAACGCGATCAGGTCCTCCTCGCGGATCAGCGCCCGCAGGTCGTCGTCGTCAAGCGCTTCGATACGGGCCATCTCGTGACTGGTGCGGAACCCGTCGAAGAAGTGCAGGAACGGCACCCGCGAGCGCAGCGTCGCGGCGTGAGCCACGAGTGCGAAGTCCTGCGCCTCCTGGACGGACGACGCGCACAACATCGCCCAGCCGGTGCTGCGGGCGTGCATCACGTCGGAGTGATCCCCGAAGATCGACAGCGCGTGCGTGGCGATGGTGCGCGCCGCCACGTGGATGACCGCGGGGGTGAGCTCACCAGCGATCTTGAACAGGTTCGGGATCATCAACAGCAGGCCCTGCGACGCGGTGAAGGTGGTGGCCAGCGCTCCCTTCTGCAACGCGCCGTGCAACGCGCCCGCTGCACCGGCCTCCGACTGCATCTCCACGACGTCGGGCACCACCCCCCACAGGTTCGCTCGACCGGCGGCCGCCCAGTCGTCCGCGTGCTCGCCCATCGGGGACGCGGGGGTGATGGGGTAGATCGCCGCGGTCTCCGTAAACGCATAGGAGATATACGAAGCGGCCTCATTTCCGTCCATGGATTTGAACACTTTTTTCTCTGACATTTCTGTTCTCCTTTTGTGGTAAATTTGCAGAAATC
>JBBFLY010000048.1:0-22259 GCA_037478855.1 Acidimicrobiales bacterium | reverse complement strand
GGCGCGCTGCGCCTCAGCGCCGGGCAGCGTCAGCGGATCGCCATCGCTCGGGCGGTGCTGCGCGATCCCGCGTACCTGGTGCTCGACGAGTTCACCGCCAACCTCGACCCGGTCACTGAGGCGTCGGTGCTCGACGCCTTCGAGCGGTTGACGATTGGGCGCACCACCCTGGTGATCGCCCACCGCCCGGCCACCGCCGCCCGTGCCGATCGCACCGTCACCCTCGTCGACGGACGGGTCGTCGACGGCACATCGGTCGGCCCCGACAGCGCCGGGGAGGAACGCCGGTGAGCACCCTCACCCGCCTCGTGCGCTTGGCCGGGCCGTTCCGCTGGTGGCTGGCGCTGACCTGCCTGCTCGCCTTCGCCACGCTCGGCGCCAACGTGGCGCTGACCGCCTTCTCGGCCTACCTGATCTCGAAGGCGGCGGTGGTGAGCTCCACCGCCGGCCTGGCGCTGGCTATCACCGGGGTGCGGTTCTTCGCCGTGCTGCGGGCCGGGTCCCGCTACGGCGAGCGCTACGTGGGCCACCTCGCCACGTTCCGGATCCTCACCCGCCTGCGGGTCTGGTTCTACCGAGCGATTGAGCCGCTGGCTCCCGCCCGGCTCGCCGACCGTCACAGCGGCGACCTGTTCACCCGCATCGGTGCCGACATCGACACGCTCCAGCAGTTCTACCTGCGGGTGCTCGTCCCGCCCGTGGCCGCAGCGGCCACGGTGGTGCTCACCGTCGGGATCCTCGGCGCGCTCGACGTGCGGCTCGGCCTCGCTCTCGGTGCCTTCCTCGTGCTCACCGGTGTGGTCCTGCCGCTCACCGCCCGTACCGTGGCCCGCCCGGCGGCACAGGCGACGGTGGAGGGGCGCGTCGCCGTGCACACCGTCATCGTCGACACCGTCCAGGGCCTCGCGGAGCTCGTGGCCGCCGGCGCCGAGGACGCCCAGCTCGCCCGTCTGGCCGACATCACCGACGACCTCGCCCGCCGGGAGCGACGGATCGGGCTGGTGCGCGCCAGCGCCGAGGGCCTCGCCGTGCTGTGCACCGGCCTGGCGGCGCTCACCGTCGTCTCGCTGGCGATCCCCCTGGTCACCGTCGGGACCCTCGATCGGGTGCTGCTGGCCGTGGCGCCCCTCACGGCCATCGCCGCGTTCGAGGCCGTGGCTCCCCTCGGGGCCGCCTTCGCGGAGGCGGACCGCAGCCGCGCCGCCGCCGAGCGGCTGTTCGAGCTCGTTGACGCCACCCCCGAGGTCACCGACCCGGACGATCCGGCACCACCGCCCACAGCCTTCGATCTGGAGATCGACGGGCTGTGCTTCGCCTACCCGCCTGACGGGCCTCCGGTGCTGGACGGGCTGTCGTGGGCGGTCCCGGCTGGGTCCTGGGCCGGGATCGTCGGGCCGAGCGGCTCGGGCAAGTCCACGCTCACATCCCTGCTCGTGCGGTTCCGGGACTACACCACCGGCGAGATCCGCCTCGGCGGCCGGGACCTGCACGACTACCGGGCCGAGGACGTGCGGGGAGTGATCACGGTCGTCGCCCAGCACGACCACCTCTTCGACACCACCGTGGCCGACAACCTGCGCCTCGCCGCCCCCGACGCCGACGACGCCACCCTCGAGGCCGCCTGCCGGGTGGCCGACGTGCACGACGTGGTGGCGGCCCTGCCCGACGGCTACGCCAGCCGTCTCGGTGAAGACGGGGTGCGCCTCAGCGGCGGGGAGCGCCAACGGCTCCTCATCGCCCGGGCGCTGCTCGCGGAGACACCCATCCTGGTGCTCGACGAGGCCACCGCCCACCTCGACGCCGCCACCGAGCGGGCCGTGCTCGCCGCCGTGCGCCGGCACCGGGCCGGTCGCACCACCATCGTGATCGCCCACCACGCCGACCGCCTCGACGGCATCGACCCCCTCCTCGACCTCGGCGCGCCCGCCGGGTAGCCCCGGCCCCTCACGGTCGGCCGAGGCCACCCGGGTCGCACTCGGAGCACGAAGAGGGTCCGGGTCGGGCCGGCGGAGCGCTGTAGGGGGGTCTGTTATCGTCGGTCGAGCACAGACGTCGCAGCGACCCAGGAGGACCACCATGACCGTGCCCACCCCCATCACCGTGGCCCGCGGCGACGGGATCGGCCCCGAGATCATGGACGCGACGCTGCGGATCATCGAAGCCGGAGGTGCCGCGCTCGAGATCGAAGAGATCGAGATCGGCGAGTCCGTCTACAACCAGGGCTTCCCGGCGGGCATCAAGCCCGACGCGCTCGAGTCGCTGCGCCGCACCCGGGTGTTCCTCAAGGCCCCGATCACCACGCCGCAGGGGGGCGGGTTCAAGAGCCTCAACGTCACGATCCGCAAGACCTTCGGGCTGTTCGCCAACATCCGCCCGTGCGTCGCCTACGCCCCCTTCGTCGCCACCAAGCACCCGGGGATGGACGTGGTGATCGTGCGGGAGAACGAAGAGGACCTCTACGCCGGCATCGAGCATCGCCAGACCGACGAGGTCATCCAGTGCCTCAAGCTGATCAGCCGGCCGGGCTGTGAGCGGATCTGCCGGTACGCGTTCGAGTACGCCCGGGCCCACGGCCGTCGGAAGGTGACCGCGTTCACCAAGGACAACATCATGAAGATGACCGACGGGCTCTTCCATCGGGTCTTCGACGAGGTCGCCGCCGACTACCCCGACATCGAGTCCGAGCACTGGATCGTCGACATCGGGGCCGCCAAGCTCGCCGACACCCCAGAGGCGTTCGACGTCGTCGTGCTGCCGAACCTCTACGGCGACATCCTCTCCGACGTCGCCGCCCAGATCGCTGGCTCGGTCGGCCTCGCCGGCAGCGCCAACATCGGCCACCAGATGGCGATGTTCGAGGCCATCCATGGCTCGGCCCCCCGCCGGGCGGGTCAGGATCTCGCCAACCCGTCAGGCCTGCTGCTCGCCGCGGTGCAGATGCTTGTCCACATCGGTCAGGGCGACGCCGCCACCCGCGTCCACAACGCCTGGCTGCGCACCATCGAGGACGGCATCCACACCTACGACATCTACGAGGAAGGCGTCTCGAGCCAGAAGGTGGGCACGCGAGCCTTCGCCGACGCGGTGATCGAGCGGATGGGCCTGGAGCCGAAGACCCTGCCGGCGGTGCACTACCGCTCCGAGGCACCCATCGAGGTCAAGACCTCCGCGACCCCGGCGGCGGTCAAGACCCAGCTCGGTATCGACATCTTCCTGCACTGGCAGGACGGCGATCCGGAGACGCTCGCCGAGCGGCTGCTCGCCGCCGCTGGCGAGGGTCTGACGCTTGAGATGATCTCGAACCGTGGGCAGAAGGTGTGGCCGGGTGGGGCACCCGAGACGCTCACCACCGATCATTGGCGCTGCCGCTTCCTCGCCCCTGACGGCGGGACGACAACCGCGCTCGAGGTGATCGAGCTGCAGCGCCGGCTTGCCGAGGCCGGCCTGGAGCCGGTCAAGACCGAGGGCCTCTACGCGTTCGATGGTGTCCCCGGCTTCAGCAGGGGTCAGGGCCAGTAGACGCTGCCGCGGGTCCCCAGCTCAGCTCGCTCTCGACAGCTTGACGTCCACAGCGACCTGCGAGGAGGACGGTCCGCGGTCGGTGGACCGGGCTGATCCGCGTCGAAGCGGTCGTCCGCCGACCGCACAGGACGCGAGGCGCATAGGCTCGTGTACACGATGACCCGGAACCCACCCGAGACGGTCGCCGAGGCGATCGAGCTGTTGCGATCGTGGGGCTACCGCGACGACTTCGAGCTGAGCCCCGAGGGGTTGCGCACCGACGCCGAGTCCGGCCTGCACGATCTCGCCGGCGCGCGGGTCGACCACACCTTTCGCTTCGAAGGGATGAGCGATCCCGATGACGAGGCGATCGTGCTCGGCGTCTCGTGCCCCGACTGGGGACGTCGGGGCATCGTCGTATCGGCCTACGGGCCGAGCATCGACCCGGAGCACGCGGAGCTGTTGGCCGCTCTCAGCGCCACACCCGAGCGGGACACCTGACCGAGTCGCCATGCGGTCACGAGCGTCCGGTGTCGGGGCCATCATCGTCGCGCTCGTCGGCGCGCTGGGGCTGATGGTCACCGTCCTGGCGGCCACGGTCGGGCTGCCACCGCGTGGTCTCCCGAGCGCTGCGGCCGGCGTCTGCGACCCCACGGAGCCCGCGAGCTGCACCCTTCGCGAGCTGGCCGACGCTCTCGGGCTTCGCGTCGGCGCGACCGCTGAGCCGCACCAGATCACCCCGGGGCCCTACGCCACCACGCTGGCCCGCGAGTTCAACTCGGTCACACCGGAGAACGCGCTGAAGTGGTACACGGTGCAGGCCTCGCCGGGGGCCTGGGAGTTCGGTCCCGCCGACGCGGTCGTCGCCTTCGCTGAAGCGCACGGGCTCGAGGTGCGGGGGCACACCCTGGTGTGGGCTCAGGACTCCTACACGCCCGCCTGGGTGCGAGCGATCACTGACCCGGACGAGCTTCGGGCTCGGGTCACCGAGCAGATCGAGACCGTGATGACCCGCTATCGCGGGCGCATCCACCGCTGGGACGTGGTGAACGAGCCGCTCGCTTCGGTGGGCACCGGCCCGTCCGACAGCGTGTTCTGGGAGGTGCTCGGACCGGGCTGGGTGGCCGACGCATTCCGCACTGCGCACGAGGTCGACCCTGACGCCGAGCTGTGGCTCAACGAGTACGGCACCGACTGGGTGCCCGGGAAGCACGCGGCGCTCGTCGCGATGCTTCGCGACCTCATCGCCGAGGGCGTGCCCGTCCACGGCGTGGGCCTCCAGATGCACCGGCTGGGGGTCGCGGCCCCTGACCCGACGACCCTGCAGGCCCAGCTCCGTGACTTCACCGACCTGGGTCTTGAGGTCGCCATCACCGAGCTCGACATCCCCACCGCCCCCACCGACCCGGACGCCCTCGTCAAGCAGGCCGAAGCCTATGCACGAATCGTCGACGCCTGTCTGGCGGTGGCGGGCTGCCGTGAGATCACGACCTGGGGGCTGACCGACGCCAGCACCTGGCTCGACGCGCTGGGGATCTTCCCCACGCCGACGAGACCGCTGCTGTTCGACGACAGCTTCCAACCCAAGCCCGCGTACCACGCGGTGCGTGAGCGTCTGGCCGCGGCGCTGCGACGCGCGTCGACCACGACGACCAGCGGATCGGGTGCGGCCGCAGCGACACCACCCGCCGTGAGCACCAACCCCCGCTTCACCGGCTGAGGTCGCGACTCCAACGCCCGCAACGTCGGTTCTCGGGAACTCAGCCGATCGACCGCACGACGAACATCCTCCCCGCCGCCGGTTGGCACTACGATGTGGTCACGGCGATGGGGCTCGCCGGAACCGCCCTCGGGCTGATAGCTCCTACCGAACCAGCGCAGTGCGCACACCGCTCGAGCCGCGACCTCCGCACGGAGCGGGCCAGCCGCACGGCGCGTCAGGGGCAGGTAGAGGAGACGAGGTGCGAGACCCACACCGATCAACCCGCGAGTGGCGAAGCGCGACCCGGAGCGACCAGGCCCGAGACACCTCCCCCACCGCTCAGGTCGCCGGGATCGCTCGACGAGCCGTGGACGCCGTCCGGTTCGACGTGCGGGAGGTGATCGACCTGGTGGGGTTCCTGCTGCGGTGGAGCGCGCTTGGTGCGCTGGTCGGGGTGCTCGCGGGCCTCGCGGGCGCCGTGTTCCTCGTCAGCTTGGAGTGGGCGACCCAGACCCGGGAGTCGACGCCGTGGCTGCTGCTCCTCCTGCCGCTCGGCGGCCTGGTGGTTGGGCTCCTCTACCACCACTGGGCGGGGCCGGCCGCGCAGGGCAACAACCTCATCATCGATGAGATCCACGAGCCGAAGGCGTGGCTGCCGCGCCGCATGGCTCCGCTGATCTATCTCGGCACGATCATCACCCACCTCCTCGGCGGCTCCGCGGGGCGCGAGGGGACGGCCATCCAGATGTCTGGCGGGCTGACCGACTGGTTCTCCCGGGTGACCCACATGGGTCCGCGTGACCGACGCCTCATGCTGGTCACCGCGATCGCGGGGGGCTTCGGTGCAGTCTTCGGTGTGCCACTGGCGGGCTGCGTGTTCGCGCTCGAGGTGCAGTCGGTCGGACGACTCCGGCATGACGCGCTCGTCCCCGCGCTCGCCGCTGCCATCACCGGTGACCGTGTGGTCCGCGCGCTCGGCATCCACCACACCCCCACTCCCGTGCTCGACGCGGTCGAGCTCACGCCGGCGGTGGTCGGCAAGGTCGTCGTTGCCGGTGTGGCGTTCGGGTTGTGTGCCGTGCTCTTCGTAGAGCTGACCCATGGGCTCAAGCGCCTGTTCGCGAGAGCGGTCCCCTATCCCCCGCTGCGACCCTTCCTCGGCGGGGTGGCGTTGGTCGGGCTCACCTTCGCGCTCGGCACCCGTGACTACCTGGGTCTGTCGATCCCGCTCATCACCGACTCGCTGGCGGGCGCGGCCAACGTCGTGCTGTTCGCCTTCGCGCTGAAGCTGCTGTTCACCGCGCTCACCCTCGGATCCGGGTTCCAAGGTGGGGAGGTCACCCCCCTGTTCGTGATCGGGGCCACCCTGGGGGCCACGATGGGCCGGCTGCTCGGACTGCCCCTGCCGCTGGCCGCGGCGATCGGCTTCGTCGCCGTCTTCGCGGCCGCGGCCAACACACCGCTCGCCTGCACGATCATGGGACTGGAGCTGTTCGGCGTCGGCCCGCTGGTTCCTCTCGCGATCGCCTGCACCGTCGCGTACATCTGCTCCTCACACCGCTCGATCTACACGGCACAGCGCATCGACACCCTCAAGCACGGCCATCAGCTCGACGGCTCGGCG
This sequence comes from Acidimicrobiales bacterium, assembly GCA_037478855.1. Lineage (GTDB taxonomy): Bacteria > Actinomycetota > Acidimicrobiia > Acidimicrobiales > Acidimicrobilacustridaceae > Rhabdothermincola. Next base: position 15,432 of record JBBFLY010000048.1, on the reverse strand, counting down.
ACCATCGCATCGCTCATCGAGCGGCGCCGCGACACCTCGCGCTCCGACGCCCGCTGATCGGCACGCTCCCACCCCTGAAGGCGCGGAACCCTCCGGGTATGCTCGCCTGGTGCCCGCAGCTGTCGCCCGACCGAGGCTGGGTCGCGAGCTGATCGTCGATGAAGCCCGCCGGCTGATCTCCGCCGAGGGCCTCGAGGCCCTCACGCTGCGGCGCCTCGCCGACCGGTTCTCGGTCACGGCGCCGGCGTTCTACAGCCACTTCCGCGATAAGGAGGACCTGCTGCGAGCGGTCGCCGAGCGCCAGTTCGAGGAGCTGATGGTCCGCTACCGGCAGATCGACGCCGACAGCGATCCCGACAGGCCACTCGAGCGGGTGCGGGCGCAGTGCCGCACGTATGTGCAGCTATCCCGAGACGACCCGGAGCTGTTCCGGGTCATGTTCCTCTTCCCCCCGGATCTGGGAGGGCTGCTCATCGTCCCCGAGGGCAGCGAGCTGCCGGCGGCGACCCGAGCGTTCCGCACGGCGCTTCGTGCACTGGAGGACGCGATCGCCGCGGGTCACCTCGATCCGGTGGAGCCGCTCACCGTGGCGATGACCCTGTGGGCGGGTGTCCACGGCATCGCCAGCTTGTTCGCTCTCGGCGTGCAGATGGCACCCGAGACGGAAGCGGCGATGGTGGACGAGGTGACCGACCGGATCTTGCGGGGCTACGGCGCCCGGGAGTAACCCACTCTCTCCTCCGACCCACTCTCCCCTCCGACCCACTCTCCCCTCCGACCCACTCTCCCCTCCGACCCACTCTCCCCTCCGACCACCTGCCGCCCGCGGTCCACGACCGGGAGCTCGGCGCTGCCGCCGTCGCCGTCGCGAGGCTCCCGCCCGATAGCGTCGGGCGCATGACCCATGCCCACTCGCGCGACGCGTCCACCGGCGGCGGAGGGATCGGGCCCGCGTACTTCGACGAGCAGGCCGCGACCTGGGACGACGATCCGGCCAAGGTCGAGCGGGCCGCGGCCGTGGCCGCCGCCCTCGCGGCTGCCGTGCCGCTCGGTCCCGACACCCGCGTGCTCGAGTACGGCGCCGGCACCGGCCTGGTCACCCAGGCGCTGCGTGACCAGCTCGGCCCCGTCACGTTGGCGGACACCTCCGAGGGCATGAGGGCCGTGATGCGGTCGAAGATCGAGGCGGGCATCCTGCCGACCGACGCTCGCGTCTGGTCGATCGACCTGGCCACCGAACCCCCACCTGACGAGCAGTTCGACCTGATCGTCACGGTGATGACCCTCCATCACATCCCCGATCTGGCCGTGGTGCTGGAGCGCTTCGCCATGCTCCTCACCCCCGGTGGGTACCTGTGTGTGGTCGACCTCGACCACGAGGACGGCTCCTTCCATGGCGAGGGCTTCGGTGGCCATCACGGCTTCCACCGCTCGGAGATCGCCGAGCAGCTCCGCGCGGCGGGCTTCGCCAGCGTGGAGCTCGCGGACTGCGGTGAGCTCGTCCGCGACGGGGTGCCTTACTCCCTGTTCCTCGCGACGGCTCGCCGTCCGGGCTGACGGCGGACGTCGCTCGCCGGCGCGCGGCGCGGTCGAAGGACGTCGCTCACCAGAGCTGATCGCACTCGTCGGCGACCTCGCGCACGGCGGCCTGCAGCTCCTCGGGGAGCGACGCCAGGGACTCCTCGGTGACCTCGGAAGAGAAGCGCAGGCGCTGCGCATCGACGAGGTCGTCGCCACCCGGCCACCACGCCGCGTGGAGGATCAGCGGGATCGTCTCACCGTTGACGCTCCGCAGCGTGGCGATCGGTCCGTCGCCCACCCGGGCGGCGTCGAAGACCTCCACCCGGAAGCCACGGTCGTTGCAGACGGGTTGGATCACGTAACCGTCGTGCCCTCCCGGTATGCGGCCTGCGTAGGAGCTGGCCCGGGGGTCGGCGCCGGGCGCCCGCGGCACGAACGCGGGTGAGGTGATGAGGTCCTCGGTGTCGGGGTACTCCCATCTGGCGGTGAGCCGCATGCCGGGACGCTCGAAGGAGCACAGCGCGCCCGGAGTCTCCTCGCGCAGCTGGTCGAGGTCGATGCGGTCCGCGTACAGCTTCGCGGCTCGTGCCGAGATGTTGCCGGGGCGGCAGCCCTGGTAGTCGACGTGATGCAGCGTCGGGCTGCTCATCCCCTCGAGGCTCCAGTCCATGGCCGAGAGCTGCAGGTTGAAGGTCCAGTCCTCCCGGAAACGGCCCTGGTCGATCACCTTGCCGCTCTCCGGGTCGAAGAGCACCTCGACGATCGTCTCGGGGGCCATGGCCATGTTGTAGAGACCGACCACCCCGGGGTCGACGAGGTTGCCGTTGACATCGAGGTCGTCGGGGCGCAGGTACAGGGCGAGATCCATCAGGTCCATCCCCTCCCACACCACCGAGATGCCGTCGCTGTCGTCCCAGCGGGCGTAGTAGTGCCCGTTGGGTGGTGACATGGTGAAGCACACCGGCGTGACGGGTGTGCCCGAGGGAAGCCCCTCGATCGCGTCCTTGCGGATGAGCCAGACCGGCACCTCGTGATCGATGGTGGTCGTGCGCTCGCCGCCGAGCATCTCGTTGAGGTCGGCTTTGAAGTTGCCGGAGTCGCACAGGATCACCCAGTCGCGAGTCTGGCTGACCGTGTGGATCGAACCGGAGAAGGTGATGCCGTCGAGGGGCCAGTGGCGCACCTGGGTGCCGTCGGCACGGTCGTAGCGCACGAGCGAGGGGCGCATGCCGGGTGTCGGGGAGCTGACGAGCTCGAGCTTGACCGTCCAGAGGCAGTCGCGCTCCGGGTCGGCGACGGGGTGTGCGGACGAGATCAGAAACGGAAGGACCCCGCTGGTCGGCAGCGATGAGCCGCCCCAGGAGTCGATGTGGCCGACCTCGGCGACGAACTCGAGCGTGTCAGGGTGCAGCTCGACGGGCCGCCCGGCGTCCCAGGTCGCATAGAGGCGTCTGCCCCACGGCAGCGGTGCCGTGTTCGCCGCGTTGGGGGGTCCGAACGGGGAGACGTATCCCGTCGGACTCGTGCCGAACAGCTCCGGATGGCGGTTCCAGAGGCGCTTGCCGGGGGTCTCGATCGAGACGCTCTGCCAGCGGAACCGGCCGGGCGCTGCGCCTCGGGTGCCGGGCTCCAGCGACAGCCGGCAGATCGCGCCGAAGTCGAAGATCCGGTACGGCAGACCACCCAGGTTCTGGGGGCTCGAGTAGAGCACCTCGCCGCTGATGTCCGCCGGCCATTCTCCGGCGACGAGCTCGAGATCGAAGTCCTGGTGTGGGGCACTGGTCAGGCTGCGTGGGGTGGGCATCGGCCGTCTCCTCTCGACGACGTCTCATCGAAACCGCCGGAACGGGATGGAACGGGCGGGGTGGAACGGGATGGACGAGACCGGATCGGACAGTTGATCAGCCAGGTCGAACACTGTTCACCCGACTGATGAACAGTGTTTAGCACAAGCGGGGCGCGCGTGAGGGACCGCACCGAACCATCCGCGCGCATCCCGATCACCGAGCGGGTCGGCCCACGCGCGCACCCGGCGTCGCCGGACTCACCAGCGGATCGGTGGGTCTGGGGGGAACAGCACATCCCGCTCGGCCATCAGACGGGCACAGTCCCACTCGGCCCCGACACGCTTGAGGAGGATCGGGCTGCGTGACCGGTCGGGCACCTGCTCCCAGCGGGCATCGACAGCTCGGAGCAGGTCGGTGGAGGCACCGATGAGGAGCTGCTCGGAGTGGTCGGTGACCTCACCGGTGATCGAGTCGGGCCCGTCCTGGGTCAGGTCGTAGGCGAAGATCTCCCGGCGGGCCAGGTACAGCTCGCCGGTGTCGCCCTCACCGAAGTGGACCACGACGGTGACGCCCGGTTTGCCATCTCCGTCGTCGTCGACCACACGAGGATCGTCCGGGTCGCTCGGCAGCGGCTCGTTGGCGGGGTCGTCGAGACGGATCCCGATCGGGGTCGGGGTGGCCGGCCGGCGGATGCGACGCGCGCCGAGCGGGCCCGAGACCTCGACCGGGGTGCTCGCCGGCCTGATGGCCTGCGTGGCGGCGTCGGCCATGACGGTCCGGATCGGCAGATCGCTGACCTGGTCCGCATGGCAGAACTGCTCCGACTCGATGAGCTGGCCGTCCTCGACGCTGAAGTCGGTGAAGCCGTAGCTGATGATCATCGTCTTCATGAGCGGGTTCTCGTAGGCGACGATGTCGTAGTGCGCCCAGCGTCCGGCCAGCTCGGCCCCCGGAGGCGACTCCGCGCGCTCCGATCCACCACCAGGCCGACCCGAGCCGGAAGCTGACCCGCCGCAGCCGGCGAGCGCCAGCACCAGCGCGCCCACTGCGAGGGCGACGGCTCTCCGACGACGTCTCAGCACGGCTCCACGAAGCGGTCGAGCGCATCGGAGACCGCGAGGCCCGGTGGGAGCAGGTCCACACCAATGGCCAGGTCGAGGGAGCGGTGGAAGTGGTGGATGAGCCGTTCGTGCCAGCCGATCTGGAACGGCCTGGCACCCCGGGAAGCCACCGAGGCCTGGATGTGGGAGAGGTTGGCCGTGTCCTGAGCCATCACGGTCTCAAACAGCTTCATGCGCAGCACGTGCTCATCGGGCAGCTGGTCACCGGTCCAGGCCGGCGCGTACCAGCGCAGCTCCAGCTCGGTGCGCCCGACGTCGACCGGCCAGATGCACAGGAAGGTGAACGCGCCGGTGTCCATCGGCACCACCAGGTTCGGGAAGATGCCGAAGGATGTCGAGGTCTGCCGCCACAGCAGTGGCACCGCGGGGTTGTCATGCTCGGGCGAGACCATCGGCAGGTCACGCAGCTCCTCCCGCTTGTCAACGGTGAGCCGGCTGTGCCCGTTCGGCAGCATCGCCACCGTGGTCGCCCGGTCGTCGTAGAGCAGCGCGGCGTTGTCGGGGTGGACGGTGCGGATGTGGTACACCTCGAGGAAGGCGTCCACCACCAGCTTCCAGTTGCAGGCGAGGTGGTGGTGCTGGGTGCCGACGAGGCGCATCGCCGGCCCGTTGATGTCGACCATCTGCTCGGCGACGGGTCCGAGGAACTCGACCAGTGACGTCGCCTCCGGGTCCTCGCTGACGAAGACCCACCCCTCCCACGTCTCGCACCGCACCGGCACCAGACCGAGGGCGGTGGTGTTGAGCCCGACGAAGCTGCGCGCCTCGGGCACCGCCTGCAGGGCACCGTCGGTGCCGTAGCTCCAACTGTGGTACTGGCAGGTGAGCCGCCGGGCGGTCCCGCACTCGTCGCGGGTGACCGGCGCGGCCCGATGCCGACAGGCGTCGTAGAAGGCCCGTAGCAGCCCGTCGTCGCCGCGCACGATGACCAGCGGGGCGCCCGAGCGGGAGAACCGCCGGTACGACCCTGCTTCCGGCCACTCCGATTCGTGACCGGCGAAGAGCCAGCAACGCCCGAACACGCGCTCCTGCTCGAGCTCGAAGAGCGTCTGGTTCGTGTAGCGGCTCACGGGGATGGGCGGAACCGGTACCGCGTCCGCAGGCGGCTCCGTCCGAGCTCTCTCGAAGCTGAGCCGGTCGCGGATCCGTTGCTCGAGCGCTGCGTCCACCGGTGCGACCCCCCTTCGTCATGCTCGTCGCGTCGGCCTGCCCATCGAGTCCGTGACCGGCGCTCTGCCCGCGGTCAGCCGGCGACGATGGCTTAACATGATTAAGTTACTGCGTGAAGCGCAACCCGTCGACGGTCGACGGACTCGAGCAGGGAGCGACCATGACCGCCATCGCACACCGCGGACCGGAGCACATCGAGCTTCGGGGCCGGGTTACCAATGCCGCCAACCAGCCCGACCTGATGGGCAACCTGGCGCCCGTCGCCGATGAGATCGACGTCGCCGATCTGACCATCACCGGTGAGCTGCCTGCCGGGCTTCGAGGCACGTTCGTGCGCAACGGCCCCAATCCCCTCTTTGAGCCCATCGGCCGCTACAACCTGCTCGATGGCGACGGCATGATCCACGCCATCACGCTCAGAGACGGTCAGGCGAGCTACCGCAACCGGTGGGTGCGCTCACGGGGCCTGCTCGCCGAGGTGGCCCTCGGTCGGGCCATCTACCCGGGCCTCGGCAACATCCTCGACTTCCCGGACCGGTCCCTCACCGGCGATGCCGGTCCGGTCAAGAACGTGGCCAACACCCACGTCATCCGCCACGCCGGCCGCTGGCTCGCCCTCTGGGAGGGTGGACTGCCAACCGAGATCAGCGCAGAGCTCGACACCATCGGCGAGTACGACTTCGGTGGCCGCCTGCGCGGCCCGATGACCGCCCACCCACGGATCGATCCACGCACCGGCGAGCTGCTCTGCTTCGGCTACTCGCTGTTCCCACCGTACCTGCACTACTTCGTGGTCGACGCTTCGGGCCAGCTCGTGCACCACGTCGACCTCGACCTCCCCGCACCGGTGATGATGCACGACTTCGTCATCACCGAGGAGTACGCGGTCTTCCTCGACTCCCCGATCGTGTTCAACGTCGAGACGATCGGGCACGGACCCATGGTCTCCTGGAGACCCGAGAACGGCGCCCGCCTCGGTGTCATGCCCCGCGACGGCCACGCCGATGAGCTCACCTGGTACGAGATCGAACCCGGTCACGTCCAGCACTTCTGGAGCGGCTGGAGCGAAGGTGACCGCATCGTGCTGTGCGGCTCTCGCTTCGATGCTCCCAACTTCGGCATCGATGCAGATGCTCCACTCGACCAGTCGGTCGCCGACCCCGAGCCCGGCCGCCCAGCGCGCTTTTGGATCGACCTGGCGAAGGGCACGGCCGGGTGGGAGCCGATCGACGACCTCGGTGGCGACTTCAACCGGATCAACGACGCCTACAACGGGGTGAAGGTGCGCTGGCTGTACCTGTCTGCGCTCCGCCAACCCGGCCGACGCATGGGCGACTTCGACACCATCGTCAAGTACGACGAGACCGACGGCAGCCGAACGATGTGGACGCCCGGCCCCCACGGACACGTCGGCGAGAGCGTGTTCGCCGCCGACCCGGACGGATCGGCTGAGGACGACGGTTGGTTGCTCAACCTCGTCTACGACGACGAGCGCGACACCAGCGAGCTGGTGATCCTCGACGCACGCGACGTGGCCGCCGGGCCGGTGGCCACCGTTCAGCTCCCCCGCCGAGTCCCCTTCGGCTTCCACGCCAACTGGATGCCCGAGGAGTCCTGACCCCATCAGACGGCGACACACCGTCGGCTCTCCCGTGGCGCATCGGACCCGACCGATCCACCCGTTCGCGACGACCGGTCTGCTCGTCCCGCTCGTGGCGCTCGTGGTGCTCGTGGCGCTCGCCGTGGCCTGCTCCCCCGCGCCGGCCGGCGACGCCCGGATGCCCACGACAGCCAGCATCGCATCGGGCTGCGATCGCCACGCCGGGCAGGTCCCGACCCGTGGCGCGCAGGAACGGATCGGAATCTCCTCAGGTGGGCGGCAGCGCTGGTATCTGCGCTTCGTGCCCAGCACCTACGACGGCTCGCCGGTCCCGTTGGTCATCAACCTCCACGGCTACCTGAGCGGCGCGGCCGGCGCGGCGGCGATCAGCGGGCTCGATGGGCTGGCCGAACGGGAACGCTTCGTGCTCGCCACACCGGAGGGCAACAGCGACAAGCCCTATTGGAACGCCGTCCCCCACGCAGAGCTCCCCGACGACGTGGGGTTCATCGCGGGCGTCATCGACGAGGTCACCAGCGCCGTCTGCGTCGACCCCGAGCGGGTCTACGTCGTCGGGTTCTCCAACGGTGCCTTCCTCGCGTCGCTCGTGGCCTGCCGGCTCGCCGACCGGGTCGCCGCGATCGCAGCGGTGGCCGGGCTGCAGGACCCGGCCGACTGCAGGCCCACGAGCCCGGTGTCGGTGCTCGCCATCCACGGCACCGACGACGGCTACGTCCCCATCACCGGTGGAGCCGGTCCGCGCCTCGCCAGCCTCGAATGGAGCGACGAGAGCCGCACGGCGTTCGACGGCCTCCCTTGGAGCGAGCCCGCAGCCGCGGCGGCGGCCTGGGCCGCGCGTGCCCGCTGCAGGCCTGATCCGGAGCGGATGCCGGTCGCCGCGTCGGTCGAGCGGATCACCTATGTGGCCTGCGAAGGCAACGCCAGTGTCGAGCTGTACGTCATCGCGGGGGCCGGCCACACCTGGCCTGGCAGCGAGCTCGCGGCCGCCAGCGCCGCCGTCCTCGGTCCAGCCACCTCGGCGATCGATGCGAACGAGGTGATCTGGTCGTTCTTCGCTGACCATCCACGGGGCGCTCACCGCACGGGCGGCGAGCCGTGAGACCGCCACGCTCGCCGGCTCCCTCGGAGGTGGGCCGGGGTGCTGCAGTAGGTTGCCAGGCGCGGATCGGGGCAGGTTGGGGCAGATGGGGCAGCGCCGGGCCTCGATCCCGATGATCCGTCCCGGTCCGGAGCACCCCGCCGCCAACGGAGGTAACGCAGATGGTCGCCCTGTTGAACCCGATCGCTGAGCGACGCGCGGATGAGCCTGCGCTGATCGACGAGCGCGGCACGACCACCTGGCGCGCCCTCGACGAGCGGGTGAACCGACTCGTGCACGCACTGCGCAGCTTCGGCCTGGCCCCAGGTGACGTGGTGGCCCTCATGTGCGGCAACCGGCGTGAAGCCTTCGAGGTCACGCTGGCGGCCATGCACAGCTCGCTGATCGTCGTGCCGGTGAACTGGCACTGGGTCGCCGATGAGCTGGCCTACGTCGTCAACGACTCCGGCGCCAAGGTGCTGTTCGTCGACGCGCCGCACCTGGGGGTCGCGCGAGCTGCCGCTTCGAGGTTCGACGGCTGCCGCCACCGGGTGGTCATCGGAAGCGACGGTGACGGCTCCGACGGGTTCATCGACTACGAAGAGCTCCTGGCGACCAGTGCGGCGGACGAGCCCGCCGATCAGGGCTCGGGTGGGCCGATGTTCTATACGTCGGGCACGACCGGGTTTCCCAAGGGCGTTCGGGGCACGCTCACCCAGTACGGGATGGCGCCGGAGATGTTCCAGTTGGTCGCCGGCTTGGTCAACGGCATCTTTGGCATCCCCACCGACGGGGTGACGCTGCTGGAGGGCCCGATGTACCACTCCGCGCAGTGGATCTTCTCGATGGCCCCGTTGTGCGCGGGGAGCACCGTGGTGATGCGTCACCGCTTCGACCCCGCCGAAACGCTCGCGCTCATCGACCGTCACCGGGTGACCAACATCCATCTCGTGCCGACGCAGTTCATCCGGATGCTCAAGCTTCCCGAGCAGACCAGAGCGGCGTTCGACGGATCGTCGCTGGTGGTGGTGGCCCATGGCGCGGCGCCGTGCCCGGTCGAGGTGAAGCGGGCGATGCTCGACTGGTGGGGGCCGGTGATCACCGAGTACTACGGCGGCACCGAAGGCGGGTTCCTGTCGGTCATCACCGGGCCGGAGTGGCTGGAGCGACCGGGCAGCCTGGGACGTCCCAGCCCGATGGTGGACCTGCTCATCATCAGAGAAGACGGCACGCCGGCGGGTCCCAACGAGCCCGGGCAGATCTACTTCCGGTCCAAGACCGGCGCGGACTTCGAGTACCACAACGCCCCGGAGAAGACGGCCTCCGCTCACCTCGAGCCAGGCGTCGGAACGTTGGGCGACGTCGGCTACCTCGACGAGGACGGGTACCTGTTCATGTCCGACCGCAAGATCGACATGATCATCTCCGGCGGTGTGAACATCTACCCAGCGGAGATCGAAGGGGTGCTCGTCACCCATCCTGCGGTTGCTGATGCGGCGGTGTTCGGCGTCCCCAACGACGAGATGGGCGAGGAGGTGAAGGCCGCGGTCGAGCTGACGGAGGGCTATGAGCCCTCCGAGGAGCTCGCAGCCGAGCTGATCGCTCACGTGCGGGCCCACCTCGCCGGCTACAAGGCGCCACGATCCATCGACTTCCCCGGTCGGCTCCCTCGGCACCCGACCGGCAAGCTGTACAAGCGGCTGCTGCGTGACCCCTACTGGGAGGGGCTCGACCGCCGGATCTGACCGCCGGGCTGTGCGACACTGCACCGATGGCACCAGAGCGCATCGAGGTCAGCCGCCCGATCGCCGCAGACGCGGCGACGATCTTCCGCACGCTGTGCGACCCACAGGGGCATGTCGCCATCGACAGCTCCGGCATGTTGATGGCGGCGGAAGGCGATCCCGTCACCGGCGTGGGCGACACCTTCGTCGTGCACATGGACCGGGACGCGCTGAACGACTACCCGCTCGGCCTGTACGACGTGACGGTTCGCATCGTCACCTTCGAGCAGGATCGCGAGCTGGCCTGGACGATCGAGGGCCAGCTCAACCTCGGTCACGTCTACGGCTACCGGCTCGAACCCATCGAAGGCGGCACGCTGGTCACCTCCTACTACGACTGGTCGGGGATCGACGACACCTGGCGCGCCGCGAACATCTTCCCCGTCATCCCGGAGTCCGCGCTACGAGCCACGCTCGGCATCCTCGCCCGCACGGTCGCACCGGGCATGCCCCGTCCTGGAGCCTGAGTTCCCGGCGGGCGCGGGGCGCGCCGAGGTGTGCCACGAACCCGGCTGACCGAGTGGTGAAGCTCGCAGCGTCCGCGCGCCACCCGCGCTTGCAGATCCGCGTCACCTTCCTCCCCAGGGAGCCGCTGAGATGCAGACCCACTCACAGCAGCCACCGACCCGGCATCTGGAACAGCTCGAGGTCGACCGGTTCCAACCATCGGCAACGACCGTGCGCGAGATCGGCGACGGGTTCGTCGTGCTCACGGTCACCGGTTCCTCCGACACGACCCTCACCCGACTCCACGCGGATGCCCTGACCGGTGAGCGGATCGAGGGCGGATCGCTCACGGTGCGGGTCGACGCGGTCGGGCCACGCACCTTCCGCTACCGCTTCGCGCTCGGCGATGGCGTCCCGGCGGGTGAGACGCCGATGCTCGCCACGGCTGTCCGCAACGACCCCGATGCCCGCTGCGAACCGACCGACACGGGCGTGCGGCTCCGCACGACGCACGCCTCAGTCGAGGTGGAGGTGCCCGAGCTCGGGGGGCCGCTGCTTCGGTTCCGTCGCGCCGATGGCCGCGTGGTCGGCACCGTGGGCGGCGTCGAGTCGAACCGCTGGAACGCCTGGGACGCGTTCCCCACTGGCATCAGCCGCACTCCCCTGCCCGGCCACCGTTTCGCGACAGAGGTGTTCTCGATCGGGCCCGACGAGTGCGTCTACGGGTTCGGCGAGCGCTTCGGGCGACTGGACAAGGTCGGCCAGACGATCGATGTGAACATGGAGGAGGCGCTGGGGACCGTCAGCCCCCGCGCGTACAAGAACGTGCCGTTCTGGGTCACCACCGCGGGATGGGGGGTCTTCGCCAACCATGATGCCCGGCTCACCGCGTGGGTGGGCAGCCGCTGCGCCCCCCAGCTGCAGGTCGCCGTGGACGATGACTGGTTCGACGCCTTCGTGTTCGTCGGCGACATCCGAGAGGTGCTCGGGGCGTACACCGAGCTGACCGGTCGACCGAACGTGCCCCCGGACTGGTCGTTCGGGTTCTGGCAGTCGAAGATCTCCTACTCGTCGGCAGCCGAGACGCTCGAGGTGGCGAGACGGATGCGCGCCGAGGGGCTGCCCTTCGACGTGCTGCACCTCGACACCCACTGGTTCCGGCGGGATTGGCTCTGCGATCTCGAGTTCGACCCCGACCGGTTCCCCGATCCCGCGGGCTACTTCGAGGCGATGGCGGCGATGGGGGTGAAGGTGTCGCTGTGGCAGCTTCCCTACATCGCTGAGGGCTCGCGTCTGTTCGACAAGCTGGCGGAGGTCGACGGCTTCGTCAAGCACGAGGACGGCGGCATCTACGACGTCGGCCTCTGCTACACGCCCGACTGGGAGGGTGGCCGGGTCGGGTGCATCGACTTCACCAACCCTGCCGCGGTCGAGGTCTACCAACGCCGCCTCGGAGAGCTGCTCGACCTGGGCGCCCGAGCCATCAAGGTCGACTTCGGCGAGCAGGCCCCCGTCGACGGCGTCTACCACGACGGCACCCCCGGTCACCGGATGCACAACCGGTACCCGCTGCTCTACAACCGAGCCGTCGCGGAGGTCACCCACGCCCACACCGGCGAGTGGATCATCTGGGCTCGCGCCGCCTTCGCCGGTTCCCAGCGGTACCCGCTGCACTGGGGTGGTGACTCCTCGGCGCGGTGGGACAACCTCTTTGCCGACGTCGCCGGTGGCCTGTCGCTCGGGCTGTGCGGGTTCCCGTTCTGGAGCATGGACATCGGTGGCTTCTTCGGCGAGCCTGACGACCAGCTGCTCATCCGCTGGCTGCAGGCGGGCCTGTTCCTCTCCCACAGCCGCATCCACGGGTTCGGCAACCGCGAGCTGTACGACCGGGGCGCCACCACCGAGATCGCCCGCGGTCTGCTCCGACTCCGCTACCGGCTCCTGCCCTACCTGCTCGGACAGGCTGATCGGGCCGCCGCCGCTGGCGTGCCCCTGGCCCGACCCCTCGTCGTCGATCACCCCGATGATCCCAGCACCTGGCACCTCTCGGACCAGTGGCTCCTCGGCGACGACCTGCTCGTGGCGCCGGTCGCGAACCCCGAGGGCGGCCGGCGCGTCTACCTCCCCGCGGGTGACTGGGTGCACTGGTTCACCGGTGAGCGTCACCGCGGCCCCGTGTGGCTGAGCACCCACAGCCCGATCGAGGAGTTCCCGCTCTACCAGCGTGCAGAGGCGCTGATCCCACTCGGTCCGGTCATGGACCACGTGGGAGCCCGACCCACCGATCCGCTCACCCTGCGCGCCGATGCAGGATCCGACCCGCAGGACTGGCGCGGCGTCGCCCGGGTGGACGGGCACGTCGTGACGATCACCACGACCCACGACGATCCCACGGTCGTCGTCGAGGGGCTCCCAGCGGACGTCGAGGTCCGCGTCGTCGATCGCCTGGGCGACGCTGTCGGCCGTCCGGTGAAGCGCCGCTGAGCTCTCGCCGGGGGCGCTGCCGGCTCAGCTCTGCAGCCAGCTCACGGACCGGGTCGAGCTGAGGCCGCTGACGGTCGCCTGGATGGTGACCTTGTGGGTCCCAGCAGCGATCGTCGAGGCGGGCAGCACCAACGGGCTGGTGCACGAGCTGAGCCGCACCCCGTCGAGCTTGCAGGTGAGCGTCGCGCCCGGGCTGGCGGTGAAGGTGATGACCGCGTCACCGGTGTTGCCGTCGACGGGACGGCTCAGGATCTTCACGGTCGGCAGGACCGACCAGTGGTAGGTCCAGGTGGTGCCGACGCTCCCTGCTGCGGTCGGCGTGATGGCCACGTCGTGGGCGCCGGGCGTCAGGCCGCTCAGGCGCAACGTGGTGGTGGTGCACGGAACCGTGGCACCGTCGAGACGGCACTGCACCCCGTCGGCGTTGCTCAGCGTGTAGCGGAACGTCGCGGTGGTCGAGGTCGTCTTGGTCGGCGGGGTGCTGGTGACGGTGACGGTCGGGGGTGGTGGCTGCCAGTTCGGGTCGACGAACCAGGACGCGTCGACCTGGTCCTGCCCGGCGCCGTTGAGCACCCGCACGGAGAACATGTGCTCACCGGCGCTCATGCCGTTGCGTGCCACCGGGGAGGTGCATGGAAACCACCGGCCGTTCTCGTCGAACTGGCACTCCTGGCGGTCCACGATCCCGCTGGTGGTCCAGCTGATCGTCACCGACGGTCCGCTGAACGCCCCGGGGACGTTGATCGAGGTGATCTCCGGTGGTGTGGAGGTCGGCTGCACCGACCAGGTGTAGGTGGCCTCCGCTGCACCGACGGGGTTCTGGGCGTGCACGGTGAACGAGTGCGAGCCGCGCTGCAGGCCGGCCAGCTGCACGGGTGGATCACAGGGGCTCACAGGCACCGCATCGAGTGCACAGCTCACCGTCACCGCGGCTCCGGTGACGGTGAAGCCGATCGACGGGTTCGACAGCGTCGAGACCGCCAGAGGAACGTCAGTGAACGAGACCGAAGGCGGGTTGTTCGCCACCACGAAGTCGTGCCACGCGTACACGTAGTCCACGGACGCGGGGTTCTCGAGATCGGGGGCTGGCATGGCGACGGTGAACCGCCACGCCCCGTCGGCGGTCACGTTCGACACCCACGGTGAGCTGCACGGGTACCACAGCCCCTGCACCCCGAAGGGCTGGCTCAGGTTGCACCAGTACCCGGTGAACGACGGGTGCATGCCGACCCCGGTGAACGAGAACGTCACCGTCGAGGTGCCGGTGATGAGCGTGGGTGGCGAGCCGGTGATGGTGACCGACGAGCCGGGATCGGGCATTGCCGCGGCTGGACCAGCGCCGACCCACGACAGCACGGCAGCGAGCGTCACCACCGCCGCCCCGAGGCCTGCTCGCCCGACAGCTGCTCTCAAGTGCGCTCGCGCCATCTCTGCCTGCCTCCCGTTGCGTCAGGTTCGCAGCCCTTGGGGCCACTCCCCGCCGGTACCTGTCCCCGTTGATACCGGGTGCCAGGTAAGGGTCTGGGCAGCGCCAGACAAACCTTCGGCAAAATCCGGTCGCGGGCAGGGGGTGTGAACCGCCCCGGGATCAGGGGCGTCCCGTGGCGTGGTGGGGTTTGGGGTTGCTGAGGGGGTCCACCGCGTGGTGGGGCCATCGGCGTGATTCTCGGTGTGTAGCGCTAACTGCACACCATGAGGAGAAGACACCGATGGCTCTGTCCGAGTCTGCCTTGTCCGAGCTGCTGGATGCGTTCCGTGCCGGTGACGGCGTTGATCTGGTCCGTGACGCGGTCCAGATCGTGCTTGAGGAGTTGATCGAGCTCGAGGTGACTGAGGTGATCGGCGCGGCCCGCTACGAGCGCAGCGAGGGCCGCAGGACCGAACGCAACGGGCATCGTCGGCGGTTGCTGGCCACGTTGGGCGGCGACGTGGAGGTGGCGATCCCGAAGCTGCGGCAGGGGTCGTTCTTCCCATCGATCCTCGAGCGGCGCCGCCGCATCGACCAGGCGTTGTACGCGGTGGTGATGGAGGCCTACGTGTCGGGGGTGTCGACCCGTTCGGTCGATGATCTCGTCGCCGTCATGGGCGTGGCGTCGGGGATCTCCAAGTCGGAGGTGTCACGGATCTGCGCTCGTCTCGATGAGGTCGTCGGCGTGTTCCGGACCCGGTCCCTCGACCACGTCGAGTTCCCCTACGTGTACCTCGACGCCACCTACCTGCACGTGCGCGACGACAACCACCAGGTGGTCTCCAAGACCGTGATCGTCGCCACCGGCGTCACCGCCAACGGCGACCGCGAGGTGCTGGGCCTCGACGTCGGCGACAACGAAGACGAAGTGTTCGAGACTGCGCGGTTTCATGGGGTGAGGGTGGCTGGTCTCGGTGGTGATGATCGTATGGCGGGGCAGGCGAGGATGCC
>JBBFLY010000047.1:0-22802 GCA_037478855.1 Acidimicrobiales bacterium | reverse complement strand
CCGGGTGCCGGCACGGGCACGCGACAGCCGACCCAACGGGTTCGCCAGACGCATCGCCTCCGCCAGGCCCGGCGCCTCCCGGTCGAGCACGACGAGCGTCCCCTCGGGCGTGAGATCGCGCGGGCCGAACCCCGTGCCACCAGTCGTGACGATCAGCCCCGCGAAACCCTCCGAGAGCTCGACCAGCGCCTCGCCCACCTCCTCACGCCCGTCGGGCACCACGCGGTGCTCAACCACCTCGTAGCCCTCGGCCCGCAGGCGCGCCACCAGCGCCGGGCCTGACCGGTCCTCACGCGTACCCCCGGCCACGCCATCGCTCACGGTGAGCACCTTGGCCCGGAGCACCTCGTCACGGTCGCCGGGATCGTCACGCATGCGACAGAGCATGTCACCCGCCGACGGGGCGCCGTCACCCCGCGGCGCGCAGTCGCAGCAGGAACATGCCATCCGTCCCCGCGGCCTGCGGGAGCAGCAGCCCCCCACGACCGTGTGGCGACCAGGGACCCTCCGGCAACGGGAGAGGGGTCAGATCCGGATGACTCGCCGCGATCTTCTCGTCGACCTCGATGGTCTCCGCCCGAGTGAGGGTGCAGACGCTGTAGACGAGCAGCCCACCGGGACGCAGCAGCGGCACAGCGGCTTCGACCAGCCTGCTCGCGAGCTCTGCCAGCTGTGCGACCTGGTGCTCGCGGACCCTCCAGCGGGCATCCGGCCGCCGCCGGAGCGTGCCCAGGCCGCTGCAGGGCGCGTCAACCAGGATCCGGTCGAAGGACGCCTCCCGGAACGGTGGACGCAGACCGTCCGCCACCGCGACCGCCACGTTCTGGAGGCCGAGGCGGTCGGCGTTGCCGACCACGATCCCCGCCCTTCCCGGACGGATGTCCGTCGCCACCACCATCCCGGCGGCTCGGGCGATCCCGGTGGCCTTTCCGCCCGGTGCCGCGGCGACGTCCAGCACCCGATCCCCGGGGTGGGCCTCGACCGCCTCGGCCACCCACTGCGACGCAAGATCCTGCACGTACCCGTCCGCTCGACGGGTGACGGTCGCTGGCAGGTTCATCTGCTCGAGCGCAGCCCGAGCGGTCTCCGGCCCCAGATCGGCGCGGAGTCGCTCCACCAGCCAGTCCGGGTAGCTGAGCCGGGTCGCGTCGTCGGGCCAGTCAGGCTCCACGGTTGCCACCCGCCGAAGAACCGCGTTGAGCAGGCCGCGCAGCCGCCGCGGCGCAGCCTCGACGGTTGCGCTGACCGCGGCGTGCGGTGGCGTGCGCAGGAACTCCAGCTGGTAGGCCCCGACGCGCAGCCACGCCCGGGCGGTCGGATCGGGTTCGCGAGCTACGAAGCGGTCGACGAGCCAGTCGCAGGCCCGACGCATGCGGGTCACCCCGTAGACCAGCTCGGTCACGAACCTACGGTCGCGATCGCTGAGCCCGCTTCGCGCCAGCAGCGGCGGGAGCGCAAGGTTGGCGTACGCGCCCTCCTCGTCGATGCGCACCAGCGCCTCGACCGCGAGCTGCCGGGCCGCAACACCGGCTCGGCCGTCGACCGGTGCGTGCGCCTCCGCCATCAGGCTCCGTGACCCAGGCGCTCACCCGGCTGGGGGCGGGCGCCGTGACGCCAGCTCTGCGCGTCGATCCGGGGACGGCCTTCCGGCTGCACCTCGAGCAGCTCGAGCATCCCGTCACCGGTCGCCACCATCGTGCCGAGCAGCTCACCGGGGCGCGGCGGCTCCGAGGGGAGCTGCTCGATCTGGAGCGCCGACCCGGGATCGACCAGCCGGCTGCGCCAGATCTTCAGGCGCTTGCCACGGAAGAAGGTGTACGCGCCCCCCACCCGCACCTTGCGGTGGAGCTCGAGTGCGGGCCGCTCCCAGTCCAACCGCAGCTCGTTGGGGGTGACCTTCTCGGCGTAGGTCGGCTCGCCCACCTGTGGCTGCGGCTCACCCAGCCCACGCTCGAGCGTTGCGAGGAGCAGCTCCACCCCGGCGGCAACCAGCCGCTCGCGCAGCTCCGCGGCCGTCTCGTCCGGCCCGATCGACAGCTCCCTCCGCGCGTACACCCCACCGGTGTCGAGCCCCTCCTCGACCCGCATGAGACAGACCCCCGTCGTCTCGTCCCCCGCCAGGATCGCCCGCTCGACCGGCGCCGCGCCGCGCCATCTCGGCAGGAGCGAGAAATGCAGGTTGATCATCGGGACACGCTCGAGGAGCGACACCGGGATCAGCCGACCGTAGGCCACCACGACACCCAGGTCCGCGCCCACCTGCCCGGCCACCTCCAGCTGGTCCGTGACGGGCAGGCCGAGCTCGAGCGCAGCGGCCTTCACCGGACTGGGCTCCGGACCGCTGCTCCGCCTCCGCCGCTTGTCGGCGCGTGAGACGACGAGAGCGATCTCGAAGCCCGCCGCATGCAGCGCACGCAACGGCAGAACCGCCAGCTCCGGCGTCCCGAGGTAGACCAGCCGCTGGGGATGAGACGGAGCCGGAGGCAGCATCGGCCCCACGGGGCGATCAGGGCAGCCGCAGGCCGCCGGCAGCGGGCTGGCGGGCCTCGGTCTGCTCCCGCAGGCGCAGCTCGCGGATCGCCCGCTTGGCCTCCTTGCGCTGATCGGCGTCGAGATGCTCGATCATGAGCACCCCGTCGAGGTGGTCGAGCTCGTGCTGGAACAAGCGGGCCAGCAGCTCGTCGGCTTCGATCTCCACCTCGTTGCCGTCGAGGTCAAGGCCCACGATGAGGATCTCCTTCGGCCGGACGATGTCGAAGTACAGCCCGGGGATCGACAGGCAGCCCTCCTGGAAGACCCACTCGCCAGCCGACTCGCGGATCTCAGGGTTGATCAGCACCCCCGGCTCATCGTCGTAGTCGTAGACGAAGAGCCGCTTCTGCACACCCACCTGCGGTGCGGCCAGACCGATGCCGGGAGCCTCATACATCGTGGTGAGCATGTCGTCGACCAGCTGGGCGAGCTTGCCGTCGATCTCGTCGACCTCGGCCGCGCGCTGAGTGAGGACAGGGTCCCCGATGACCCGGATCGGATACGCCATAGGGCCAGGCTACCGCCGGACCGGTACCTTCGAGGTCGTGCACGGCCCGCCGCGCAGCCACTACTTCGACCAGACACCCACGGCCCGGCACAGCCGGCGCACCGTCGCGCTGAACCTGCCCGATCTGCATGCGGAGCTGATCACCGACCGTGGGGTGTTCTCCCCGGACCGCATCGACCCCGGCACCAGGATCCTGCTCACCGAGGGACCGCCGTTGCCGACTGGAGCCTCGGATCTGCTCGACATCGGTTGCGGCTACGGCCCGATCGCAGTGAGCCTCGCCCGGCGGGCACCGGAAGCGACCATCTGGGCCGTCGACGTCAACGAACGGGCGCTCGACCTCTGCCGCGAGAACGCGACGCGCCTGGCGTTGCCCAACATCCGTGTGCTCCCGCCGGAGGAGGTGCCCTCCGACCTGCGCTTCGACGCCGCGTGGAGCAACCCACCCATCCGCATCGGCAAGTCGGCGCTTCACGATCTGCTCCTCGGTTGGCTCGATCGGATGCGCCCCGGCGCCCAGCTGGTGATGGTGGTGCACAAGCATCTCGGTGCCGACTCGCTGCAGCGTTGGCTGACCGCACACGAGCACCCGACCGAGCGGCTCACCTCCCGGGGTGGCTACCGGATCCTGCGCACCGTCGTCGACGGGGACCGCGCATGACCCGGGAGCTGTCGCCGACCGCGCTCAAGCGTCTCCACCGCTCCTGGCGTCGGCGCACGACCGACCGGGTGGCGCTGGCCCTCGACGGCGTGCAGAACCCGTTCAACGTCGGGGCGATCGTGCGCTCGGCGGCCGCGTACGGCGTCGAACAGCTGTGGCTCACCGCGGGCTCGACACCTCCCGACCACCCGAAGGTCCACAAGACGGCCCTCGGATCGCAGCGCTACCTCCGTTGGACCAGCGTGGCCGACGGTGCCGCCGCGGTGCAGGCCGCGCGCGACGACGGGTACCTCGTCGTCGGTCTCGAGCTCGCCGAAGGGGCCTCGCCGATCCAGGAGCTCGCTCTCGACGTGGACGTGTGCTTCGCCATCGGCCACGAAGACCGCGGTCTGAGCCGGGCGACGCTGGAAGCATGCGATCAGCTCGCCTACCTGCCGCTCGTCGGCCGGATCGCCTCGCTGAACGTGGCCACCGCCACGGCGATCGCGCTCTACGAAGCTCGCCGCCAGCAGTGGGCGGACCCCGGCTCGGACACCGGGCTCGGCTGAGCCGCAGCGCCGCGGGACCTGAGGCGCCCGACGGCAGCACCGGCCGCGTGTCGTCACGACGTCGCGTTCGCCGAGAAGCACGACCGGCCCGGTGAGCTCAGAGTCGAAGCGGGTCGACCTCGATCCGCAGGCGACCACTGGAACGCGGGGTGGCGGCGAGCGCATCAAGAAGAGGTCGATGCTCGGCTGCTCTCAGCAGCCAGCGCCCCTCGCTCGGCCCGAGCACCTCGACCCCGAGCGGTTCACCAAACGACTCCATGAACGCCGCCGCGCTCGGACCGGACACCACCGCCATCGCCGTCCTCGGCGGGAACCCGAGCGCCTCCCGGCGCACGGCCTCGGCGGCGGAGACCCTCCCGGGATCTCCGTGCAACGCCGCCTCGAGGACCTCATGGCGGGGCAGACGGGTCTGCACCAGCACCCGCCCGCCCGCACCGCGCCCACCGACCAGCCGGGTGGCGAGCACGAGCAGCGCGAGCGCCTCCTCGGCAGCGCGGTAGCGGGGCGCGAGCAGTTCCTGGTCGAAGTCCAGGAAGGCCACCAACCGGGCGGCGTCGACGCGGTGCAGCACCGCCTCGGTACCGACGAGCACCCGCACGTCCGACAGGTCCGCATCCGTCGTCGCGGCGGTGACCTCGGCCACCGGTTCACGGATCAGGGCCTCGAGCTCCTCACGCACCCGCGACACACCCGCCCGGAGGTTCTTGAACCTCCCGCTTCCGCAACCCAGACAGATCTGGGGCCGGCGTGCTCCGCAGCGGCGGCACGCCAGGTCGCCGGTCTCGTCCTGGACCACCGAGGACCGGCACTGGTCACAGATGGCGATGTCACCGCAGGAGGCACAGGCCAGCAGCCGTGATCGACCCTTCCGGTTCAGCACGCAGACCACCCTCCCCTCCCGGGGCAGCACCCGCACGAGACGTTCAGAGAACAGGCTGCCGCGGACCGGGTCGTCCTCGCGACGGTCGACGATGTCGAGCACCGGCCAACCCGCACGCTCGGCTGCCCGGGGCGGCGTGAGAAGCGGGCCGAGCGCGAGGGCCTCCAGGGTCGGCGCCGGCGACACCAGCACGCAGGGCACACCCGCCCGGCGGGCACGCTCCACCACGACGTCGCGGGCATGCCAGGTGGGTGCCTGCTCCTGTTGCCAGCTCTCGTCGTGCTCGTCGATGACCACCACCGCGGAGAGGTCGACCACCGGCGCCCAGGCGGCAGCCCGTGTCCCGACCACGGTCGCCCCGGCACGCGCCCGGGCCCACTCGTGGGGCATCACCGCCACCGACGCACCGGCCCGTCGCAACCGCAGTCCGAGATGTCTCGCAGCCGAGGTCGTCGGAACGAGGATCAGTGCCCGCCCGGTGGCGGCCGCCGCAAGGGCCACGGGGTAGCAGTCCGCAGCCGGCGGCAGACGAAGGACCGTCACCCCGCGGTTGCCGAGCGCGTCGCGGATCAGCCCGTCCGTCACCTCCGGCAGCGGGTGGGTGGAGGAGGCGGGGTCGGGCAGGTCGATCACGGCACGCTCCGGCGAGGCAGTCCGCAGGAACGACGCCGGCCGGCCCGCCCACCGCCACGACGCCCACCGGGCCAGATCGAGCAGATCCGGGGTGGGACCCCATCCCGTCACCTTGGCGAGTGGTTTGAGCCCGATGCCCGGTGGTGGCTCGACACCGTCGGCGACCACCCAGCCACCCACCCGCCGACCGTGCAGCGCGATGCGCACCATCGTGCCGACGCGGACCTGGTCCCCGAGCTCGTCGGGGACCAGGTAGTCGAAGGCCTTGTCGATGGCAGGAACGTCAGGGAGGACCCGCACGACCCGCGGCACGATCGGCGCCGCGTCGCTCAGAGACCGAGTGCAGACCGCAGATCGTCCACCCGGTTGGTCTGCTCCCAGGTGAACTCCGGCTCGGTCCGACCGAAGTGCCCGTAGGCCGCCGTCTTGCGGAAGATCGGGCGGCGCAGGTCGAGATCCCGGATGATCGCGGCGGGTCGGAGATCGAACACCTCCTTGACCGCCTCGGTGATCTTGAGCGGATCGACGTTCTCGGTCCCGAAGGTCTCCACCATCACCGAGATCGGGCGTGCCATGCCGATGGCGTAGGCGACCTGGATCTCGCACCGGCTCGCCGCCCCGGATGCGACGACGTTCTTCGCGACCCAGCGGGCCGCGTACGCCGCGGAGCGGTCGACCTTGGACGGGTCCTTGCCGGAGAACGCACCGCCTCCGTGGCGGGCCATCCCGCCGTAGGTGTCAACGATGATCTTGCGGCCGGTGAGGCCCGCGTCGCCGACGGGACCGCCGATGACGAAGCGGCCGGTCGGGTTGACGTACACCTCGTAGTCGTCGTCAGCGAACGCCGGAGGGATCACCGGTCGGATCACGTGCTCGATCAGATCAGGCTTGATGACCTCGTCACGGTCCACACCGTCGTTGTGCTGCGTGGAGATCAGCACGGTCCGGAGCCGCACCGGCTTGCCGTCGACGTAGTCGAAGGTGACCTGGGTCTTGCCGTCGGGGCGCAGGTACGGGACGGTTCCGGCCTTGCGCACCTCGGCCAGCCGTTCGGCCATGCGGTGCGCCAGGTGGATCGGCAACGGCATGAACACGTCGGTCTCATCGCAGGCGTAGCCGAACATCATCCCCTGGTCGCCGGCGCCCTGCTTGTTGAGGAGGTCCTCACCGCTGGTGCCGCTGCGGACCTCCTCGGAGTCGTCGACCCCCTGCGCGATGTCGGGCGACTGCTCGTCGAGAGCGACCATCACCCCCACCGTGGAGCCGTCGTAGCCGTAGGACTCCCGGTTGTAGCCGATCTCGTTGATCGTCGACCGCACGATGCCGGGGATGTCGACCCAGGCCTTGGTCGTGATCTCGCCCGCCACGATCGCGAGGCCGGTGGTCACCAACGTCTCGCAGGCCACCCGGCTCTCCGGATCCTCGCGCAGCAGGGCGTCGAGGATGGAGTCCGAGATCTGGTCAGCCATCTTGTCGGGATGGCCCTCGGTGACGGACTCCGAGGTGAAGGTCCAGCTGGTCACGGGATGCTCCTGTTCTGGGCCGGCCTCAGCGGGAGGCGGCCGGGTCGGGTCACGGACACGGGGCTCACTCCGGTTGCGGGGTGCGCCTGGCCGCCCGCGCCGCCACGACGGCGTCGAGCACGGCACGGGCGACCGACCGCTTGTCGGTCAGCGCTCCATCATGCTCGATCCCGGCGGGCGAGAGGATCACCACCTGATTGGTGTCATGCTCGAAGCCAGCTCCCGGTGCGGACACGTCGTTTACGACGATGAGGTCGAGCCGCTTGCGAACCAGCTTGTCGCGGGCGTTGGCGAGCAGGTCCTCGGTCTCCGCCGCGAAGCCCACCAGGATCTGGCCGGCCGGCTTGCGCTCGCCGAGATCGACGAGGAAGTCGTGGGTGGGCTCGAGCACGATCTGCGGCGGCTTTGCGCCCTTCTTGATCTTGTGGGGGGCTACCTGCGCGGGGCGGAAGTCCGCCACCGCCGCGGCCATCACGATGACGTCCTGCTCGGCCGCGCGGGGCATCACCGCGGCCTCCATCTCCGCCGCGCTCACGACCCGGACCACCTCGGCGCCCACCGGCGCCGGGCGATCGGTGGTGGTCACCAGCGTCACCTTGGCCCCGCGGGCCGCGGCCTCAGCCGCGATGGCGTGCCCCTGCTTGCCTGAGGAGCGGTTGGTGATCACCCGGACCGGATCGATCGCCTCCCGAGTGCCGCCGGCGGTGACCAACACCCGCCAGCCCTCCATGTCCCTCGGGGCCAGGACGCGCTCGATCTCGGCCAGGATCAGCTCCGGCTCGGCCAGCCGGCCGACACCGACGTCGCCGCCAGCCAGCTGCCCCTTCCCCGGCGGGACCACGGTCACCCCCCGCTCGGCGAGGACAGCGAGGTTGTGCTGTACGGCCGGGTGCTCCCACATCTCGGTGTGCATCGCCGGGCACAGCACCACCGGCGCCCTGGTGGCCAGCAGCGTGGCGGTCAGCAGGTCGTCGGAGATGCCGGCCGCGTACGCACCGATCAGCCGGGCGGTGGCCGGACACACCACGACCAGGTCAGCCATCTGGCCGAGCCGCGTGTGCGGGATCGGATCCCGTTCGTGCCACAGCGAGGTCTGCACCGGCTCCGAGGCCAGCGCAGAGAAGGTGGCCTCCCCGATGAAGCGCGTTGCGCCCTCGGTCAGCACCGGCGCCACATGGGCGCCCGCGTTGACGAGACGGCGGCAGACCTCGACGGCCTTGTAGGCGGCGATGCCACCCGTCACGCCGAGGACGATGGTGCGCCCGGCGAGCATGTCGGAGCAGCGGAGCGGCGCCGCCTACCCGGCGGACGCGGCCTCGGGTTCGACTGCGGCTTCGTCACCGATCGGCTCGGGCTTGATCTTGTCGGCAGCGATCTCCTCGAACGCGATCGACAGCGGCTTGCGAGCCACCGAGGTGACCTGCGGCGGGATGTTGGCTCCGCGCCCCTCACCGAGATGGAGGAAGTAGGAGTTGATCTGCCGGGCGCGCATCGCCGCCAACGTGACGAGCTTGAACTTCGAGTCGACCTTGGACAGGAGCTCCTCAATGGGAGGGTTCATCATCGTGTCGTGGACCTGCGCCATGTCGTCTCCGTTCATGGGGGCGGGCGGACGGCAGCGAACAATCCTAGCAGCAGCGGCTGACCATCCGAATCCGGCGGGGTGAGGGTTGTCGGTGACCGTCGGCTGACGCGCTCAGCTGCCCGGCCCGCCGCTGCGGACCGCGCGCGCCTGTCGGATAAGCGCCTCCAGCTGCTCGACGGTGTCTTCGAGACGGTCGTTGACCACCTCGACCGCGCCGAGACGCCGGGCCGTGGCGATCTCCTCATCGGCCTTCGCCAGGCGACGCTCGACCTGCTCGGGCGAGTCGCCCCGCGCCATGAGACGTGCCGCCTGCTCCTCGCGCGAGGGAGCCACCAGCAGCACGAACAGCGCGTCGGGAGCCTGACGGTGCACTTGCTCGGCCCCCTGCACGTCGATCTCGAGGAGCAGATCGTGGCCGGGCGGGAGGTCGTCGGGCACCGGTGTGCCGTACAGGTTGCCCAGGAACTCCGCGTGCTCGAGGAAGCCACCCTCCGCCACCCGACGGCGGAAGGTCTGCTCGTCGACGAAGACGTAGGCGTCTTCCGGCTCCCCCGGTCGGCGGGCGCGGGTGGTCCACGACCTGCTCAGCCACAAGGTGGGATCGCGCTCCACGAGCCTGTGCACCACCGTCCCCTTGCCCACGCCGCCGGGGCCTGAGATGACGATGATCATCGTGCTGAGCGGCCCTCAGCCACCGAAGGCGTCGAGGAGCGCCCGGCGCTGCTTCTCACCGAGGCCGCGCAGGCGACGGGCGTCGTCGATGCCGATCTCCTCCATGGTGCGCCGGGCCTTCACCTTCCCGACCCCGGGAAGCGACTCGAGCACGGACACGACCTTCATCCTGCCGACGGTGTCGTCGGTCTCGGCCTGCGCCAGCACCTCACGCAGGCTCACGGAGCCCATCTTGAGCTTCTCCTTCAGCTCGGCCCGAGCCCGTCGGACCTCGGCTGCCCGGGCCAGCGCGAGCTGGCGCTGTTCGTCGGAGAGAGCGGGAGGGTGTGCCATACGGGCGACCCTAGCGCGAGGCGTCAGCCACCTCGGCAGCGATGGCCGCCGCAGCGGCGACCGGGTCGTCGGCCTGGGTCACCGCCCTCCCCACGACGAGCAGGTCGGCGCCCACTGCGATCGCCGCGGCCGGGGTGGCGGTCCTCGCCTGGTCGTGGACCGAGGCTCCCGCCGGCCGGATGCCCGGCACCACGGCGAGCAGGCGTGGAGCCAGCTCCTTCGCGTCACGCACGTCGCCCGCCGCGCAGACGATCCCGCCGCAGCCGGACTCGACCGCCAGCGCGACGCGCTGGGGGATGATGTGCGCCGGTGCGGAGTCGTCGCTGGTCAACACGGTCACCGCCAGGGCGACCGGTGGGGGGAGGCCGGCGGCGGCGGCCCCCTCGCGCAGGCCTTCCACCCCGGCACGCAGCATCGGGGTGCCACCCCGGGCGTGCAGGGTCAGCATGCGGGCGCCGAGCGAGCCGAGAACCCGGGCCGCCTTGTGCACCGTGGTCGGGATGTCGAGCAGCTTGAGATCGACGAAGACCTCGAAGCCCGCGTCGCTCAGGCTGCCGATCGCTTCCGGCCCGGCGGCGCTGTAGAGCTCGAGGCCGACCTTCGCCACGCCGAACCAGGGGCGGAGCAGACCGGCAAGGCGCTGGGCGTGGACCAGATCGTCGACGTCGAGTGCCAGCGCCAACCTGGACCGCACCGACTCATCGGCGCCGCCCAGCCGCTCGTTCCCTCCGTCAGCTGCCATGGGCTCCTCCGATCAGCTCCTCCACCGCTCGCACTCCGTGCCGGGCGCACCACGCGGTCAGCTCCGCTAGCACCGAGCCGGCCGCTCGCGGGTCCGCGAAGGATGCGGTCCCCACCTGCACCGCGGCCGCACCAGCCAGGAGCAGCTCGACAGCGTCCCGCCCGGTCGCCACCCCGCCGACACCGATGATCGGCAGGTCCGGGAGCGCGGCGTGCACGTCGTAGACCGCTCGCACAGCGACCGGGTGGATCGCTGGACCGGAGAGTCCGCCCCTCCCCGCCCCGAGACGGGGACGACGGGTCTCAGGGTCGATGCTCATGGCGGGCAGCGTGTTGATCAGCGTCACCGCCTCCGCTCCGGCGTCGCGAACGGACTCGGCGATGGCCACGATGCTCGTCACGTTCGCGGTGAGCTTCGCCCACAGCGGCCGCCCACAGACCCGGCTCGCCTCGATCGCCGCGGCAGCCGCCGCAGCGTCCTGGGCGAACATCCCCGCAAGCGCCGACGGGTCCGACGACCCGTGGCCGTGCAGGTTCGGGCACGAGAGGTTGACCTCGACCGCGACGACCCCCTCGGGCGCTCCGCGCAGCGCTGCAGCCGCGGCACGGTACTCGTCGACGCTGCGCCCCCAGATGCTGGCCACCACCGTTGCACCCGCCGCGAGCAACGCCGGCAGCTCCTGCTCGATCCAGCGCTCGACCCCCGGCCCCTGCAGCCCAACGCTGTTGATCATCCCCGCCGCGGTCTCGTGGACCCGGGGGGCGGGGTTCCCCGGCCAGGGCCCGGCGGAGAGCGACTTCACCACCACCGCGCCGAGCGATGCCAGATCCACATAGCGTCCCAGCTCGTCGCCGTGACCAGCGGTACCCGATGCGGTCATCACCGGGTTGCTAAGCGTGACCGTCCCCACCCTCGTGGTCAGATCGACCGCGAAGGTCGAAGGCCGGTCAGGTGCCGGTCTCCCGCGCCGCCCCGGGATGCTCACAGCGGCAAGCTCAGCTGGTCGGCGCCGCGACCCCCGTGGTACTCCTGCAGGCTCCGGACGCGGATCTCGTGGTGGAACCAGTCGGCCAGGCCGTTGGCCGCGGCGAGACCGGCTGCCGCGGTGGTCAGCAGCGGCACCCCGTGGGCACCTGCGGCGGCCCGGATGTGCGCGCCGTCGGCGCGCGGGCCACGACCGCGGGGGCTGTTGATCACCAGGTCGACCTTGCCGCTGGCGATCAGCTCCACCGCGTCGTGGCCGCTCGCCTCCCCGAGCTTCGCCACCACCGTGGAGACCTCGATGCCCTGATCCTCGAGGAAGGCCGCGGTCCCCGAGGTGGCGGCGATCGAGAAGCCGAGCTCGGCGAAGCGCCTCGCGGCTCGCGCTCCCAGTGGCTTGTCCCGGTCCGCGAGAGAGAGGAAGACCGTGCCCCGCTCGGGGAGCTTCGTTCCCGCCGCCAGCTGGGCCTTCACGAAGGCCAAGCCGAACGTGGCATCGATGCCCATGACCTCGCCGGTCGAGCGCATCTCCGGCCCGAGCACCGAATCGACATCTGGGAAGCGGCTCCACGGGAGCACCGCCTCCTTCACCGCGAAGTGGTCGCCCTGAACGCGATCGCGGAGCAGGCCCTCCGCGCGCAGCTCGTCGAGGGTGGCGCCGACCATCACCCGCGAGGCGATCTTCGCCAACGGGACCCCGGTGGCCTTGGCCACGAACGGCACGGTGCGCGACGCACGGGGGTTGGCCTCGATGACGAAGACCTGGTTGGCCTTCACCGCGTACTGCACGTTGATCAGCCCGCAGACCTCAAGCGCGTCCGCGATGCGCCGGGTGTAGTCCTCGATGACGAGGATCGTCTCGGGCGACAGTGAGTGCGGGGGGAGCGTGCAGGCGCTGTCCCCGCTGTGCACCCCAGCCTCCTCGACGTGCTCCATCACGCCGCCGATCAGGAGCTCGCCGGTCCGGTCGCGGATCGCGTCCACGTCGACCTCGGTCGCGTCCTCGAGGAACCGGTCGACGAGCACCGGGCGCTCAGCCGAGAGGCCACCCTCCCTGCCGAGGCTGCCGAAGCCCGCGAGCTCCTCCATCGCTCGTCGGAGGCCCTCCTCGTCGTAGACGATCTCCATGGCCCGGCCACCGAGGACGTACGAGGGGCGCACCAGCACGGGGTAGCCCACCCGCTCCACCACCTGCAGCGCCTCCTCGACGGTAGTCGCGGTACCACCGGCGGGTTGCGGGATCTCGAGCCTGGCGCACAGGGCGTTCCAACGCTCGCGGTCCTCGGCCGCGTCGATCGATGCGGGACTGGTGCCGCACACCAGCTCGACGGGGAGCGTGTTCGCCAGCTTCAGCGGGGTCTGACCGCCGAGGCTGACGATCACCCCGACCGGCCGTTCGGCCTCGATGACGTTCATCACATCCTCATGGGTGAGCGGCTCGAAGTAGAGCCGGTCGCTGGTGTCGTAGTCGGTGGAGACCGTCTCCGGGTTGCAGTTCACCATGACGGTCTCGTAGCCCGCCTCACGCAGCGCGAAGCTGGCGTGCACGCAGCAGTAGTCGAACTCGATGCCCTGACCGATCCGGTTGGGGCCCGACCCGAGGATCACCACCTTGGGGCGATCGCCCTCGCGCACCTCGTCCTCCTCCTCGTAGGTCGAGTAGTGGTAGGGCGTTTCGGCGGCGAACTCGGCAGCGCAGGTGTCCACGGTCTTGAAGGTCGGCCGCACCCCGAGGGAGAGTCGGCGGGCACGCACGTCGGCCTCGTCGACACCCCAGAGGTAGGCCAGCTGCGCGTCGGAGAAGCCGAGCCGCTTCGCTCTCCGCCAGTCGGCCCTGGAGAGCGCCTCGAAGCCCACCGAGGCGAGATGCTCACGCTCCTCGACGATGAGCAGCATCTGGTCGAGGAACCAGGGATCGACCCCCGTGGCCTCGTGCACCCGATCGACCCCGACCCCTCGACGCAGCAACGCTTCGAGCTGGAACGGTCGGTCAGGGGTGGCCACCGCGGCCCGCGAGAGCAGCTCGGCGTCGCTGAGGGCATCGAGCTCACGCTCCGCAGGGTCGCAGTTGAGTCCGAAGCGCCCCTGCTCGAGGGACCGCAACCCCTTCTGGAGCGACTCGGGGAAGGTACGGCCGACAGCCATGGCCTCACCGACCGACTGCATCTGCGTCCCGAGCACCGCCGGGATGCCCGGGAACTTCTCGAACGCCCACCTCGGCACCTTCGTCACGACGTAGTCGATCGTGGGCTCGAAGCTGGCCGGGGTCTTGCGGGTGATGTCGTTCGGGATCTCGTCGAGCGTGTAGCCCACCGCCAGGCGCGCCGCGATCTTGGCGATGGGAAAGCCCGTCGCCTTCGACGCCAACGCCGAGGAGCGGCTCACCCGCGGGTTCATCTCGATGATCACCATCTCGCCGTTGGAGGGATCGAGCGCGAACTGCACGTTCGAGCCACCCGTCTCGACCCCGACGCGACGGATGCACGCGAACGCCGCGTCGCGCATCGCCTGGTACTCCACGTCGGAGAGGGTCTGGGCGGGCGCGACGGTGATCGAGTCGCCAGTGTGCACACCCATCGGATCGAGGTTCTCGATCGAGCAGACGACAACGCAGTTGTCCGCCCGGTCGCGCATGACCTCCAGCTCGTACTCCTTCCAGCCGGCGATCGACTTCTCGATCAGGATCTCCGAGATCGGGCTGGCGTCGAGACCACGCCGGGCGATGCGCCGGAACTCCTCGGTGGTGTGCGCGATGCCGGTGCCCCGACCTCCGAGGATGTATGCGGGGCGCACCACGACCGGCAGCCCGATGCGCTCGACCACCTCCATCGCCTCGTCGAGGGTGTGGGCGATCCCCGAAGCAGGGGTGGCCAGCCCGATCTCGTGCATCGCGGCCTTGAACTGCTCGCGGTCCTCCGCGGTCGCGATGGCCTGCGCGTTCGCGCCGATCAGCTCCACACCGAGCTCGTCGAGCGTGCCCGCCTCCACGAGCTCCATGGCCAGGTTGAGGGCCGTCTGACCCCCGAGCGTGGGGAGCACGGCGTCCGGGCGCTCCCGCTCGATGATCCTGGTGAGGATCTCGACGTCGAGCGGCTCGACGTAGGTGGCGTCCGCGAAGTCCGGGTCGGTCATGATGGTCGCCGGGTTCGAGTTGACGAGCACCACCCGGTAGCCCTCCTCCCGCAGCACCCGACAGGCTTGCGTGCCCGAGTAGTCGAACTCGCAGGCCTGGCCGATGACGATCGGGCCGGAGCCGATGACCAGGATGCTCTCGAGATCCTCACGCCGTGGCACTAGCGGTGCGCCTCCATCAGCTCGTCGAACAGCGCGAACAGGTACCGGGCATCGTGGGGACCGGGGCCTGCCTCGGGGTGGTACTGCACACCGAACGCGGGCACGTCGCGGCAGCGGATGCCCTCGACGACACCGTCGTTGAGGTTGCGGTGGGTGATCTCGGCCACACCCGCGACCGAGTCCTCGTCGACCGCGTAGTTGTGGTTCTGGCTGGTGATCTCCACCTGACCGGTCGAGAGGCGGCTCACTGGGTGGTTGCCGCCGTGGTGGCCGAACGGCAGCTTGAACGTGCGACCGCCGATCGCCGTGGCGAGCAGCTGGTGCCCGAGGCAGATCCCGAAGACCGGGACCCGACCCAGCAGCTCGCCGATGGCTTCGGGCACCCCCGCCACCGCGGCCGGATCGCCCGGTCCGTTGGAGAGGAACACCCCGTCGGGGGCGCGCTCGAGCACCGCCGACGCCGGGGTCGAGGCGGGCACCACCTCGACCGTGGCGATCTCGCCCAAGTGGCGCAGGATCGTGGTCTTGATGCCGAAGTCATAGGCCACCACCCGCTTGGATGCGCTCCCCCGGGCGGCCGTAGGCGACCGGAACGTGTAGGGCTCGGCACAGGTCACCTCTCGGACCAGGTCCCTTCCGTCGGTGCCCGGCTCCTGCTTCGCGGCCCGCTCGAGGGTGGCCCGGTCCGCGGTGCCGAACGCGCCGGGCATCGCCCCGGCTTCACGGATGTGCCGGGTGAGGCGTCTCGTGTCGACTCCCGCGATCCCGGCGATGCCGTGACGACGGAGGAACCCGTCGAGGTCCTCGTCGCTTCGCCAGTTGCTGCGGCGTCGGGCGAGGTCACGGACGATCACGCCCCGGCAGTGCGGGCGTCGTGCCTCGTTGTCGAGCGGCGAGACTCCGTAGTTGCCGATGTGCGGGTAGGTGAAGGTGATGATCTGCCCTGCGTACGAGGGGTCAGTGATCACCTCCTGATAGCCCGTGAGGACGGTGTTGAACACCACCTCACCCGTGGTCACGCCCGAAGGGGGGTCAGCGCCGATGGCCTCCCCTTCGAAGGTCGTTCCGTCGGCAAGCACCAGAGAGGCCTCCCGGACGGTCATCGCTGCGCCTCCCCGTCGATCACGACCGGCTCTCCCCACACGATGGTGTGCCGCACCCTGCCGCGAAGCCTGCGACCCTGGTACGGGTTGTTGCGGCTGCGCGACGCGCTGCGGGACGCATCGACCACCCAGGTCGCCTCTGTGTCGATCACGCAGAGGTTCGCGGGCCGGCCTGCCGCCACCGGACCACCGTGTGCGCCGCTGATACGTGCGATCACCGCCGGCTGCCATGACAGCAGGGCGAGCACCCGCGCCAGGGGCAGGTCGAGCTCGGTCAGCGCGAGCGCGAGGGCGGTCTCGAGACCGACCATGCCGCAGGGCGCCTCGTCGAAGGGCGCCTCCTTGGTCTCCTGCGTGTGCGGCGCGTGGTCGGTGGCGATCGCGTCGATGGTGCCGTCAGCGAGGCCGCGCTTGATCGCAGCCACGTCCGCCTCGGTGCGCAGGGGCGGGTTCACCTTGAACACCGGGTCGTAGCTCGCGACCGCCGCGTCCGTGAGCGTGAAGTGGTGAGGACAGGCTTCAGCGGTCACAGGAAGGCCCCTGGCCTTGGCGGCGCGCACCAGCTCCACCGACCCGGCGGTGGAGAGGTGCTGGAAGTGCATCCGGGCACCGGTGAGCTCGACCAGTGCCAGATCGCGCCCCACCATCAGCTCCTCGGCGGCTGCCGGGATGCCGGGGATGCCCAGTCGGGAGGACCACGCACCTTCGTGCATGTGCCCACCACGAGAGAGGGATTCGACCTCGCAGTGCTGGGCGAGCGTGGCGTCGAGCCCGCTCGCGTACTCGAGAGCTCGTCGCATGAGCCGCTCGTCTTGGACCCCACGCCCGTCGTCGGTGAACAGCCGTACCCCCAGGTCCGCCATCTCCCCCATCGGTGCGAGCTGCTCCCCCTTGCGGCCGACCGTGATCGCCCCGGCGGTGAAGACCTCGCACAATGCCCCCTTGCCGAGCTCGAGAACCCGGGCCGCCACGGCCGCGCTGTCGATCGCGGGATCGGTGTTGGGCATGGCGATCACCGCCGTGAACCCTCCCAGCGCCGCGGCGCGCGAGCCCGTCTCGACGGTCTCCGCTTCCTCCCGCCCCGGTTCACGCAGGTGCGTGTGCAGGTCCACCAGCCCTGGGGCCACGACGCACCCGGTCGCGTCGAGTACCCGTGCCGCGACGGGATCGAGACTCTCGGCTACCTCGAGGATGCGACCGTCGGCACCGATGGCGATGTCGGCGATCCGCTCGCCATGCTGGTCCACCACCCGGCCACCCTTGATGAGGACGCTCACCGCCTCACCCATGTTCGACCCCCTCCAGCTGCGAACCCGAGCCGAGCAGCCAGAACAGCACGGCCATGCGTACCGCCACGCCGTTGCGCACCTGGTCGGCCATCACCGCGTTGGGCAGGTCCGCGACCTCAGCGGCGATCTCCACACCGCGGTTCATCGGACCGGGATGCATCACGATGCTGTCCTCGGGGAGGAGCGCGGCGCGGCGCGCGGTCAGCCCGAACCGGGCCGTGTACTCGCGCAGCGACGGCAGCAACGCCTCCGTCTGGCGCTCACGCTGCATCCGCAGGAGGTACACGACGTCGACCTTCGGGAGGGTCTCGTCAAGGTCGGCGGCGACCGTGACCGGCCAGCCCTCCAGACTCGGTGGCAGCAACGTCGGTGGGGCGACGAGGACCACCTCCGCCCCGAGCAGGCTGAACGCCAGCACGTCGCTCCGGGCCACCCGGCTGTGCTTCACGTCGCCGACGATCGCGATGCGGCGACCCTCGAGCGAGCCCAGTCGCTGGCGGATCGTGTAGCAGTCGAGCAGCGCCTGGGTGGGGTGCTCATGCCAGCCGTCGCCCGCGTTGATCACCGACGACGACACCCAGCGGGCAATCTGCCAGGGCACACCGGCGCTCGCGTGCCGCACCACGATCGCGTCCACCCCCATCGCCTCGATCGTCTGCACGGTGTCACGCACGGATTCGCCCTTCTTCACCGAGGAGGCGCTGACGTTGAACGTCATCGTGTCGGCACCCAGCCGTCTGGCCGCGGTCTCGAACGACAGCCTGGTGCGGGTCGACTCCTCGTAGAACAGCGACACCACGGTCTTCCCCCGCAGCGCCGGCACCTTCGGGATGGAACGTTCGCTCACCTCCACGAACGAGTCGGTGAGTCGCAGGATCTCTTCGATGCCTTCGACGCCGAGGTCGGCCACCGACAGCAGACCGGTCACTTGACCATCTCCCCGAGCTCGACGCCGTCGGGACCGACATCGACCACCTCGTCGCGTCGCGTCGGCAGGTTCTTGCCCACGAAGTCCGGGCGGATGGGCAGTTCACGGTGGCCCCGGTCAACCATGACGGCGAGCTGGACGGCGCGGGGCCGGCCGAAGTCGGTGAGCGCGTCGAGCGCCGCTCGGATGGTCCGACCGGTGAAGAGCACGTCGTCGACCAGCACGACGATCTGGCCGCTGACGTCGAAGGGGATGTCGGTGACCGCTTCGGGCAGCACCGGCCGCAGACCGATGTCGTCACGGTAGAAGGCGACGTCGAGGGTGCCGACCGGCACGTCGACGCCTTCGATCTTCCGGAGCGCCTCCGCCAGCCGGCGGGCCAGCGGCACCCCACCAGTCTGCAGCCCGATCAGCACGACGTCGTCGAGGCCGTGGTTCCGCTCGACGATCTCATGGGCCATCCGCCAGACGGCCCGCTGCAGGTCGTTTGCGTCCATCACCCGCTTGCGGGCAACGAAAACGCCCCCGTATGGGGGCGTCAGACGTCGTTCACGCTCAGCCACAGGCGTGGTCCTCCTGTCCGTGCGGGCCTCGCCGGACCCGCTTCACGGTCAGAGGGTCAATGTAGCAGTCCCGCACCGCCCACCACGTGACCGCCACCGGCCACTGCGCCCGTCACGCGGAGCGGACGTCGGCGGCGATGGCGGCGAGCACCCCGTTGACGAACCGACCTGACTCCTCGGTGGAGAAGCGCTTGGCGAGCTCAACGGCCTCCGAGATGCTCACTGCGGTAGGAATCTCCTGCCGGTGAAGCAGCTCGAACGCCCCGATCCGCAGCAGCGCTCGGTCGAGCGCCGGCATCCGCTCGACAGCCCAGCCCCTCGCGTAGGACCCGATCAGCTCGTCGAGCTCCGCGAGGTGCTCACCGACGCCGGTGACCAGCTCGGTGGTGAACTCGTCCGGGGCCACGGGGAGCTGCCCGATGAGCTCGCCGGGCTCCTGCTGCTTGACCTCGGCCTCATAGAGCAGCTCCAGGGCACGCTCCCGGGCTGCGCGACGGCTGCCGATGCCGGTGGAGCGTGACCCGTCGCTCACGCCCGAGTCAGGTACTCGCCGGTGCGGGTGTCAACCTTGACCCGGTCGCCCGGGTTGACGAACAGCGGCACCTGCACGACCAGGCCGGTCTCAAGGGTGGCCGGCTTGCGGGCCCCGGAGACCCGATCACCCTGGACGCCGGGCTCGGTCTCGGTGACGGTCAGCTCGACCGCCGCGGGCAGGTCGACCCCCACGATCTCCCCGTTGTAGAGGTTCAGGATCGCTGCGGAGCCCTCCACCAGGTAGTTCGCGGCATCACCCAGAGCGGCTCTGCCCACGTTCATCTGCTCGTAGGTCGTGTTGTCCATGAAGACGTAGTCGTCACCGTCGCGGTAGAGGAACTGCATCTCGCGCTTGTCGATGATCGCCCGCTCCACCTTCTCTCCCGCTCTGAAGGTGCGTTCGAGCACCGCGCCGGATCGGACGTTCTTCAGGGTGGTGCGCACGAACGCACCGCCCTTGCCGGGCTTCACGTGCTGGAACTCGACCACGTCGAAGAGGCCGTCGTCGAGATCGAGCGTCATGCCGTTCTTGAGGTCGTTGGTGGTGATCGTGGCCATGAGGTTCTCCGCTACCCGTGGTGATGGGTGGTGTGCTCGGTCGCGTACGGGTCACACACCGGTGTGCTTCGGCGAGTGAGTCAGGGGCCGGCAGCCGTCTTCGAGCACCACGACGGTGTCTTCGACGCGGACCCCACCGTGCTCCGGAAGGTAGACGCCCGGCTCCACGGTGACGACGTTCGCAGCGGCGAGCGTAGCATCGCTCGTCGCCGCCACCCGCGGTCGCTCGTGGATCTCGAGCCCCACCCCGTGACCGGTGCCGTGGAGGAACGCGTCCGCCCATCCCGCGGCAGCGATGACTTCCCGGCAGGCCGCGTCGACCACGCTGGCGGCAACCCCAGCCCGGACCGCCTCCACACCCCGCTGCTGGGCCCCGGTGACCACCTCGAGCATCCGCTGCTGGGTCGGTGAGGGCTCACCGAGCGCGATCGTGCGGGTCATGTCGGAGTGGTAGCCGTCCACCAGGGCACCGAAGTCGAGCACCACGAGGTCGCCCTCGCTGATCACCCGGTGCGTCGGCCGGGCGTGCGGTTTGGCCCCGTTCGGCCCCGAGGCGACGATGGTCTCGAAGGACGGTCCGTCAGCGCCGAGACGGCGCATCTCGTTCTCGAGCTCCAGCGCCACCTCCCGCTCCGTGGGTTGCTCGGCCAGGCGTCCCCGGACCGCAGCCAGCGCCTCGTCCGCGATTCGTGCGGCACGCTCGAGGCGTGCCAGCTCTCCGGGGTCCTTGACCGCCCGAAGCTCCTCGACCAGTCCCTCGGTGGCGACGAGCTCGGCGCGGGGGAACCACTCCTCGGCGAACGAGCGCTGCTGCGCCCAGGTCACGTGGTCCGCCTGGAGCCCGAGCCGGGCGACGCCGGCAGCCGCGGCGCGCAGCACCTCGCGCTGCGCGCTGCCGGTGACCTCGAGGCGGGCGGGTACGGAGGCCGCCCGGAGCTGCTCGGCAGCCTGTTCGCCGTACCGGCCGTCGGTGACGAGGACCAGCTCATCGGCGAGGACGAGCAGCAGCCCCGCGGAACCGCTGAAGCCGGTCAGGTAGCGCACGTCGATCAGGTTGGTGACCAGCAGCCCATCGCAGCCTTCGCGCGCCAGCAGGGCACGGAGCCGGTCGGCGCGAGACGTGACGTCCATGGCGGGGAGGGGGTCGTCGACACCGTGCGAGGCTGCGGGCCCGGTCATCGGCGGGCGAGCACGCGCACGAGCGCTTCGATCGCAAGCACGTAGCCGTCCTCCCTGAACCCCGCGATGGTCCCCACCGCCACGGGAGCGACGACAGAGACGTGCCGCCACGGCTCACGGGCGTACGGGTTGGAGAGGTGCAGCTCGATCACCGGCCCGTCGAACATCGCGAGCGCGTCGTGGATGCCCCAGGCGTAGTGGGTGAACGCCCCGGCGTTGATGACGATGCCCGCGCACCGGCCCCGGGCCTGCTGGATGGCGTCGATCAGCGCACCCTCGTGGTTCGACTGCAGGTGCTCGAGGTCGTAGCCGTGCCGGTCCGCGCAGTCGCGCGCGGCAGCCACGAGCTCGTCGAGCGTCGCGGTGCCGTAGTGGCGCGGCTCGCGCTCGCCGAGCAGGTTCAGGTTCGGCCCGGAGAGCAGCAGGATCGTGCGGCGACTCATCCCGGCACCTCCCGCTCCTCGCGGATCGCGTCGAAGGCCTGATCCAGCAGCGACCGGTCGATCCCGGTCACCGGCTCCACGCCGTTCGGTCCGTCGAGGACGAAGGTCAGGCCCGACAGCGCCTTCTTGTCGCGGGCCATCACCTCGACAAGCTCGTCGGTGTCGACACCAGCGGGCAGCGCGCTCGGCAGCCCGTACGCGGCGACGACCCGCCGGTGCTCGGCGCGCCGCTGCTCGTCGATGCGACCGAGGCGGTACGCCAGCTCCGCGGCGTAGATCAGCCCGATCGCCACCGCCTCACCGTGCATCAGGTCGTAGTGACCGACCGTCTCCAGGGCGTGGGCCAGGGTGTGGCCGTAGTTGAGGCTGGCCCGACGACCCCCCTCACGCTCGTCGGCCGAGACCACCTCAGCCTTGATGCGCACGCACGCCGCGATCCGCTCGTCGAGGGGGAGGTCGTCAAGGCGCCCGCCACCGAGGAAGTGGTACTTGGCCAGCTCCCCCAGGCCGCTGCGGTACTCCCGGGGTGGCATGGTGGCGAGGACGTCGGTATCGCAGAGCACGGCCCGCGGCTGCCAGAACGCGCCGACCAGGTTCTTCCCCTCAGGGAGGTTCACGCCGGTCTTGCCTCCGATGGCGGCATCGATCTGGGCCAGCAGGGTGGTCGCCACGTGCACCACGGCGACCCCCCGGTGGTAGATGGCCGCGGCGAAGCCGGCGGTGTCGGTGACCAGTCCTCCGCCGACCGCGACCACGGTGTCGGCGCGGGTCAGCCCCCAGCGGCTGAACTGCCGGCAGAGCTGTTCGACCGTGGAGAGCGACTTGGCCTCCTCCCCCTGGCCCATCAGGAACACCTGGTGTTCGCGACCGGGATCGACCTCAACGGGGATCTCCGCCTGGGTGACGATCGCCACCCGACGACTGCGCTGCGGGATGACCGACGGCAGCGACGAGATCACACCGGCCCCGACGAGGACGTCGTAGGAGCGCTCACCGAGGGGGACCGGAACGACGATCACCGCGCCAGCTCCCCCACCGCGGCGATCACCCGGTCGGCGACGTCGCGGGCAAAGCCCATCTCGTGGGTGACGACGATCATCGTCATGCCCTCCTGGGCGAGCTCCTTCATGACCGTGAGCACCTCGCCGATCAGCTCCGGGTCGAGGGCGCTGGTCGGCTCGTCGAAGAGCATCAGCTCCGGCTCCATGGCCAGCGCCCGGGCGATCGCCACCCGCTGCTTCTGGCCGCCGGAGATCTGCGAGGGGAAGTAGTCGGCCCGGTCGGCCAAGCCGACCTTCTCCAGCAGCGCCCTG
>JBBFLY010000046.1:0-23032 GCA_037478855.1 Acidimicrobiales bacterium | reverse complement strand
GACCCAGATCCGCGGAGACCTCCGCCTCCGTGCGGCCGATCAGCGGGATCTCGCCCCGCTGGAGCTGCTCGGCGACCCGGTCCGCCGCACTCGCGGCTCGGCGGAGCGCGGCAAGCTCAGCGTCGTCCTTGACCGCTCGCAACGGGCCGGTGATCTCGCTGGCGTTGCGGAACTCCGTACCCGGCATGCGCCGCAGCAGCTCGACCAGGAACTGCGACCAGGTGCGGTTCCCGACGGCCGCCACCGCGACCGGGCCCGCCAGTGCGGCGACCAGCTCCACCGGATCGTCGGTCTCGGTCCAGGTCGCGATGCGGAACACGTCAGGCTCCTCGCGCACCCGTGGCGCCTCCAGAAGGGGCACGACGAGGGTGGCGTCCGCCTCGCGGGGCACGACGAGCATCGTCAGCCGCTCCAGGGGCATCGCCTCGTAGCCGATCAGCCACGGCAGGTCGGCCCCCACGGAGAGGAGCAGGACGTCGATGCCCTGGTCCTCCATCGCGCGCCGGACGCGAGCCATGCGCTGCGGGTGGGGCGACGTTGAAGTCACCGCGCAAGGCTACGGGAGCGCCACCTACGCCGGCACACCGGCACCTGGACGCGGCAGCGACCAGCTCTCCGGATGCGCCGCGGCCCGCGTCGCGCTGCGTCGATCGGTGTCGATCCGGTGCGTCTGCGATCAGCTCGATGGGAGCGAGGCACGCTCCAGCCCGGGCAGCCCGTCGATGCTGACGGCGTTGTGCTGCGACCGGTACGCGTCAAGACCCTTCTCACCTTTGCGCTCAGCCCACTCGGCGAGCGTCTCCCGCTCCCCCACGTACGACATGAGCGGCACCCCGTACCCACACGACGACGACACACGCTCGACGTGCAAGACGATCACCGCACGCACACCAGGCAGATCGGGGAACCGCCCCCGGTGCTCCTCGAAAGCGGTGTCGCCCGGCTCGAGGATCTCGCCCTGCCCGTGGAGCCGGAGGATCCGGGGGGCACCTTCGAAGGCGCAGAACATGATCGTCAACCGACCGTTCTCACGCACGTGTGCGATGGTCTCCACCCCGCTGCCGGTGAGATCCAGGTAGGCGACCGTGTGTCGGTCGATGATCCGGAAGGTGTCGTAGCCCTTGGGCGAGACGTTGACGTGCCCGTCACGCGGCGCGGTGGCGACGAAGAAGACGTGCTGTAGGGCGATCCAGTCGATCAGCTGGTCGTCGAGTCCCTCGTGGAGCCGGCCCATCCCGCCAGTTTTCCCGCGCGCTCGGCCGCCTGGCGAGCGTGGTGGCTGGAGCGGGTGAGCGGGCCGGCCTCGACGTGCGCGATGCCCATGCGCTCGCCGACGCGTGCCAGCTCGTCGAGCTCGGAGGGCTGCCACCAGCGGATCACCGGGAGATGGTGCGAGGTGGGCCGCAGGTACTGGCCGAGCGTGACGATGTCGGTGCCGACCCCGGCCAGATCGGCGAGGGTGGCCTCCACCTCTTCGCGGGTCTCGCCGAGGCCCAGTACGAGCCCCGACTTGGTGGTGAGCCCGGCTTGCCTGGCGGCCGCGAGCACCGAGAGGCTGCGAGCGTACGAGGCCGAAGGGCGCACCGCCCGCTGGAGCCGGGCCACCGTCTCCACGTTGTGGTTCAACACGTCGGGTCGGGCGTCGAAGATGGTCTGCAGCGCGTCGGCTTCACCTCGGCAGTCCGGGATCAGCACCTCGACCGAGACGTGCGGGGTGCGACGGCGGATGGCGGCGATCGTGGCCGCGAACGCGCCGGCCCCACCGTCGGGCAGGTCGTCGCGGGCCACCGCGGTGACCACCGCGTACCGCAGACCCATCCGCTCCACCGCCTCCGCAACCCGCTCCGGCTCACCCGGGTCGAGTGGCTCGGGCCGGCGGGTGTCGACCAGGCAGAACCCACAGGCACGGGTGCAGCGCTCGCCGTTGATCATGAACGTCGCCGTGCCGTCGGCCCAGCACTCGAAGATGTTGGGGCAGCCGGCCTCCTCGCACACCGTGACCAGCCCGAGGTCACGCATGATGCGCTTCAGCGCGAGGTAGCGGTCTCCGATGCGGACCTTCGCCCGCATCCACTCCGGCTTGCGCTCGTGTAGGTCGTAACCTCCGGCCACCCCGGCCTCAGCTAACCGACCGCGGAGGCGCAGCGAGGTTCCCCGTCCCGGTGCGGGCAGATCACCCGGCCCCTCGCCACGGCTGAACGGTGCCAGGTCATCTGGCGAGTGGCGCCACACCACGTCGGCTCGGTCCCAACCGGCTGCGCCCGCCCAACGGGCCACCGCCCGCTCGGCCAGCGCGTCGACCACGGTGCGCATGTCGGCCGCCAGCCCCTCGGCCCGCAGGGAGGTGACCTCCTTGTCTGCGATCCCGCAGGGGACGATGTGACCGAACATGGTGAGGTCGGGGTCGACGTTGAGGGCGAAGCCGTGCATCGAACGGCCCCGTGCCAACCGGACGCCGATCGCGGCGATCTTGCGCGGTCGCTCCCCTTCCGGCTCGACCCAGACGCCGGGGAACCCCGGCAGGCGCCCAACGTCGGTCAACCCCAGATCGGTGAGCACGTCGATGAGCAGCTGCTCGACCCCGCGCACATAGGCCACCGTGTCGGCCAACCCCCCGCCTCGCTTGCCGGGCACGGTGAGGATCGGGTACCCGACGAGCTGGCCTGGTCCGTGATAGGTGACGTCGCCTCCCCGGTCGGCACGCACCAGCTCCGCGCCGACCTCAGCCGGTGGGACGAGCACGTGGGCGAGGTCGCCGCGGGCACCCAGCGTGTACACGTGGGGGTGTTCGAGGAGCAGCAGCCAATCGTCGAGACCGTGCTCGAACAGGCCGCGCTGGAGGGTGTGGGCCTCGCGGTACGGCACCCGCCCGAGCCACCGGACGTGCAGCCGCCGGCCGCTCAGAGCTCGGCCTCCCAGTCCCGGGTCTCGATGACCTCCTTCACCGCGGCGAGGAACGCGGCGGCGTAGGCGCCGTCGAACGCCCGATGGTCCCAGCTCATCGCGAGCAACCCGACGGAGTGGATGGCGATGGCCTCGGTGCCGTCTTCGGCTGTGACG
Source organism: Acidimicrobiales bacterium (assembly GCA_037478855.1). GTDB lineage: Bacteria > Actinomycetota > Acidimicrobiia > Acidimicrobiales > Acidimicrobilacustridaceae > Rhabdothermincola. The sequence goes on along the minus strand of JBBFLY010000046.1, from coordinate 19,972 downwards.
ACCACCGGCTTGCGTGACACGCCATCGGTGCTGAGGATCGCCACCTGCGGCTGGTTGATGATCGGGAGCACGAGATAGCTGCCGAACGAGCCGGAGTTGGACAGCGTGAACGTGCCACCGGTGATGTCGTCGACCGAGAGCTTCTTCGTGCGGGCCCGGGTCGCCAGGTCGTTGATGGCTCTCGCGATGGCGCGGAGTCGCAGGTCGTCGGCCTCGTGAATCACCGGGGCGAGCAGCCCCTCGAAGTCGAGGTCCACCGCGATGGCCAGGTTCACGTAGTTGTGGACGATGAGCTCGCCGTCGCCGACCGTTGCGTTGATGTGCGGGAACTCGGCCAGCGCGTCGATCACCGCCCGGGCGACGAAGGGCAGGTAGGTGAGGCTGAAGCCCTCGGTGGCCTTCCACTCGTCGCGATGCGCCCGCCGCACCCGCTCAACGTTCTCGTAGTCGACCTCGACCACGGTGTAGGCGTGAGGGGAGGTCGACTTCGACGCCACCATGTGCTCAGCGGTCCGGCGACGGATGTTGTTGAGCGGCTCAACCGTGTCTCCCGTCCCTGATCGGGGAGCCGGAGCGGCTCGCCGCGGGGGCGCGTCCTGACCAACCGGAGGGGCCGCGGGCGTGGTGGTCGGTGCGGGCCGGGCGACTCGGCGCGTGGCGCCGCGAGCGTTGATCTCGCGCTCGACGTCGGCTCGGGTGATCCGACCCCCGGGACCGGTCGGGGTGATCTGGGTGACGTCGAGCCCGTAGTCGTGCACGAGCTGGCGGACCAGCGGCGACATGAGACGACCCCTGGTGGCGTCGGCCGGGCGGGGGGTGCCGTCCGGACCCGCAGGAGCGGGCTCGGCCGCAGCGGGTACGCCGGCGCCGGCGGTGGTGGCCTCGGCTGGCTCCGCCTGTGGTTCCGGCACAGGGGGCGCGGCCGCAGGGCGGTCCGAAACCGGGGGTGTGGATGCAGGGGGCGCGGGAAGGGTGGGCGCAGAGGTTTCGGTGGAGGCGGGTGCCTGTGCATCGGGCTGCCCACCGCCGACCGGCGCGTCGGTCACCACGGCGAGGACCGCTCCGACCTCTGCCGTCTCCCCTTCCGGCACCCGGATCTCGGCGACGTAGCCGGACACGGGCGATGGCACCTCCGAATCGACCTTGTCGGTCGACACCTCGAAGAGCACCTCGTCCTCGGCCACGTGGTCGCCGACCGCCTTGAACCACTTGGTGATCGTCCCCTCGGTGACCGACTCACCGAGCTGGGGCATCCGAATCTCGGCCATGGACTGTCGTTCCTCGACTCTCGCTGGCTCTCGATGAGGTCAGTGAAGGGAGCGCCCGGTGAGCGCCATCGCGGCCTCTCCGAACACCTCGCTCATGGTGGGGTGCGGCTGGATGAACTGTGCGACCTCCGCGGCGGTCGCCTCCCAGTTGACGGCCAGGTAGGCCTGACCGAGCTGCTCGGTGACCCACGGTCCGACCATGTGCACCCCGAGGATCTGCCCGGCGCCTCCGTCGGGTCCGCGGGCGGCGATGATCTTCACCATCCCCTCGGTGTCGCCGACGATCATCGCCCGACCGTTGCCGCCGAAGCGGTGCTTCGCGGTCACCACGTCGTAGCCGGCCTCCTTCGCTGCCTGCTCGGAGAGCCCGGTGAACGCCACCTCCGGATGGCAGTAGATGCACCACGGCACCCGGCCGTAGTCGATGGGGAGCGGGTCCTCTCCGAGCACGTCCTTCACGACCAGGATGCCCTCAGCGAAGCCCACGTGCGCGAGCGCAGGCGTGGCGATCAGGTCGCCGGCGGCGTAGACCCCCGGCTCCGCGGTCCGGCAGCGGTCGTCGACCACGACGTGGCCGCGTTCGCTCACCTCGACGGCGGTTCCTTCGAGACCCAGCGTCTCCGCGAGCGGCCGGCGCCCCACGGACACCACGATCAGCTCCGTCTCGATGGTCTCGCCCTCGCCGAGTGAGACGACGGTGGTGCTCGTACCGGGGGTGTGACCCTTCACGGTGACCCCGGTGCGCACGTCGATGCCGCGCTTGGCGAAGGACCGGGTGACCACCCTGGTGATGTCGTCGTCACAACCGGGCAGGATCCTGGGCAGCGCCTCGAGCACGGTGACCTGCGCACCCAGGTCGGCCATCATCGACGCGAACTCACACCCGATCGCGCCGCCACCGATCACCACCGCCCTCGACGGGAGCTCCTCGATCGAGAGCAGCTCATCGGAGGTCATGACGAAGCGCCCGTCGACCTCGAACCCCGGGAGCGTCCGCGGCACCGACCCGGACGCCAGCAGGACACGGTCGCCGGTGATCTCCACCTCTCCGGACGAGCCACCGCTGACGCGCACCACCCGACCGGCGTGCAGGGTGCCCGTCCCATCGAAGACCGTCACCGTGCGCCGCTTCAGCAGCCCGCTGAGACCCGCCGTGAGCTGGTCGATGATCTGCTGCTTGCGGGCCTGGGTGGCCCGGAGATCGACCGTCGGGGAGCCAGCAGCGATGCCCAGCTCACCCGCCCGCGAGACGGTGCGGTGGACCGCGGCCGTCTCCAGCAGCGCCTTGGCCGGGATGCAACCCACGTGCAGGCAGGTGCCGCCCACCTTGGCGCGCTCGACCAGCGCAAGGTGCAGCCCCGCGGATGCGCCGTAGAGCGCTGCGGCATAGCCGGCTGGCCCACCGCCGATGATCACGAGATCGAAGTGCTCGGCCGTGGGGACCACCTCCGTCGTGTGCGCGTCGTTCAGCGAGCGATGGCGATCTGCACGGTGAACGCCGTGAGGATGGCGATGCCGCACAGGAGGGCCAGGAAGATCAGCTTCCGGGTGCTCATCGTGAGCGCAGCCTAGCCGGGTACCGACGCGCGCCTACCATGCGGCCCATGTCGAGCGCGCCACAGCGGCTGGTCGTCGTCGGGCAGGGCTATGTGGGCCTCCCGCTGGCCATCCGCGCGGTGGAGCAGGGCTTCGACGTGGTCGGCCTCGACGTCGACGAGACCAAGATCAAGCGGCTCTGCGCCGGCGAGTCACCCGTCGAGGACATCACCGACGCGCGGCTGCGCGACGCACTGGCCACCGGCCGCTACCTGCCCACCACCTCCCCCGAGCACTGCGCGGGCTTCGACGTCGCCGTGATCTCCGTGCCCACCCCGCTGACGGAGGGCAACCCCGATCTGAGCTACATCGAGCAGGCGGCCGCGACGCTCGCGCCGCACGTGCGGCCGGGTTGCACGGTGGTGCTCGAGTCCACCACCTACCCGGGCACCACCGAGGAGCTCGTGGGGCCGATCCTCGAGGACGGCTCGGGCTTGGTGGCCGGTTCCGACTTCCACCTCGGCTACAGCCCCGAGCGCATCGATCCCGGCAACCGCGACTGGCGGCTCGAGAACACCCCGAAGGTGGTGTCAGGCATCGACGACGCCTCGCTCGAGGCGGTGAAGGGCTTCTACGACGCCATCGTCGACACCACGGTGCCGGTCTCCTCGCCGAAGGAAGCCGAGCTCACCAAGCTGCTCGAGAACACGTTCCGGCACGTGAACATCGCGCTCGTGAACGAGCTCGCCATGTTCGCCAACGAGCTGGGCATCGACGTGTGGGAGGCGATCGACGCGGCCTCGACCAAGCCCTTCGGCTTCATGCGATTCACCCCGGGTCCCGGGGTGGGCGGGCACTGCCTTCCCATCGATCCCTCGTACCTGTCGTGGCGCGTCCGCCGCTCGCTCGGCGAGACCTTCCGCTTCGTCGAACTGGCGAACGACGTCAACGACCACATGCCCGACTACGTCGTGCGCCGGCTGATGATCGCCCTGAACCGCCGAGGGTTGGCGGTGAAGGGTCAGCGGGTGCTGCTGCTCGGCATGTCCTACAAGCGCAACACGGGCGACGCGCGCGAGTCGCCGTCGCAGCCGATCGCTCGCCAGCTCGTGCAACTCGACGCGGAGGTGCTCGCCGCCGACCCGTTCGTCGACGATCGATACCTTCCTCCGGGAGTCACACGGGTCGATCTCACCGCGGACGTGATCCGCAGCGCGGCGGCGGTGCTGCTGCTCGTCGCCCACGACGCCTTCGACACAGCACTGATCGTGGAGAACGCCACCTACGTGTTCGACACGCAGCGGCACCTGCCCCCCGCGGGCAACGTCGAGTACCTCTGAGCGGCGCGGTTCGGCCCGGCGAGCGGCTCAGTCCCTGGGGCGGCGCGAGCGCCGGCCGGCGAGGAAGCCCACGACCAGCGACAGCACGACCGTGGCCGCGAGCATCAGCCACAGGGGCGCCGTGAACTCGAAGAAGAGGAACGTGAGCGCGACGTCGTTGCGGTTCTGAACGACGAAGGCGATCAGCGCCAGCAAGATGACCAGGCCGAGGACCAGCCGGGCGTCGATCTTCATGTTGGCCCCGTGGCGCTCGACCTCGTCAGCCATGGGCGACCTCCCTGCGATGCGGGTCGTAGCTGCCACGGTACCGGGCATAGATCCATGATGACGGACGTTGGGAGACCCACGACCGAGGGAGAGCTCCCCATGGACATCGCCATCACCGGTGCGAGCGGGCTGATCGGCCGGGCCCTCGCTGCGGATCTGCGGCGGGACGGCCATCGAGTGCTCGCCGTGTCACGGCGGCCGGCCAGCCTCCCGGACGCCGAGACCCTGACCTGGGACCCGTCCACCGGACAGATCGACCGCGCCGGCCTCGAAGGGATCGACACCGTGGTGCACCTCGCCGGGGCGGGCATCGGTGACCACCGCTGGACCGACGCGTACAAGCGTGAGATCCGCGAGAGCCGGGAGGCGGGAACCCGCCTGCTCGCGGAGACCCTGGCGGGCCTGCAACGGCCTCCCAGTGTGCTCGTCTCGGGCTCCGCGATCGGCTACTACGGCAATCGGGGTGACGAGGTGCTCACCGAGCAGAGCCCACCCGGTGAGGGGTTCCTGGCCGAGGTCTGCGTCGACTGGGAGGCTGCAGCGGCGCCCGCCGCCGCGGCGGGCATCCGCACCGCGATCATTCGCAGCGGCATCGTGCTGTCGACCGACGGTGGCGCGCTGCCCAAGCTGCTCCCACTGTTCAGGCTCGGGCTCGGAGGCCGGATGGGACGCGGCCGTCAGTGGTGGAGCTGGATCTCGATCAAGGACGAGGTCCGGGCGATCCGCTGGCTGCTCGACCACGACATCTCGGGTCCGGTGAACCTCACCGCACCGGGCGCCGTGCCCAACGCGACGTTCACCCGGGTGCTGGGGTCGGTGCTGCACCGACCGGCCTTCCTCCCCGTTCCTGCGTTCGCTCCGAAGCTGCTGCGCGGCGCGGAGCTGGCCGAGCAGCTGCTGTTCTTCAGCCAGCGTGTCGAACCGGCGGTGCTGACAGCGAGCGGGTTCTCGTTCGCTGCGGCGGAGCTCGAGACCGCGTTGCGCGACATCCTCGACCGGAAGGAGGCAGAAAGGTGAGCGAGTCCAAGCGACAGGTGTCGGTGAGCCGGGTCATCGCCGCGCCACCCGAGAAGATCTTCGACGTGCTGGCCGACCCCTCGAAGCACCCGATCATCGACGGATCGGGCACCGTGCAGAGCACGCAGGGCCAGGCCCCCAGCAGGCTCGAGCTCGGCTCGACGTTTGGGATGAAGATGCGGATGGGCATCCCCTACGTGATCAAGAACAAGGTGGTCGAGTACGAGCCGAACCGGCGGATCGCCTGGCGGCACTTCGGTCGGCACCGTTGGCGGTTCGAGCTCGAACCCGTCGAGGGCGGCACCCGGGTGACCGAGACCTTCGACTGGTCGACCGCCCTGGCACCCTGGGCGATTGAACTGGCCGGGTACCCCAAGCGCCATCCCGCGAACATGCTCAAGACGCTTGAGCGGCTCGACGCCTACGTCACCACCGGTGAGGTGCCGCCGAGCTGACCCCGAGCCGAAGCACCCAACCCTAACGTCCAGGGTTCGGCGCCGCGGCGGCCGTCGCGCTGACCCCGGACGCGAATGCACCCACCCGCAGGGCTGCGGGTGGGTGCGTCGGACCTCAGCTGGCTCGTGAGCTCACTTCGGTTGCATGCGGATGCCGCCGTCGACACGAACCGTCTCGGCGTTCATGTAGCTGTTGGTGATCAGCTCAAGGACCATGCTGGCCAGCTCATCGGGTCGACCGAGCCGCTTCGGGAACAGCACGCCCTTCTCGAGGTTGGCCTTGAAGGCCTCCGCCGCCTCGCCCTGCCCGTAGATCGGGGTGTCGATCAGGCCGGGGGCGACCGTGTTCACCCGGATGCCCACCGCCGCCAGATCGCGTGCCACCGGCAGGGTCATCCCGACCACGCCACCCTTCGACGCCGAGTACGAGGCCTGGCCGATCTGGCCGTCGAACGCGGCGACCGAGGCGATGTTGACGATCGCACCCCGCTCCCCGTCCTCCAGCGGCTCCGTCTGGCTCATGGCGGTGGCCGCGAGACGGATGCAGTTGAAGGTGCCGATCAGGTTGATCTCCACGACCTTGCGGAAGACGTCAAGGTCGTGGGCGGACTCATAGCGCCCGTCCTTGCCGATCGTCCGGGTGGCCCACCCGATGCCCGCTGAGTTGACGAGCACCCGCAGCGGTCCCATCTCCTTCGCGAGCTCAACCGCGGCGATGACCTCTTCGGTGTTGGTGACGTCGACGTGCGCGAACGCGCCACCGAGCTCGGAGGCGAGGGCGTTGCCCTTGTCGTCCTGGAGGTCGGCGATGACGACCTTCGCCCCCCGGGCCGTGAGCTGGCGAGCTGTCGCCTCGCCGATGCCCGAGGCGCCGCCGGTCACGATTGCGGAGATGCCGTTGATGTCCATGGCGGGCGAGCCTACGCAAGCCCTCGCGACCGCAGCCAAACCACCCCGGCCGGGGCGCCGCGCCCGCTCCCCGACTCGAACTGTTCATCGATCCGCGGTCATAGACCGCGGATCGATGAACAGTTCCGGAAGGGGGGTTCGGGGGAGCGGGATGCCGGACCGGATGGTCGAACCGGATCGGTCTATTCAGTCGGCGATGCTGGCCGCGGCGCGCCAGGCCGCCGCCAGGTCGACGACCGCCGGGAAGCGCAGCGCGGGGTCGGGATGCGTCGCCCGTTCGAGCACGGCGACCAGCTCATCACGCTCGCCGAGCCGGCCGTCGCCGTCGGCCCGGGCGAGCAGGCCGAACGCGACCCGCCCGAGGCTGGCCACGACACTCGCCTCGTGGCCGTCGCGCTCGTCGTAGTCGTCGAGGCCGATGAGGCTCACCGTCGACCCGTTGGCGTCGTAGAGCAGGCAACCTTCGTCGAGGCCGTTGGCATCGAAGCGATGCCGGGCCACCTCGACGTGCGCGCTGAAGAGCACGTCGACGATGTGTTCGACCTCCTCCACATCGAGCCGGTGCGGCACGGCGCTCAGGTCGGTGCCGTCGACCCACGGGTACCGCAACACCGGACCGGTGGGACCCTCGAGCACGTCGTCGAGATCGACGATCGCCGCATGGCGCACCCGGCGATGCAAGCGCACCGCCCGGTCGAGCGACGCGGCCCCCTCGCCGGTGGCGGCGGCCTTCACGAACCACCGCCGCCCACCGGTGAGGATGCCGAACGAGACGCATCCCGTCTCCGGGTTGGTGAAGGTCGAGAACACCTCGCCGAGAGCGCGGACGAAGGCCAGGATCTCGGCGGGCACGGGTGACTCGGTCATCGGCTCGTGGCTCACGCGTCAACCTTCGCGCAACCGATGGAGAGAGCACGCACCGGCTCAATACGTGCCGCACGCTCGGTGGTCAGCGTCGCACGACGGTGACCGTGCACCGAGGCCCTGGAGCGCGGGCGAGGCGGCCATCTGCGGTGACGAGCGGTGCCTCCAACGCTTCAGCCACCGCGACGTACGTAGCGTCGTAGGCGCTGAGGTTGTCGCGCAGCTCCCAGATGCGACCGAGCAGACCCTTGACCCCGATCCGCTCGATGCCCAGGCGCCCCCACGCGTCGAGAGCCCGCGCAGCATCCATGGCCTTCACCTCGCCTCGCTGGGTCAGAGCTCGAAGCGCGTGCACCACCTCGGAATCGGCAAGGTGGGGACAGACGATCGAGGCCTCGCGGAGCGCCGCTCTGGCGTCGCCATCGTTCAGCAGACCGAGCACCGCGGCCGAGGCATCTATCACGATCACCGTTCGGCGCGCCCGGCCTCGATGTCGCCCACGATGGCTGCTGCCTCGACACCCAAGTCAGGGAGGTCCGCCAGCAAGGCGGGGTTGTCATCCCGGCGGGCGATGATCGCCAGCTCCCGAGTTGCGAACGCGGAGACGGACATCCCTTCACGGGCAGCCAGTCGCTCGAGCTTCGCGCCGACCTCATCGGGAACGTTCCGAAGGTAAAGCGTCTTCATGTCGCATAATGCTAGCACATTAGCCGCAGTGTGCGACCAGCAGAGGAGCACTCCCCCACGGTCGCCGGGGATCCCCCGGCGTCGCAGACACTCAGCCCGTGTTCGCCAACGTTCCCCACCCGCCTCCTCCCGCTGTCGGTATCCGGAGGACGTCGCCGGCCTTCAGCTGGATCGTGCACGCGCAACGACTGGTGGATCTCGCCAACCCCCCGCCGCGCCTCCCGCTGGCTATCCCGCTGGCTATCCCGTTGACCACCCGGCGGCCAACCGGACACCCCCAATGCAAGTACATGGCTGGCGTTGACACTTCAACGAAGAACCCGTATGATGAACAAATGACGGATGTCACCGAGAGCGCCAGGGAGCACCGAGCGGAGCGTCGGTTCACACTTCGGAAACGCACTGTGTTCGGTGCTGTGACCGCTGCCGTTGCGGTTGGGTCGATCGCCCCCGCTGGAGCAGGCAACTTCGGGTCCACTGGCGCTGGCGGGAGCCCCACCAACGAAGTCAGCCTCGGCAACAACCGATGGCATAGCTGGTCGATGCACAACGGAGACGGGAGCTGGCGCCAAGGCCTTCGCGACGCCATCCAGTACTCCTACGAGCCCACAGACCTGGTCACCTCGGAGTACCGCGACGACTGGAACGACGTCGACGTCCGGGTCGATGTCACGAACGCCGGCACGGGGCTCAACGGTTGGGTCTACTGCCCGACTGACGGACTACGTGCTGGTGCAGATCCGAACGAATCCTGCTATCGACAGTGGCTCAAGATCGATCTCGCCAACACAGGAGGCTTTACGCAAGATCGCCGTAAGTCGCTGATGTGTCATGAGTTCGGTCACACCCTGGGGCTCCAGCACCCGACCGCTGCAAACCACCCGGACTGGCTCAACTCGTGCATGACCAGTAGCGCCGACAATCCGAATCGTCCCGTGGCTCTCCATAGCCACGACATCGACCACTTGAACTGGGTGTACTGATTATGGCTACGTCCTTCATTGGCACTTCTCGACGCCTTCTCGCTGCTGGGGCCGCCCTGATCGTTGTTGCCACCACTGCCTCGTGTGGGAGTGGGCAAAGAAGCGACTCTGCGGAACCGGCGGCAAGAGCACCTGAGACTCCGCTGGGCAGCCTAGAGAACGAGCAAGCGGGCTCGAAGGAGAGTGAATACGCGCTTTGGTCCAGTTTCGCACAGCTCGCCGAGGGAGCCGAGGAGAGCGAGTCCTACTCGACACTGAGCGAGATGGCGACTCGGGCGGACGCAACCGTCGTGGGAACGGTCAAGAGCATCCGCTTGGGCCGGATCGTGGCGAGTGGCGGATCTGTTCCGGCTCTCCCGTTCGCAGAGTTTCTGATCGAACCGAGTTCCACCCTCGGCTCAGATGTCGAGAGACAAGAGGACGGAACGATTCTGCTCGAAGTGCCGTTCATGCCGACCTCACCAGAGTTGGAAGCAGCAGTACGAGCCGCCATCGACAGCGATGCAGTGGGTAGAGCCTCGACTGATGACGAGCTAGCTGCGGCTACGAACGACGAACAGATTCAAGCGGCGTACGACAAGTACTACTCGGAAGCGATCGAGCAAACCATCAGTCGCATGGACTCCACTCGACCTTCCGCCGAGTCGCTCTTCCTTCTCCGCAAGCAGCCATCGCAGATCAAGGACCTTCCGCCAGGAGCGTACCGGCTCGTGAACGGTTCAGCCCTGATCGTTAACTCGGCGGGCAAGGCCGTTCTTCCCCTCAGGTTGGAACCGTCGGATGATCCGATCGGGCGTGAGATCGTCGACCAGCCGTTCGAGACGATCGTTCGGGACGTTGAGTCCGCCCGATAGAGAAGTCACCTAGCAGTGGCCGACGAACACCTTCACGCCCCTCCGAGCACGAACCACACTGCCTCGGATCTGTCGACCTCACTTTGCGACAGGCTGGTGGACCTGCGTCCGGTGTTGGCTCGCGACCACGAGCTTCTCTACTTCTGGGCGAACGACTCCTTGACCACCGAAACCTGGAGATATCGCGGCGCAACTCCCAGTCCCGAAGCGTTCGCCCGGAGCTTATGGGACGGAGTGCTTGCACAGTATCTGGTCGTGAGCCGAAAGCGCCCGGAGCCCTTCGGTTTAGTTGGCCTCTACAACAGCAACCTCGCCTCAGGGTACGCGTACGCCTATGCGCTGTCCGCACCGCACGCTCTCGGCTCTGGACTCGCAGTGCGAGGCCTTCTGTTGCTCGCCGACCTTGCGTTTCGCCGGTGGCCGCTTCGATGCATCTACGTCGAGACGACCTCACGAGCCTTAGGTCAGTTCGTGTCCGCTCGGTCAGCACTTCTCGAAGAGGTGGCCCGCATTCCCGAGCACGAACGGAATCCTTCAGGCGGCTTCGACGACCTCGTCACTCTTCGCCTCTCTCGCGAGATGTGGGACCGATACCTGATGAACCGAGGAAGTCGGCGTCGATCGTCATGAGCGAGCTTGACCGATTCATTGAGGCGGCGGGAGAGATCCGTGGGCATGCGATCTCAGATGACGAAACGGACCTACCACTGTCGCAGCTCGGTCTCGATTCCTTGGCCATCACCGAGATAGTCGTCGTCGCAGAGGACATCTGCGATTCCTCGCTTTTCGACGATCCCGAAGAAGTGATGACGACGACGCTGATGGAGCTGTATCACAGAGCTACGCAGATCGCAGTGGCGAAGAACCTTGACGACCGCTTCGGGGAGCCGCAGCTGCGCCCCAGCCGCCGCCGCCCGGCGTCAGCATCCTCACAACGTCGCCGGCCCTTAGCTGGATCGTGCACTTGTCGGGGAGGCGCTCGGCCATGCGCTCGTCTCCGCCCGGCAGGAGCCAGTTCTCCCCCACCGCCCCCGGCTCACCGCCGGCCAGGCCCCATGGCTGCGAGACCCGCCGTTCAGTGATGAGAGACACGGTGGCCGGCTCCAGCACCTCGATCTCCCGTTCGATGCCCTCGCCGCCGGCGTGCGCGCCCACACCCCCGCTGCCCTGCCGCAGGCGCAGCCGCCGCACCCGCAGCGGGAACGCCCGCTCCAGTGCCTCGATCGGGGTGTTCTTCGTGTTGGTCAACTCATTACTCTTTGACTACCTATGGCAGCGAGACGCCGAGCGGCTCTGTATGCACGCCAGTCGATCACGCGCGACGGGTCCGCGTCCCTCGACGTGCAGATCGAGGCGTGCCGCGAGGCGGCGAAGCGGCTGAAGGTCGACGTCGTCGTCGAGCTAGTCGAGCCGCCATCGACGTCCGGCTACCGGAACCGGGGACGGAGCCGTCCGAAATTCGGCGAGCTGCTGGAGCTGATCCGCACCGGCGAGGTCGACTGCGTGATCGCCTACAAGACCGATCGGCTCTCCCGTGGCGGTGGGCCGGGCTGGGCACCGCTGGTCGATGCCTTCGAGGCCGCGGGCCGTGATCCGGACAAGGCGGTGGCCACCACCGATGGTTGGGTGAGCGAGTTCGAGATCGGCATCCGTTCGGCGATGGACCGGGAGGAGTCGAAGAAGACCTCCGACCGGATGCTGGCCGTGCGTGCCCGGGAGGCACGCGAGGGCGTCCCGCGCATTGCAGGGCGGCGGGCCTACGGCTGGAACTACGACATGACCGAGCACGTCGCTGACGAGGTCGCCCGCATCCACGAAGCCGCCGAGCGGGTGCTCGCCGGGGAGTCGGTGTGGAGCATCTGCACCGACTGGAACACCCAGGGCGTGCCGACGGTGACCGGACGCCCGTGGACCGTCACCACGATCACGTCGATCCTGACGTCCGGGCGGATCGCCGGGCTGCGCGAGCACAAGGGCGTGGTGGTCGCCAAAGGCCGGTGGCAGCCGATCATCACTGAGGAGCAGCACCAGGCGCTCGTCGTAGCTCTCGCCCCGAAGCGGGCGAAGCCCCGCAAGGGCCGGACCTACCCGCTCACCAGCTTGATGCGCTGCGGGCTCTGCGGAGGACGGATGCGGTCGCTCCAGCGGGAGGGAGGGCGGCGTACCTACGCCTGCCGGAAGGGACCGGGCCTCGACGGTTGCGGCCGGGTCAGCATCCGCGCCCCCGAGCTGGAGGAGTACGTGCGGGACCTGATCTGCGGGATGCTCGCCGACCCCGTCACCCGAGCGGCCATGGCCCGCCTCGACGCGGGCGACGGGGACGAGGGTGACGGCTCGCTGTTGGAGGCGCTTCGGGAGATCGATGAACGGCGCCAACGGCTGATCGACCTGTACACCGACGGCGACATCGACCGAGCCAGCTTCCGCACCCGCAAGGACCGCCTCGACGACGAAGCGCGCGAGGTGGAAGCGCAGATCGCGCACCGAACCGGCACCCGCGTGCTCGCCGAGGTTCCTGGCACCTACGAGGAGCTCGTCGCCACCTGGGAGGAGCGCGGCATCGACTTCCAACGAAGTCTGATCCAGGCCCTGCTCAATCCGATCATCGTCAACCCTGCGCGAAGCAGGAAGCGAGCCTTCGATCCGGGCCGTCTGGAGATCGTGCCGAAGGCGTAGCCGGGCTTTCGCCATCCGGGTCACACTGACGGCATTGGCTCCGCTCGGTCGACCAGGTGAGCGACGAACGACAGCACTGCGAGCATTTCCAGTGCCTCGCTGTCCGAGGGGTCGGGCCACTCGGGATGGGAGACGAGGTTGCGGATGGCCATCATCGACCCCCGAACGAGAGCGGCGGCTCCTTCTCGCGCGCTGGAGTAGGCCTTGCCCTCGGGCTCGAGCTCGGCGAAGTGAAGTCGAGCGCCGTCTCCGGAGGAGGCGAACAGCTTCGCCAGGTCCTGGCCAGCCACGCCTGGCCCTGCGATCGTCTGCAGGTGGCTCTCCAGCGCTTGTCCGGCGGTCTGGACAGCCTGTCGGTAGTGGCCTCCATCGAACAGGTGCGCCGCTGCATTCCAGATCGTCGGGTGGAAGGTCGATGTCGAGAGCTGTGGGCCCAGGGGCCCGAGGACCTTCGCCATCCGCTCCTGTTCCGCGAGTCGGGTGCGCAGGATGGTGAGCGCGCCGCGGTTGGTCTCGAAGGGCCGCGAGTTGTACATCGACTTGTCTGGTGCACTCGCGATGGGCAGGTCATCGACACCGATGTGTGCTGCGATTTGCCGTGCCAGCTCGAGCCGAGGAAGCACGGCCGTGTGCTCGATCTCGAGTGACTGAGCCCAGAGCCGCTGAAACGCCGCCCCTTCGTTGTCCGTGGCTTGGCGATAGACGGCGTCGAACTCGTCGAGCGCAGCGACCGCCTGATCGATGATCTCAAGGGCTGCATCGACGTCCACAGCCCTCAATCGTGGCCTCGCGGCCAGCTCAGTTCGCGGACTGCTAGCTCGCTCGCCTGGCAACGGCTGCGGCCCGAGAAGGTCGGTTGACCCCAGGATCGAGGATGCGGCGCACCTGGGCGAGCACCTCGAGTGAGGTGATCGAGGGCGGGAGCCCGACCTCGGCACGCAGCACGCGGGCGTGCCCAACCGCCGGGTGCTGTGCCGGGTCAAGGTCGAGGACCAGCTGGGCCTTGTCGGCCCGGCGCGCACGATCGCCACTCACAGCCCGAGGCCTCCGCGGTCGTGGGCGGTCTGCTTGGCGGTGCTGACGGCGAGGGCTCGGCGAAGGTCGTCCGTCGGCCGGGCGGCCGGCTCCTGAGGTGCGACGGCGTAGACGTGGTTGCGCTCCCTGCCTCGGGTGATCGACGTATAGCCGGCTTCCTTGTGGAGGGTGTCGTCGCCGAGCACGAGGGCGACGTCGCAGGTCATGCCCTGGCTCTTGTGGATGGTCATTGCGTAGCCGTGGGTCAGATGGCCCGCCGCGATGTAGTCGACCGGCAAGGCGAGGCGTTCGCCTTCGCTGGTCTCGATGAGGACCGCGTGGCGATCGGCGCCGGTGACGGTGCCGAGGGTGCCGTTGACGATGCCGACCTTGCGGTCGTTGCGCAGCGCCAGGACCCGGTCGCCGACGCGCAGCTCGAGATCCTCGGAGTCGAGCACGACGGGCCCAAGGCGGTCGTTGGCGATGAGGTGAAGCCGGGCTCGTTGGTTGAGGTCGGCGACGTCGCTGCGGTGAAGCGCCAACATCACGGCGTCACGGCCGGTGGTGTGGCTGAGGTACCAGTCCTCGGCCATGCGAGCGTGGACGCGGTCCGCGTTGTCGCCGATCGTGAGCGACCCACTCTGCTCCATACGCAACAAGGCCCGATCGGTGTGGCCGTCGCGCAGTGCGCTGGCCGTCGCTCGCTGGGCTCGGTCCGTGAGTCGCCGGTTCTCGGTGAGCTCTGCGTGACCGAGGCGTCGGGCGAGCGAGGCGAACAGGCCCCCGGCTTCGATCTCGGCGAGCTGCTTCGGGTCACCGACGAGGACCAGCTTCGCCCCGGCCCTGGCGGTGTGGTCGATGAGTCGGTGGAGCTGGCGGGTACCGACCATTCCGGCCTCGTCGAGGACCAGTACGTCGGTGCGATAGAGCCGGTCTCGGCCCGAGTCGAGGTCCTGGAGCAACGAGGCGATCGTCTGGCTCGGGATGCCCGACCCGGACTCCAGTCCGCGTGCCGCCTTAGCAGCGAGGGCAGCACCGCGGACCCGGAGTCCGGTCCGGTGCCAGGCGTCGCGGGCGGCGTCAAGGGCGAAGGTCTTGCCGGTGCCGGCTTGACCGACGATCACGGCCACGGGCGCGTCGGTGACGGTCACCCGCTTGACGGCCAGGGCCTGTTCGACGCTGATCGAGGGCCGGGCCCGGACCGCGAGCATCAACGATCGAGGGTCGACGGGAACGGTCCTGGGTCCGTCGATCGCACGGCCGAGCGCGTCGGCCTCGATCGCCAACATCTCCGGGGTCGTCCAACACCCGGCCGCGACGTCGAGGACCGTGTCGCTGGCGAGGTAGTGGTCGGCTCGCCGGCGGATGGCCTCGTAGTCGAGTCCTTGGGTGGCGGTCTCTGCGACAGCCCGGATCACCTGGCGACGGTCGAAGGTGGCGTCCTGCTCGGTCAGCAATGCGCCGAGCCGGTTGTCGCTCGCCACCACCGGGCGATGCGGGCCGGTCGGGACCTTGCCGGCGAACCCCACCTCGGCAGCCCGTCGCCGCCACCCTTCCCGCAGGATCTCCTCGTCGACCATCTCGGGCTTGGCCGGGCGGCTGTCGAGCGTGGCCACCTGCGCCCCGTGGGCGGAGCGCACCCCGTGCTCGGCCATCACCACTTCGATCTCGATCCGGCGGCGGCTGAACGCCCGGCGCATCTTCGTCGAGAACCCGACGATCTCCCCCACCCCCGGCACCGACGGTTCGAACCGAACGCCGAGACGCTCACCCAGTTCGTGGCGCAGCACGGCCTGGTACACGAAGCCCGCGGTCTTGCCGTGCTGGTAGATCGCCGGGGTGTGCAGCGCGCTCCACCGCCCGTCCGGACCCAGAGCCATGTTCGCTGTCACCAGGTGGGTGTGCAGGTTCGGGTCGGCCTCCCGGCTCGTCCTGTGCCGGAATGCCGCGGACACCAACCCGCCGCCCCGATGACGGCCGGAACCGGCCTTGCCACGCCGGACCACACACGCCTCGTCCTCCAGATACCGGACCGCCGCGGCCACCGCCACGTCGTGTGCCGCCACCACCTCGGCGGCCAGGGTCGCGTCGCCGAGTCCCCACAACAAGGACACAGACTTCGGCGCCGACAGGGTCAGGTCGAACCCCTTGATCTTCCGCCACCCCGTCAGCGGCTCACCTGACGCCGGGTCACGCCCCTCCACCACCGATCGGAGCGGGTCGGCCCCGACCTGGCCGGCCAGACCGAGCCGCTCCGCCCCCGAGCCGATCCACCGGCCCGGCGCCTCGCCCGACGCGAGGTAGTAGTCGTCGCGCTCGTTGGCGATGACCTCGAGGTAGTACGCCGCCGGGTCCGGCGCGGCGGAGAACTTCGCGATGCTCAGCACATAGGGGTAGGCCCCTGAAGGCCCCGAAAACCGCGCGATCAATCGCAGATTTCTCAACGGGAGGCACCCGGAGCCCACCGGCGGCCTCCCGCCGCGCCTCCCGCTCGGCATCCCGTTGACCACCCGGCCGCCAACCGGACACCCCCGGTGCAAGTGTGTGGAAGATCGGGCGCGGGGAACGCCCACAGGGCGATCTGACAGAGCGCCGTCAGCTCGCGATGACGTGGTCCTGGCCGGTGATCCGGGTGGCCAGATTCAACAGGAGGTTCTCGCAAGCGCGGTCGACCCAGGTCGTCAGGAGCCACGCGTTGCGCGTCGTCAGGATGCGCTCAGCGTCAGCCGGCCGGTAGCGAACCACGTTCGAGAGGTGGTGGAGTACGGCGAACGCCACAGCCTCGTGCGACAGGAGCTTCGGCCGATGCGACAGCACGAGAAACTTCCGCGGCCCGGGGAAGCTCCGGTCGGAGGCAACGAGGGTCGCGTCGTAGAGCCTGGCGAGGTCGTCCACGACCTCGCTGCGCATCTTCCCGTAGGTGTACGAGTCCTTGGACTCGTACGAGTAGGTGGGGGCGTCGGTGGTCACGAGGCGAAACCGGTCGCCGAAGGGCTTGGCCGATGCCAGCAGGCTCTCGGCTCGAAGTTGGCGCTGGCGAAGTACCTCAGGGTCGATCTCGATTCGCAACCACGCCTCCTTGCCGGTGCCGAACAGCGCTCGCGCGGACTCGATCGGCACCAGGTTGGGCGCTTGATCGTTGCCCTCGGCGAAGAGGTCATAGCCCTCGGGTAGGAACGGCAGGAGTTCGCTGAGCCCGATCTCGTAGTCCTTCGCCCAGCAGTGACGCATTCCCGTCCGCTCCGCGAGGAGGCGGAAAGCACCGGTCGCGTGGATCTTGAACTTCTCGCGTTTGAACGAGTAGTTCGTGCCGGGTTTGATCGACTGGCTCAGGCCGTGGTGCATGCTCGTGGGCTTCGTCGTGTCGGGGTCCACGGCCGTCAGGAACACCTTGGTCAGGTTCAGCGCGAAGTAGTAGCCGGTGAGCGGCTTCGCCACGGGAGCGATCGACTCCACCGTCTCGTAGTACTGGCGAGCCTGGTTCAGGTAGGCCCTCGCCCGCAGCCGAGCGTTCCGGTCGAGCTTCGTGCGGTGCTGCTTCTCGAGGCGCTCGAAGCCGTGAGGTTCCGAGATGATCGTCTCAAGCGTGGCCCAGAGGTCAGCCGCTGATGCCCTGGGTGAGATCTCACGGCGGAACGGTGCGAGCCCTGCGCCGATCCGCCTTCCCGCCAGCGTCGCCTCCTCACCTGATCGGGCATTGGGTGGTCGCCCTGCCACAGCCCTACCCCCTGCGTCCGATGTGCGACGACGTCACGCCTTCGGGGCCTTGCGCTCGGCGTCGGTTGGGGTCGGCAGCGTCGCTGGATCGATCAGGTCGCCGGCCACGACGCGGTCGAGTAGCTCGGCGGCCCGGGGAGTCAGAGCGATCGTCTGCTCGAGGATCGCCAGCAGGGTGAGCAGTTCGGGGGTGAACGTCCACCGTTCGGGGCGGATGTCGTCGAGCGGGCTCGACTTCTTCCCCTTGCCGGCCTTCATCCGGTAGCCGAGCCAGGACTGGAGCACCTTCAGGCCGGAGACCTCGAACTCCCAGACCTCACGGGCAACCGGCCCGAACGAGCCGTTCCCGACCGTCAGCACTTGGGAGCCGGCGTCCCACTTGAACTTCTCGGGATACGCGCCCTTGACCGGAGTGATCTCCTTCGCCGTCGGGGACGGGAGGTCCTGGCCGTCGGCGAATCGTTCACCCCAGGTGTGGAGCCAGAGGAGCTCCTCGCCGAGAGCGACCACCTCGTCGAACAGTTCCCCGTCCGCGGTGATCGGGATCTTCACCGGACCAGCAGCTTCTCCGAGCTCGTCGGTGAAGCGATCCGTGAAGGCCGCTGTCCCGGTCAAACCGTAGACGTAGGCGAGCAGATGCTCGGGTTCGACCTCGGCACCGAGGGCGTCAGCGAGCGCCTCGAGTAGGCCGTTCGTGACGTTCGGCTCCTTACCCTGCCGGTCCCGGTACAGCGGCATCACGTCCTTCGCGCCGTAGGAACCTCGGAAGTGATGGAGGTCCGGCACGTAGGGCGTAGCGGTGATCGCAGGCCCGGCGCCGAGCTTCGTCGAGGTGAGCGTCGTGAGGTAGATCTGGCTGTTGGAGTGAAGTGACCAGGCGGCGCTCGCTCGATCGAGAAATCGGGGATCGGCGATGACCCACTGCCGGTCGAACGAGCGGTACCCGTACCGAGCGAGGTCTGGCTGATCGACCATCCGCGACACCGGCGTCTTGTCCCAGTCGCCTGGCATGTTGGTCCGCCCCAGAGGCTCGACACACTTCCGACCGGTAGGTGAGTCCTTGAAGAGACCGGGTCGCTGCGGGAGCGGGTGCTTGAGCAACTCCGCTACTCGCCGCTTGAGCAAGCCTGACGACGGTCCGAGCACCCAAGTCCTGCCTGCCTTAACGCCTGGGAAGATCAGGGGGAAGAGGTCGGAGATCTCAGCCCACTCGTGGTACTCGGCTGCCGAGACCGGCGTGAGACGATCCAGCTTCTCCCCCACGATGTCCACAGCCGGAGCGTCGAAGAGGTCGAGCTCGCCGAGCTGCGCGAGCTTCTCCTCCCGGGTGCCCTCGACCGCGAGGTATCGGACCTCGCAATCCTTCTTCGTGCCTCCGGTCCGGATGCCGAAGGCGATGGCAACTGGGGTTCGAATTGCGAAGACGTTCTCGTCGACCCGGGCGCCGCGTCCCTCGCCTCCGAGGTCGACGATCCACAGCTCGTCGAAGACATCGCGCAGATGCGCTCGCAGGCCGCCGAGCGACACGCCGTCGAGATAGGACGAGGCGGAGATCAGCGCGACGATCCCAGGCCCCGCGCGCTTGGTGACCGCCTGCCACGTGGCCCAGCACCAGAAGTAGACGTAGTCGTTGTAGGCGTTCTTGGCGTGCTTGCCGAGGCCCGCCGCGGTGAGCGGATCGAGCACGGCGTTCATCAGCGGCGGAATGCCCGGCACCCCGTAGCGGGCGATGCCTCCCTTGCGCTTGCCCGTGGAGCCGACGTCCTTCTGCTCGCGGTCGTAGGGCGGGTTGCCGATGACCACGGTGAACCGGGCGCCGTCTTTGAGCGCGGCTGCCCGCTCACCCTCGAGCGACACCGGATCGTCCTCGAAGAGGAGCTGGTCGTGTGACTCGTGGTCGAGGGTGTCGGTGAGGAGGATGTTGGGTGCGTCGTCGACGATGTTCTCGTCGTGCAGTTCGAGGGCGACCTTGAGATGCGCGATGGCGTAGGGGCCGAGCATCAGCTCGAACGCATGGAGCGACGGGAGGACGACCTTTCGGGCGTGCTCGGGCCAGTCGGCTGCCTTCCCGTGGCGGAGGAACGAGGTGCGTGCCCGGCGGAGCCATTCGACGACGAAGGTGCCGGTCCCCGTAGCGGGGTCCACCATCGAAACAAACTGGCTGGACGGATCGACGTCTTCGGGCACGTCGAAGCCGTTCCGCTCGGCGACCTCGGCCCAGCTCGCGCCATCGGCGAGACCTGCGGCGAGGCCGAAGCGGTCGCGGAGGATCGTGTCGACCGTGCGGGTCATGAACTCGACGACCGGTTGCGGTGTGTAGAACGCGCCTGCGTCGGCTCGCATCTTGCGGTCGTAGCGCTGGAGGAACTCCTCGTAGAAGTGGAT
>JBBFLY010000045.1:0-25080 GCA_037478855.1 Acidimicrobiales bacterium | reverse complement strand
CCTGCTCGCCAACCGGCGGGGGATCCGCCAGCGGGTGCGGGGGCAGCGGGTCCGCAGCGGGCGGGTCGGACACCGTGTCCTCCCGGGCTGTGCTGTCCTGGGCGGTGCCGTCCCGGGCGGACGCCGGACCGACCGCCACGCAGACCAGCAGCGCGGCCGCCAGGCCAATCACCGGCAAGCGCAGCGGCGCCTCGCGATGAGGGAAGCGGGTTCGGGTGGACATCAGCGCAGCTCTCGACCACGGCACGTCTCGGGTCGGCGATCAGCTCAACCGACGACACCGTGGTTCTATCGGATCGCGGACCAGGTTTCCTGAGGCTCACCATGCCTGAGCCTCACCACCGCCAGCGCGCTCGGTGGTCCGCGCCAAGGGGAGACCGGCGACACGGACGCTAGCCTGCGCACCGACACAAGGGGGGTCGACCGTGCGCATCGGAGTCTTCGTCGACGGCCAGGACGTAGAATCGCTCGTGAAGCAGGCGCGATCGGTGCACGAGCGGGGTTTCAGCTCCGCGTGGGCACCGCAGGTGTTCGGGCCGGACGCCCTCACCGCGCTCGCGGTGGTGGCCCGGGAGGTGCCCGACATCGAGCTCGGCACGGCGGTGGTGCCCACCTTCCCCCGCCACCCGATGGTGCTCGCCGCCCAAGCGCGCACCGTGCAGCAGGTCAGCGGCGGACGCTTCACCCTCGGCATCGGGCTCTCCCACCAAGTGGTGATCGAGGGCATGTTGGGGATGCCCTGGGAGAAGCCGGTGCGGCACCTGCGGGAGTACCTGTCGATCCTGGTGCCACTGGCACGAGGCGAAGCCGTCGCCTTCGAGGGCGAGACGCTCCGCGCCAACCTGGCGCTCAACGTCGCCAGTGACCCGGTGCCGGTCCTGGTGGCCGCGCTGGGCTCCCAGATGCTGGCCGTCGCCGGACGACTGGCGGACGGCACCGTGACCTGGATGACGGGTGAGAAGACGATCGCATCGCACGTCGCCCCGACGATCCGTCGCTCAGCACGCGAGCACGACCGGGATGATCCGCGGATCGTGGTCGCGCTGCCGGTAGCGGTCACCGACGATCCGACCGGCGCGCTGGAGCGAGCGGCGGAGGTGTTCCAGATCTACGGTCACCTTCCCTCCTACCGGGCGATGCTCGACCGGGAGGGCGCGCACGGTCCGGCAGACGTCGCCATCGCCGGGGACCTCCCAACCGTCAGGGCCCGCATCGAGGCGATCTTCGAAGCCGGGGCCACCGACTTCGTGGCCGTGCCGTTCGTCGAGCGCCATCAGACGCTCGACGCCCTCGCCGATCTCCTCCACGCCACCTGAGCCACCTAGGGTTCGACCATGCAGCACCGCTTTCTCGGACGCAGCGGCCTCAAGGTCAGCGAGATCTCCTACGGCAACTGGATCACGCACGGCAGCCAGATCGACGACGAGTCTGCCCACGCCTGCGTGCACGCCGCGCTCGACGCCGGCATCACGACGTTCGACACCGCGGACGTCTACGCGAACACTCGTGCCGAGGAGGTGCTCGGTCGGGCCCTCGCCGGCCAGCGCCGTGAGGGCCTCGAGATCTTCACCAAGGTGTACTGGCCGACCGGGCCGGGACCGAACGACCGGGGCCTGTCACGCAAGCACATCCTGGAGTCGATCAACGGCTCGCTGCGTCGGCTCGGCACCGACTACGTCGACCTGTACCAGGCTCACCGCTTCGACCATCAGACGCCGCTCGAGGAGACGATGCAGGCCTTCGCCGACGTCGTGCGTCAGGGCAAAGCCCTCTACATCGGCGTGTCGGAGTGGACCGCCGACCAGATCCGAGCCGGTCACGCGCTCGCACAGGAGCTCGGCATCCAGCTCATCTCCAACCAGCCCCAGTACTCGCTGCTGTGGCGGGTGATCGAGGGAGAAGTGGTGCCCACCTGTCGCGAGCTGGGCATCAGCCAGATCGTCTGGTCGCCGATCGCACAGGGAGTGCTGACCGGAAAGTATCTGCCCGGTCAGCCACCACCTCAGCAGTCACGGGCCACCGACGACGTGGGCGCCGGATTCGTGCGACGCTTCCTGCGGGACGAGGTGCTGGAGCGGGTGCAGCAGCTGCGCCCGGTGGCAGACGAGTGCGGGTTGACGATGGCGCAGCTGGCCGTCGCATGGGTGCTGGCGAACGACAACGTGGCCTCCGCCATCGTCGGGGCGACCCGTCCGGAGCAGATCCGGGAGAACGTGGGGGCGTCGGGGGTGACGCTCGAGCCGGAGGTGCTGGCACGCATCGACGAGATCGTCGCACCGGTGGTCGTCGACGACCCGGCGCTCACCGCCGAGTTCACACCGAAGGAGCGGCCTTAGCACCCCCGACCCGGAGCACGAGACCGGCATGTCACACCCACGCGAAGAGGTCGAGGAGGCGGTCACCCGCTACGTGGAGCTGCGGGAGCGCATCGAACGCGGCGAGCTCGGCTGGACTGCGCTCGCCGAGCTGTTCACCGACGACGCCGTGTACATCGACCCCGCGTGGGGTCGCATCGAGGGCGTCGAGCAGATCCGCTGCTTCCTCGAGGAGAGCATGCGCGGACTCGACGACTGGCGGTTCCCCATCGAGTACACCGCGATCGACGGCGACACCGTCGTCGTGAAGTGGACGCAGATCCTCCCCGGCACCCGGCCGGACGGCTCGCCGTACCGCCAGTCCGGCTACTCCACCCTCGTCTACGCGGGCGGCGGGAGGTTCTCCTACGAGGAGGACCTGCTCAACATGGTCCACGTGCTCGAAGATCTGAAGGCCAGCGGGTGGCGGCCCGGCGCTGGCTTCGTCCCCCCACCGCCGGCACCCGAGCGCGACTTCAGCCGACCCGGTTCCCCGAGCTCAGCGTGAGCCGGCGCCGCTAACCTGCATCGGCGGCGAGCGCGTTCATCTGGTCGGTGAGGGTCTGCAGGTCGAAGTAGTCACGCCACAGCGTGATGAGACCCTCGGCGTTCACCACGAAGACCCCCGCCACGGGCAGCTCCATCCAGCGTGCACCGATCCGGAACCGGTCGACCCGCTCGTTCATCACGGTGTCGCCTCGGGCGACCTGGCGCAGCACGCGGAACTCCACCTCGTCGACGTTCACCATCGCCCCGAGCACCGACCGGATCCCCTCCGGTCCGAACGTCCTGCCCATCGGGACGTTGTCGTACTCGACGTCGGGGGTGACCAGCTCGCACGCCGCGTCGAGATCCTTCGCCACCACCCGCCGGATGAACTCGTCCACCACCTCTTCAGCGCTCATGGCGTCCAGCCTGGCACGGGTCGACGACCCACGGAACGGTCGGTACCGCCGACGGGTCGAAGCGGTCGAGCAACTCGGTGATCGTGACCGGTTCCCCCGGCTCGGCCAACCCGAGGCTCACCGCCAGGATCGAACGCACCTCCGCGGGCCCGACCCCACGCGCCGCAAGCCCGTCGAGCGAGACCGCACCATGACGCTTGGCCAGCCGCTCCCCGTCCGGGCCGAGCACGAGCGGCACGTGGGCGTACGAGGGCACCGGCAGCTCGAGCAGCCCGGCGAGGTAGATCTGCCGTGGGGTGCCCGCCAGCAGGTCATCGCCGCGCACCACCTCACCGATGCCCTGCGCCGCATCGTCGACGACGACCGCCAGGTTGTAGGCGGGGGTACCATCGCCACGGCGGATCACGAAGTCGTCGACGCGCCCCTGGAACGGTCCGTGCAGCCGGTCGACCAAGGACACCGTCGCATCGCCCGCCCGCAGCCGGAGCGACGGCCGCCGACCGGCAGCTTCGCGCTCGGCGCGCTGGCGAGCGGACAGGTTCCGGCAGGTCCCGGGATACGCGCCCTCGGGGAGGTGCTCGTGCGGCGCAGCGGCTGCCTCGAGCACCTCTCGGCGGGTGCAGTAACAGGGGTAGGTGAGCCCGAGTCCGATCAGCTCGGCGACCGCATCGTGGTAGCGGTCGAAGCGCTCGGACTGGCGCACCACGGGCCCGTCCCAGTCCAGGCCCAGCGCCGCCAGGTCGCGCAGCTGCGATCGCTCGTGCTCGGGACGGCTGGCGGCGCGATCGAGGTCCTCGATGCGCAGACGGAACCGGGCACCCGCATGGCGGGCGAAGAGCCATGCGAGCAGCGCGGTGCGGAGGTTGCCGAGATGCAACGGGCCCGAGGGGCTGGGTGCGAAGCGACCGTCGCGTGCACAGCGGGACATGCCGTGCCGATGATGGCACTCGGCTCAGAACGAGGGGCGCAGGGGCATGCCACTGCGGCCACGATCGGGGCGAACAGCGAGCACCTGGTGGATCTCGATGTTGCCCCGCTCGAAGTTGACCGCGGAGGCCGCCATGTAGAGGCGCCAGACCCGGGCCCGGCCGACACCCACCTCGGCGACCGCCTCATCCCAGTGCTCCTCCAGGTTGGCGACCCAGCGCCGCAGCGTCAGCGCGTAGTGCTCTCGGAGGTTCTCGACGTGACGCACCTCGAAGCCGCTCTCGTTGAGCATCGACACCACGACCCCCACCTCGTGCAGCTCCCCATCGGGGAACACGTACCGCTGCATGAAGTCGCTGTCGATGCGCGACGTGACCCTTGAGCCCGCGGCCGTCAGCAGCCGGCGGCCCAGCGCGATGGCACGCCCCCGCGCCGTATCGGGTTGTGGGTAGCCAGGCCGGCTGATGGCGTGGTTCAGCAGCCGCCCTCCCGGGCGGAGCAGCGCGTGCAGGCGGCGCATGTACGCCTCCATCCGTGCCCGGCCGACGTGCTCGAACATGCCGATGGAGCTGATCGCATCGAACGGTCCGTCACGGACGTCGCGGTAGTCCTGGACGCGGATGTCGATCCTGCCGGTGAGCCCCGCTTCCGCCACCCGCTTGGTGGCCAACTCGGCCTGCTCCCGCGAGAGCGTGACCCCCACTCCGATCACGCCGTAGGTCGTCGCAGCGTGCAGGAGCATGCCACCCCATCCGCAGCCCACATCGAGCAGGCGCTGATCCTCCTGAAGGCCGAGCTTGCGGCAGATCAGGTCGTACTTGTTGGTCTGGGCCACCTCGAGCGAGTCGTCGGGTGATTCGAAGACTGCGCACGAGTACGTGAGCGTCGGGCCGAGCACCAGCCGGTAGAAGGCGTTCGAGACGTCGTAGTGATGCGTGACCGCACGGCGGTCACGCTCCTTCGAGTGCAGCCGACCGGAGAGGCGAGCCTCTTCCGGTGGCGGAGGCAGGGGCCGCAGCACGCCCGGACCCAGCGCGCGCAGAAGTGGGGGCACCGCCCGCGGCTCGATGCGCGGCTCGAGATCGTCGAGCGACTCCAGCACGGCGAACAGGTCGCCCTCCAGATCCACGTCGCCGGCGACGTAGGCACGGGCGAGCCCCAGCTCACCCGGTCGGGTGAGCATGCGGCTGAAGGCCTCCGGCCGGCGGATCACGAGCGTGCCGGGAGCGTCCGCGGGGCCCGCCCGGCTGCCGTCGTACACCTCGAGTCGGACCGGCAGCGAGCCACCGATGGCGCGCTCGACGAGTGCTGCAAGCCCCACGTGCCCTCCTCAGGTGGTCGACCTGCGTCACAACCATGGTCCAACGATTGGGTCGCTCAGGCAAGGGGGGTAACCCGGGTAGATCGGTGTGTCTCAGGTGATCACGGGTGCATCCGCCGCTGGGCCCCGCTGCGGGGCGGTCGGGACGATCCGCGGTCAGGAACCTGCGCCGCTTCCCTTCGGGTTGTGCCCGAGCGCTCGCACGCGCCGCCGGACCGCCGTGGAGTCGAAACGGCTGAACCGCTCCTGGAACTCCGCCCGGGCCCGCTGGGCGCGATCGCCGAGCTCGATCTCTAGGAGCTCGACCGCACCGAGCACGGCCTCACGATCACCCTGCCTCGCTCGCAGCACCTCCACCGCGTGCTCGAGGGTCGCGAGGTGGACCTGGCAGTCCTGGTATGTGCCGAGCACATCCTGCAGCCCCTTCAGCTTCTTCACCACCGGCTCCACGAGCTCTCGTGGGTAGAGGCTTCCGAAGCACTCGAGAAGGTAGCGGAGCTTCTTGGCGTCCTTCCGCAGCTCATGCAGCTCGGGGGGCGGAGACGTCTCGTTGATGCGACGGCCGTCGCGCACCAAGGCGCGATGGGCGCTGCGGATCCGCTCGGCGGCCACCTTCCTGGCCGGGCGTGCCGCGTCCGGTGCCTTCGTGTGCGCTCCGGAAGGAGGATGGTCGAGGAACACAGCCCACCACTCGAGGAGCTGCGCGTAGCGCTCGCTGTCGAGATCGACCACCAGGGCGGTGTGGGCCTCGCGCTGGAGCTCAATGAGGATCCCCTGAAGCGGGCCCAGCGCGCCGCGCTGGTCAGCCGACAGGGTGGCCTCCAGCTCGGGCAGGCTGAGCAGCAGCACGTCGAGGTCACGGAGGCGACTCGTGGCACGACCCAACCAGCCCAGCTCCCGGCGGGCGTGCTCGATGACGGGCCTGGGGAGGACCCGCTTCGCCTCGCGCAGCACGGATCGACTGCGGCGGATCGCGACCCGGAAGTCGTGTAGCCGCTCGGGGTCGGCGCCGTCGCGCACACCGGCTTCGTTCGCCACCGTCTCGTCGAGCAACGAACGCAGAACAGCGACCCACGCCTCGAGCGCGCTTGACCCGGGCGCGAGGGCCGGGCGTGCCTTCGAGGGCCGGGAGCCCTCCGGCTGTCCGGGCCCGCAGTCGGTGCGATCGCCGGTGCTCACCACGATCCGACCCGTCCCCCGTGCGTTCGCTACGTGTAGTGGGGGACGCGTTCGCCGATCAGCCAGGCTAGGTCGTGGCGATACGGGTGCTGGAGCACCACACGGGAGGGGTTGTTGAGCCTGGTCTCGATCACGAGCGCCTCGCGGTCCCGGTAGACGCACCACAGCTGTCGTGCGCCCCGCCGGCCGGGAACGGTGAACAGGCCCGTGATGAAGTAGCCGGGCAGGTAGCCGCCGCCCACCCGCCAGCCGAGCTCCCGCCGCAGCTCGTCGACTGGCGCGACCCGGGCCGACTCGATCTCGTACATCGAGAGGTCAAGATGGCTCTTCAGCGTGAGGAGCCGCTCCGTGCCGGAGAAGTCGACCGTCACGCGGTCCTGGTAGACGAAGACCTCAACACCCATTCGTGCTCCAGGTTAGAGATCCGGGCGGGCGGTCGCGCCGTGGGTCGGGCGGTCAGCTCTGCAGCACCACGAGACGCTGCTCGGTCATCTCGCGAGCGGCGTACGCGGGGCCCTCACGGGTGTTCCCGGAGTCCCGCACCCCGCCGTAGGGCATCTGGTCAGCACGCCACGTGGGCACCTCGTTCACCAGGACCCCACCGAAGTCGAGGGTCCGCGCTGCCTCCAGGGCCTTGGCCAGATCCGCGGTGAACACCCCGGCCTGCAACCCGTAGCGGGTGTCGTTGGCCAGCCTGAGAGCCTCGCGGAAGTCGTCGTAGGCCTGGATCCCGACCACCGGACCGAAGACCTCCGTCCGGCAGATCTCCATCTCGGGTCGCACACCGGCCAGCACCGTGGGTCGAAGCACCTGATCCTCGGTGAGATCACCGCCGGTGCGCAGCTGCGCCCCCTGCGCAACCGCGTCATCGATCCACGCCCGCACCCGCTCGGTCTCCGAGCGGGAGATGAGCGCGCTCACGTCGGTGGCCTCGTCGGCCGGATCGCCGACCACCAGACGCTCCACCTCCGCCGTGAGCGCCTCGGTGAACTGCTCGGCGATCGCGGCGTGCACGAACACCCGCTGGACCGAGATGCAGGACTGACCGGCGAAGGAGTAGCCGGCGACCGCGATCTTCGACGCGGCGACCTCCCAGTCGCCGTCGGGCTCGATCACCACCGGGGAGTTGTTGCCGAGCTCGAGGCTGACCTTCTTGCGGGGGGCCCGCTCGCGGATGCGCCAGCCGACCGCCGGCGAGCCGGTGAAGGTGATCATCGCCACGTCGGGGTGGGTCACGAGGTGGTCGGCGACCGAGCCGGGACAGGTCACGACGTGCAGCCATCCCGGTGGCAGGCCGCACTCGTCGAGCAGCAGCTCTGCGAGCGCCAGCGCGGTGAGGGGTGTGGCGGACGCCGGCTTGACCACCACCGGGCAGCCCGCGGCGATCGCCGGCGCGACCTTGTGGGCCACCAGGTTGAGAGGGAAGTTGAACGGCGAGATCGCCCCGACCACACCGATCGGTACCCGAAGGACGAAGCCGATCTTGCCGACCCCTGCTGCGCTGGCCTCCAACGGCACCGTCTCCCCCGTCAGCGTGCGCGCCACGGCGGCGGCGAAGCGGAACGTGTCGACCGCTCGAGCCGCTTCGACGCGAGCCGTCCTGATCGGCTTCGCGGACTCCGAGGAGATGAGCCGGGCGAACTCCTCCTGACGCCCGGCCAGCGCATCGGCGGCGCGGTCGAGGATCGCGGCACGCTCGTGTGCAGGGATCGGGTCACCGAGCAGCCGACCACGTGCCTCCTCCACCGCCGCGTGGAGGTGCTCCGGGGTGCCGACGGGCACCATGCCCACCTCCCGGCCGTCGTACGGCGAGCGCACCAGCATGACCTCGTCGGTGGTCACCGACCGGGAGCCGATGCGCATGGGGGTCACGGAGATGCTCATGGCCACACTCTCGCGCCGCAAGGCCGCGAGCCGGGCATCATGGTGCGATGACGCCAGCACCGGGCCGGTGTGCAGGGACCACCTCGGCGCACACGCCGCGACGATCTCGAGGGACGGCGCAGCGCCCACGTCGGGCGCGAACCGACGGAGGTGGCCATGCCATGAGCCGTCAGCATGAGGTGCTCAACCGATGACCCGCAGGACCCGCACCGTTGGGGTTCCGCGGGAGATCAAGGCCGATGAGCACCGGGTTGCGATCACCCCCGATGGGGTGCGTGAGCTCGAGCAGCATGACGTGACCGTCCTGATCGAGGCGGGTGCCGGCGTGGACTCGGGCTTTCCCGACGACGACTACCGCCGCGCGGGAGCCCACGTGGTACCTGATCCCGCGGAGATCTGGGAGCGCGCGGACATCGTCTGCAAGGTCAAGGAGCCCCAAGAGAGCGAGTTCCCGCTGCTGCGACCGGGGCTGTGCCTGTTCACCTTCCTCCATCTCGCCGCGTATCCCCAGGTTGCCGACGCGCTGCTCGAGCACCAGGTGGTGGGCATCGCGTACGAGACTGTTCAGACCGCCTCGGGCGAGCTACCGCTGCTCGCGCCCATGAGCGAGGTCGCCGGCCGGATGAGCGCGCAGATCGGTGCCCACTTCCTCGAGCGGCACAACGGGGGCCGCGGGGTGCTGCTCGGCGGCGCCCCGGGGGTACGGCCAGCCCGGGTGGTCGTCCTCGGCGCGGGCAACGTGGGCTGGAACGCCGCCTGGATCGCAGCCGGGATGGAAGCTGAGGTCCACCTGCTCGACCGCAACGTCAACCGCCTCCGGTTCGTCGATCAGGTGCAGATGGGGCGCATCACGACGCTCGCCTCCAACCGGGGTGTGATCGAGCGCACGGTCGTGGAGGCCGACCTGCTCATCGGCGCGGTGCTCGTACCCGGAGGTCGCGCACCGCTGCTCGTGGAGGAAGACCTCGTGCGGGCCATGAAACCGGGCGCGGTGATCGTCGACATCGCCATCGACCAGGGTGGCTGCGTCGCCACCTCACACGAGACGACCCATCACGATCCGGTCTTCGAGAAGCACGGGGTCGTGCACTACGGGGTGGGGAACATCCCCGGCGCGGTCCCCAACACCTCGACCTACGCGCTCACCAACGTCACCGTTCCCTACTTGTCCGATCTCGCCCGGTTCGGTGTCAGCGGCGCCATCGCGGTCGATCCCGGGCTGGCGTCAGGGGTGAACACCGCGGGTGGCCACGTGGTGAACCCGGCCGTGGCCTCCGCGCTCGGCAAGCCATGCGCGCGGCTTGACGAGGTCCTCGCCGACCTCAGATGCTGACGACGCGCCCTTCGGTTCACACAGCCACCGCACTCCCGTGCCGGCCGCCCACCGATGCGATCGGGTGCCATCGGCGATCAGGGCCGTGGCATGCTGGGAAGGTGAGCGCCCCCGAGGAACCCGCTGCGGAGACCGGCGAGGCCCTGGAGCGAGCTCGCCAGCGCCGACACGCGCTCGCACAGGCCGCTGACGCCTTGGAAGCAGCCCTCGCCCGACCGGCTGGTGATGCCGAGGCTTGGCGCGCACAGGTGGGCGCAGCGCTCGGCGCCGTCGACGCGGCGCTCGACGACCACGTCGCCGAGGTGGAGGGCCCGGACGGCCTCTACGCCGAGATCCTCGAGCGCACGCCGCGCCTCGCACACCAGATCGAGGTGCTCCGACGCGAGCACGTCGATCTGCGTGATCGGGTGGCGGCGATCCGGCCCAGGTTGACCGCCTCCCTCGACGAGGGGGAGATCGAACGCATCCGGGAGGATTCGCTCGATCTGCTGAAGCAGATCAGTCGTCACCGCCACCGCGGCGCGGACCTGGTCTTCGAGTCCTACGACTCGGACATCGGTGGCGAGGGCGATTGAGCCGTCGGGCGCGACGGTGGTGGGCGTTCAGGAAGCTGGCCACTGGTAGGCGAGCGGTTGCCGGTTGGCGAGGCTGGGGAGCATCGAGCGCACCCGGGTGACCTCACCAGGATCGACGTCCGCGATCGCCAGCCCCTCGTCGTCTCCCGCGTCCGCCAGCACCCGACCCCACGGGTCGACGACCAGCGAGTGCCCGAAGCGCGCGACGCCGTCCGCGCTGGTACCGCACTGGTCGGGGGCGAGCACGTAGGTCTGGTTCTCGACCGCGCGTGCCCGCACGAGCAGCTCCCAGTGGTCCCGTCCGGTTGCGGCGGTGAACGCCGAGGGCACCGCCAGCAACGACACCCCCCGGAGGGTGAGGATCCGGTAGAGCTCCGGGAAGCGCAGGTCGTAGCAGATCGAGAGCCCAAGCCGCATGCCGTCCACGCTCGCGGTCACGAGCTCGCTGCCTGGCGTGTAGAGCTCGCTCTCGTGGGCGCCGGCACCGGGCACGTCGACGTCGAAGAGGTGGACCTTGCGGTACGCGGCGGCCAGCTCCCCGGTCGGAGCCACAAGGCAGGAGGTGTTGTACAGGTGCTGGCCGTCGCGCTCGACGAAGCTGCCGGCCAGCAGCCAGATGCGGTGCCGCGACGCGAGCTCGCTAGCCCAGGCGAGGGTTGGACCGTCGAGCGGCTCGGCCACCTCACGCATCTCTGCGCCGCGGCCCAGGTAGCCGAACAGCTCGGGCAGCGCGACCAGCTGAGCGTCTTCCCGCGCGGCCTGCGTGACCAGACCCGCCGCGACCGAGTGGTTGCGGTCGCGATCAGGCGTGGCGTGGAGCTGGACGGCGGCGACCCGCATGCGGGTCAATCATCGGCCCAGATGCCCCGCCGTTGCCAGATCCACTTGGAGATCGGGTTGATGAGCCCGGTCTCCCGGCAGAGTCGACGTACCTTCCGGAGCGCGATCTGTGTCTGGCGGCGATGGTCGGGGTTCTCGGTGTAGGCCTCGCGCACGACCGCGTCGGGGACGCCGAACTCGCGGATGAGGTCCTTCGGCGCCCGCATCATCATGGAGGCCATCTCGCCGAGGATCATCGGCGCGGCGACCGAGAGGTGGAAGCGTCGCAGCGCGGAGAGGCGCGGGACCTGCATCTTCAGGTAGTGACGGGCGAACGAGAGATGCCGGGCCTCTTCGGTGACGTGGTGCCGCATGATCGTCTCGAACAGCGGGTGCAGCTCGGTCTCGTGACGCAGGGTCTCCCGCTGGAGGTGATCGATCGGGTCCTCACCGCCGATGACGAAGAGGAAGAACAGCTCAGGGAAGGTGCGCCCGAGCCGCACGATCCGACGGGAGGCCAGACGCTCGCGCCGCCCGATGCCCCGGACGTCGAAGCCGGTGCGGTTGACGAACTCCTGGAACATGAGGCCGTGGTGCGCTTCCTCGATCACCTCGTGGTACGCGTACCGGTAGGTGGGGTCGCCGTTGCCCAGTCCGAACGCGAACTCGAGTAGGCCACGTTTGAGGATGTTCTCGAACTCGAGCCCGATCTTCATCGCCGACGCGTACCGGTAGAGGCCGATGCGGCTGCGCACGCCGGGCGGCTGGGATCGGTACCACTCGGTCGCACCCAGCGGATCGGCCTTCCCACTCAGCTCCCAGCGTGGGTCGTCCGGATCGATGGCGTAGGCGGGGTCGTCCCAGGGGATGTCCGCGTAGGCGTCGTAGTGCTTCACGACGGATTGGTGGCTGAGCCGGGCGACCAGCTGTTCGAAGCGGTCCCGGGTCGCGACCTCGGCGGGTGTGAGCGAGATCTCCTCGTCGAGGATGGTGGTCATGGTTGCACCTCGTCGGTTGCGGGTGTGTAGAGCGGGAACTCCCTGGCCAGGAACTTGAGCGCCAGGAGGACCTTTTCGGCGTTCGTGGCGGCACGGCTGGCACCGCTCATCCGTTGGGTGGCCAGCCCTTCGAGCACCGCGAAGAGGAATGCCGGAGCGACGTCGTGGAACAGCGGGGTGGCGACCTGCCCGGGCGGGGGTGCGAAGAGCTCGCTGAACACGTCGCGCACCCGCTCCTCGAGCAGATCGGCCACCCGGGCCACGTGGGGTCGCAGCTCAGGGTCGGTGCGCGCTGCCGTGTTCAGCTCGTACCAGGCTTCGAAGGTCGGTCCGCGAAACATCGACCACAGCAGGTCGATCGCAGCCTCGATGCGGTTGGGCCCATCGGGCACCGTGGCGATGAGAGTGCGGAACTCCTCCACCCGGCGCTCGAGGAGGTGGTCGACCGCAGCTGCGACGAGTTCGGCCTTCGTGGGGAAGTGATGCAGCTGCGCGCCCCGTGAGACACCGGCTCGTCGGGCCACCTCGGTGGTCGAGGTGCGGGCATACCCCAGGTCGGCCAGGCACTCGGCGGTCGCGTCGAGCAGCTTGGCTCGGGTGCTGGCGGATCGCTCGGCCTGAGTGGGCACGCCTTCCCTTGTACGCCCCGAGAAACAAACAGTCAAGCCTGCATGTAAGTGGCACTTGTCATACCGGTCATACCGGACCGGCCTGATGGACGGAGGCACCCGAGGCACGGTCCGGGTCCCGCGAGACCAGGCCCGCTAGGCTGCCCGCCCGGAGCATGGAGCGAGAGGAGAAGCCCTCATGAAGGTCAAGGCAGCCGTCGTCGCCCTCGCCATCGCGTCGTCAGCCCTCGCCGCCGCACCACCAGCCAGTGCGGGTGGGCCACCACCGTTCACCGTCAGCGGCGAAGCCGAGTGCTCGGCCCCTGGGCAGTACACGATCACCTGGACGATCGACCTCGCCTGGGGAGCGCCGGGTGAGGTGACGTCGGCGGTGCTGTCCGGCGCCGCGTCCGGCAACGTCTCGTTCAGCCCGAACCCGTTCTCCTTCTCCACCGACACCCTCACCGGGACCTCGACGGTCTCGGGCGACACGGTCGGCACCGTCACCCTCGACGTCACGATCGAGCTCGACACCAAGGGCACCTGGACGTACGACGGTTCGGGGAGCGTCGAGCTCGACGGCTCGTGCGAGGCACCCCCGACCACGCCGTCGACCACCGCCGCGCCGACCTCGACGACCACCTCGAGCATCCAGGCTGCCGCGATCACCCAGCCCCGCTTCACGGGCTGAGCGCGCGGCCGGCGCTCAGCCGGCCTCGACGGCGTACTCCTCGAGCAGCCTGCGGCCGATCACCATCTTCTGGATCTCGTTGGTGCCCTCACCGACGATCATGAGTGGCGCGTCCCGGTAGAGACGTTCGATCGGGTACTCCGCCGCGTATCCGTTCCCGCCGTGGATCCGCAGCGCCTCCTGACAGATCTCCCAGCACACCTCCGAACAGAAGTACTTGGCCATGCCCGCTTGGAGATCCGCCCGCTCGCCGGCCTGCTTGCGGCGCGCCGCGTCGTAGCACATGAGTCGGGCCGCCTGAAGCTTGGTGCCCATCTCCGCCAGCTTGAACTGGATCGCCTGATGCTGGGCGATCGGCCGTCCGAAGGTGTGGCGCTGCTGCGCGTAGCGGATGGACTCCTCGAACGCCCGGCGCGCCACACCGACCGCGCGCGCAGAGATGTTGATCCGCCCCAGCTCGACCGCCGCCATCATCTGGCGGAAGCCCACGCCCTCCTCCCCACCCAGGAGGTTGGCCACCGGAACCCGATGGTCCGCGAAGGTGAGCTCGACGGTCTCGACCCCGCGGTAGCCGAGCTTGTGGATGTTCGGGCTGACGGTGATGCCTCCGAAACGCGCTCCCGGCTCCTTCTCAACCAGCAGCACGCTCATGCCCCGGTGCGAGGGATCGGTCTCCGCGGTCTTCACCAGCGTCACCACAAGGCGCGCCTCGCGCCCGTTGGTGAGCCACATCTTGGTGCCGTTCACCACGTACTCGTCGCCGTCCCGCACGGCTCGGGTGCGGATCGCCGCCACGTCGGAGCCCGCGTCGGGCTCCGACAGCGAGTACGCCGCTCGGATCTCACCGGTTGCCATCTTCGGGAGGAAGCGCTGCTTCTGCTCCTCGGTGCCGAACGTCTTGATGAGGTAGCAGCCCATGAAGTGGGTGTTCAGGAACCCGCTCACGCTCATCCATCCGTACGCGAGCTCCTCGACGATCTGTGCGTAGGTGAGGATGTCGAGTCCGAGACCGCCGTACTCCTCGGGGACGGTGATCCCGAACAGGCCCAGCTCCTTCATCTGCTCGACGAGCGCCTCGGGATAGCTGTCGTCGCGGTCGTGGGCGGCGGCGGCCGGGATGATCTCCTGGGCGGTGAACCGACGGACCACGTCGAGCAGCTCAGCCCGGACCTCTGCATGCGGATCGTCAGCGAGAGCGGTCATGGACGAAGCCTACGAGCACCTGACAACCCCGTCAGCTCCGAGGTGCAGTGCCTCGACGGCCGGGCCAGAATTGCAACCCGTTCCCGTTCGCTGTCGTCCACCATCGAGGAGCCACCGTGCCGCGCCCACCCGCCGATCCGTTCGCCGATCCCGACCTGCCCCGACGCTTCCGGGGCAAAGCCGTCCTGGTCACCGGTGCCGCCTCCGGCATCGGGCGGGCAACCGCGCTGCGCCTCGCCGCCGAGGGGGCATCCGTCTGGTGCGCCGACCTCAACGGCGACGGCGCGGCGGCCACTGCACAGGTGATCACCGACCACGGCGGTGAGGCGCACGCCAGCGCGGTCGACGTCACCGACGTCGAGGCGTGCCGTGCGCTCGTGACCGAAGCGGTCGACGCGCTCGGCGGGCTCGACGTGCTCTGCAACATCGCCGGCATCGGCGGGTCGGCACACACCCTGGAGGAGACACCCGAGCGGTTGCACGCGTTCTTCGCGGTGAACGCGGCGGGTCCCTTCTACCTCAGCCAGGCCGCACTGCCCCACCTGCTCGAACGCACCGGCAACATCGTGAACCTGGCCTCGACAGCCGGGGTGATCGGGCAGGCCTACTGCACCGCGTACTGCGCGTCCAAGCACGCTCTGGTCGGCATCACCAAAGCGATGGCCATCGAGTACGGACGCACCGGCCTGCGGGTCAACGCGGTCTGCCCCGGGGGAGTGAACACCAACATCCTGGGCGCGTTCACCCCACCCGAGGGTGCGAGCATGTCGCTGATCTCACGGTCGTTCCTCACTCGTGACATGCAGGAGCCCGAGTCCGTGGCCGCGCTGATCGCGTACGTCGGCAGCGATGAGGCGTACTACGTGAACGGAGCGATCCTGCCCATCGACGGGGGGACCACCACGGGCTGAGCGCACCCCCGTGCCCGACGAGGCCGGTCGCGATGCCGGTCGCCCGAACCCCTCACGGCCCGGCGACCACCTCGTAGGCGCTCAGCGCTCCCGGGAACAGCGACTCGACGTACGCCGGGGACAGCGAGACCGGGGTCGGGTCGAGCTCGAAGACCCAACGCAGGTGGGCGGTGATCAGGTGGTTGATCACCGCGTAGCCGATCTGCGGGTCCGGGTCGCTCTCGGTGCAGCCGTCCTCGGCGAGTCGGAGCAGCTGCGCCGGCACCGCGATCGCGTCCCCGAACCGGGTCAGCCCACCCTGAGCCCGGATCGGCGCGCACAGGTCGGTGAAGGCGTTGTGGCCGGCACCGGCGAGCACCGCCAACGTCTTGGGAGGGGTGAGCCAGTCGAACAGCGTCTCCACGTCGGCGAGGGCGACGGCGCCGTCGTTCTGCCCAGCGATGATGAGCGACGGCTTGGTCGGCGGGGTGGCGGTCGCGAGCCGACCGACGAGTGGCGGCCCACCCGGTCCCTCCTGGCCCTCGACTCGTGGCAGGGGCGCCACCGGTGCCTGACCGATCCAGGTGTCGACCGCCTCGTCCGCAGCGAACAGTCCCGCCGCTCGACCACCGGCCGAGTGACCGATCACCGCCTGATGGGTGACGTCGATCGCACCGAGCAGCAGACCACCCGAGCGGGTGCTCTCCGCTTCGAGCAACGAGCGGGTGTCCCGCAGATCGCGCACGTCGGGATCACCCTGGACGTTGACCTGGCCGAGCGCGACCGCGAGCAGGTCGCGCTCTCGGTGCTCCGGCGCGGCGACCACGAACCCCCACGACGCCAGGTGCTCGGCCTGTTGCGCGGCAACGAGGTTGAACCCACCGAACCCGTGGCTGTAGAGCACCAGCGGGAAGGGCCCGTCCGGGTTCGCGGGTGCATCCCGGTGGGCGTCGAGCTCGATCACCGGCGAGAACTCGGGCGGCACGAAGCTCCGAAGCTGCTCGGGCAGCACGTCGCTCGTGGTGTACCCGGTGACCGGTGTCGTCCCCTCGAGCCGATCCCCGTCGGCGGGGTAGAAGACCACCACGTCACGATCCGGGAGCGACAGCTTGGCCATGCCCACGGGGTAGGGCCCGCGACCCGAGTAGTCCACGGGCACCGGCTCGACGACCGCCGAGGTCGTGGTCGCAGAGCGATCGACATCGTCGGTGCTGCACGCGGCCACCGCGCCCCCCAGCAGCAGCATCAGCATCAGCGTCAGCCACGCTCTCGGCGCCGGGGCGATCCTCGTCCGGCTCGGTCGGCTCGTCCGGCTCGGTCGGCTCGGTCGGCTCGGTCGCGTCGTGCGGGTCATCTCCCCTGTACCTTCCCCTCGGATTCCCGGGTCGCCGCGTCGAAGATGCTCTTCGCCATGAGCGACAGCTCCTCCGATCGTCGGCGACGGTAGATCTCCGCTCTCGCGGCGTGCGCCTCACCATCGTCGGGTGCGGCACGCACTGCCAGCTCGACGAGGTGCGAGGCGAGTCGGGCGTCGCCGCCCTCAGCAAGCTCCAGTGCCCGACCCACCATCGCTGCGACCCCACCCGCGAGGCCGACCAGCTCCCGGGCCACGTCAGCATCCGGCGCCGGCTTCAGGCGTGAGGGATCACCGTCCCACCACCCGCCGTAGAGCCGCCAGATGTTCCGGACGACGAACTGCGGTTCGTCGTAGACCGGCCGCAGGTAGGGCCGAGACAGCAGGTCGTCGGGGAGGGTGACCGTGTGGATGATCGTGTCGAGCGTCGCCCCCTCGTTCATGAGCTCGAGCGTCTGGCTGACGAGCGATTCGAGCGCGCTGGCCGTCTCGTCGAGCACCCGGTGCACCCGGGCCTGCCCACCGATGGGGAGACCGTGGGCGGGGAGGAGCAGCTCGGGCTCCAAAGCCTGCATCCGACGCAGCGCTCGCGCCCATTCGAGCGGGTAGCGCTGAACCTTCTGTGGGTTGCCCGCGTTCGGGAACGCCCAGATCACGAAGTCGCCGACGCACACGGCCCGGTAGCTCGGGATCCAGGCCCAGCTGTGGTCGTCGGTCTCACCACGGTCATGGCGCAGCTCGAGGTGCAGCTCGCCGACGCGCAGCGCCACCGAGTCGCGGTAGCTGAGCGAGGGCTCCACCCAGGTACGGGGGAAGCGGGGGCGGGCGGGATGCTCGTCGAACACACCGGCGCGTGCGAACTGGCGGCTGTTGATGTGCGCGTTGTAGCCGTTGGTCAGGTCGTAGCGTCGGAACCGCTGCGGGACGGCTTCATGGGCGACGACCTCCGGGCGGGGGTCGCCGCGCTCGACCGCTTCGTCGACGATAGCTCGGGCCCCACCGACGTGATCGACATGACCGTGGGTGTAGACGATCGTGCGAACCGGAGCGGTGGACCAGCCGCGCAGAGCGCCGAGCACGGCACCTGCGAACTGGGGCATCGACGTGTCGAACAGCACCAAGCCGTCACCGCTGTCGATGGCCACCACGTTCGAGAACGACTCGACCATCGCCAGGCCGGATGCGATCTCGGACAGCTCCAGGGTCACCCGGGCAGCAGGTCCGGCGCCATCGACAACGCCGTCGTCGATCGCCCGGGCGGACAAGGCGAGCAGGTCGGCCATGTCGGCGAGCATAGGAGGGTGACGGGCACCGGTCCCCGCCGAGCGCGTCGGCGGCCGGCGGGTCACCAACCCGGGGTGTCAGCGCGCCCGCTTCTCCCGGTACATCTGCTGGTCAGCGAGCATGATCAGCTCCTCCACGTCGGCTCGGGGATCGTGCGTCGTCGCCACCCCGATGCTCGCATCGACCGCCACGTTCGCGCCGTCGAACAGCATCGGCACCGCGATGGCCTCGCGGATCCGCTGGAGCAGCGAGGCCAGTGCGTCGTCCGTGATCGACTCGCAGACCACCACGAACTCGTCCCCAGCGAACCGGGCGACGGTGTCGACCGTCCGCACCACCTGGCGCAGCCGGTTCCCCACCTCGACGAGCACCGCGTCACCCGTGCGGTGACCGTGGGTGTCGTTGACCGCCTTGAAGCCGTTGAGGTCGATGAAGACCACGCTGACGGCGTCGGAGCCGCGACGCAGACGCCCGCAGGCCTGCCGGATCCGGTCGTAGAGGAGCACCCGGTTCGGCAAGCCGGTGAGCGCGTCGTGGGTCGCCTGGTGGGCGAGCTCCGACTCAGCCCGGCGCCGCTCGGTGATGTCCTCGATCGTGGCGATCCAGCCCGCATCGCGGTCCGCGCCGAGCGCTACGAACCGCGCGTGCGCCCACCTCGGCACGTCCTCGCGGTCGAGGCGGAACGTCACCTGCTGGTCGATGCCCAGGGTCACGGCGTTGCCGGCGGCGGCGACCACCTCGAGCCGGTCCTCGCGATGGATGGTCCGCTCCCAACCCCGACCCTTGAGCTCGTCGGCCGGCAGCCCCAGGATCTGCTCGGCCATCGCGTTGCAGAAGACCACCCATCCCCTGGCGTCAGCGCAGAGGATCCCGAGCGGCAGCGCCTCGGCCAGCGAGTGGAAGCGGACGCCGATCTCGTCCCGCCCGGCCTCGCCCAGCTCGTCGGTGACCTCCCGGACCCGCAGCACAGACCCGTCGAGGAGCGGGTCGTCCTCCACGTCGATGAGCGTGCCTTCGAAGACGCCCCAGGAGCCATCGGCCCGACGCACCCGTGCCCGCCAGCTCCGACCGAAGGCGCCCCGCTTCCGTGCCTCCTCGATGGCGTCGTAGAGGCCTGGCAGGTCGTCGGGATGGACGAACTCGCCGATGTGACGGCCGCCGTAGTCGTTCGGGTAGCCGAGCGTCTCGATCTCCGAGGAGGCGATCAGGCGGCCGTCGGTCGTGAGCAGCAGGAGGAACTCAGTGGCGTACCGGCGCAGCGCGCGGCGCAGCTCGTCCGCGGAAGGATGTGGTCTGCTGTTGTCCTGCTGATCCGGCGCCATGGTCGCCTCCGACCATGCTGAGGGGTGCGGATCGGCCGCCCTGCCCGCCCCCGAGCTCGGTGGGGTTACGTTCCCGTCAGATCATCCATCGTCCCGGGCACACCGGAGGTGCATAGGCCGACAGGACCCCCTCGCCGAGGGCCGAACGTCCTGCCCAGCTCGTCGCGTCACCCACCGGCAACCGCCGCGCCTGTGCCGCGACCCCGGGCGCCGACCGGCGGTCGTCCCTGATCAGGCGCCCCCGAACATGCGGAGCCACTCCTGCTCGTTGCGGGGGCGGAACACGAAGTTGAGCCGACGGGTGTCGCCCATGGACGCGAACGGCTCGGAGGAGTACAGGTGGCCGGGGAAGAGGAGGGCGTCGTCCGGCACCTTGGCGAGGCGCTGGGTGAGGCTCTCGTAGAGCGCCCGGGGGTCGCCTCCGGGCAGGTCAGTGCGCCCGCAGCCCTCGAGGAAGAGGGTGTCTCCGGAGACCAGCCGGTTGTCCACGAAGAAGCACTGGCTCCCCGGCGTGTGACCGGGTGTGTGGATGAGCTGGATGGGGATGTCTCCGACCATGACCGTGTCGCCGCTCACGTGCTCGACGAGATCCGACGCCGACGCCTCCGTGACCCGCTGCACCCAGGGCACCTCGTCGGCCTGCACGTGGATCGGCACCGGCTCGAGCATCAGCAGCTCCCGCACCCCCGAGATCCGGTAGCCCATCAGGTCGCCACCGACGTGGTCGGGGTGGTAGTGGGTGGCGAGCGCACCGGTGAGCCGCATGCCGTCCGCAGCCAGGATGTCGAGGATGCCCCGGATGTCGTAGGCGGGATCCACCACCACCGCCTCCCTCGTCTCGCGGTCACCGATCAGGTACACGAAGTTGACCATCTGGCGCGCCAGCGGATCGGTGCGGGCGATGTCACGGCCAGCGAGCAGCTGACGGAAGTACAGGCGGTCAGAGGTCATGCGCTGCATCGTAGGGTGAGCCCATGACACCACGCTCCTACGCTGTCATCGGCCTCGGAGCGGTCGGCGGCTTCTACGGAGCCCGCCTGCTCGCTGCAGGCCACGAGGTGCAGTTCGTCGCGCGCCGCGACGTCGAGCACATCCGCCGGCACGGGTTGCTCGTCGAGTCCCCGGAGGGTGACCTGCGCTTCGAGCAGGTCGCGGTGCACGGTTCCGCATCGAGCCTGCGACCCGTCGACGTGGTGCTGGTCGCGGTGAAGACGACCGACACGGCGGGCGCGCTGGAGACGGTGCGCGAGCTGGTGGCCCGCAACGACGGCGCCGTCGTCGTCGCCCTGCAGAACGGACTCGGCGTGGAGCAGGTCCTCGCCGAGGCCCTCCCCGGTACCACCGTCCTCGGCGGGATGTGCTTCCTGTGCTCCAACAAGGTCGGACCGGGCCACATCCGGCATCTCGACTACGGGCGGGTCACGGTCGGCGAGCACCGGGACGACGGCACCCCGGCAGGCGTCACCGACGCGGTTCGCGAGCTGGTCTCCGATCTCACTGACGCCGGTGTGCCCGCGGTGGCCATCGAGGACCTGGTCGAGGGTCGGTGGCGGAAGCTGGTGTGGAACGTGCCCTACAACGGGCTCTCCGTCGTGCTCGACGCCGGGACCGACGAGTTGATGGCACATCCCCGGACCCGGCGGCTGGTCGAGGAGCTCATGCACGAGGTGCTCGATGGTGCGGGGGCCTGCGGTCGGCACATCGACCGGAGCTTCGTCGACCAGATGCTCGCCGACACCGAGCGGATGACCCCGTATGCGCCGAGCATGAAGCTCGACTTCGACGCCGGCCGACCCATGGAGCTCGACGCCATCTACGCCGCACCCCTGTCTGCGGCACGCGCCGCCGGGTGCGAGCTCCCGAAGGTCGCGATGCTCCACGACCAGCTCCGCTTCCTCGACACCTGCCGCTGAGCGGCCGCGATCCACACCCTCGGCAGCCGTCCCCCTGACGCGGGCACGCGCCGTGGCCCGTCCAACGAGGGCGAGCGCGCTCCCGGATGGGGCGGGATCGCTCAGCGGCTGGACCGGAAGTGCGCCCGCCAGGTGGTCTTGAAGGCTTCGTCGAAGCGGTCGTAGGTGGCGCGCAGTTGCTCTCCCGGCCAGCTCGCGGGCAGCAGCTCGTCCGGCAGGAGCGGGTCGGCGAGCAGGTGGCGCAGCACGGTGGCCGAGACCACGAACGCGTCACGGAGCCGGCTGGCGTCGGCGCGTTCGAGGCGGGGGAGGTGCCGGTGCAGGTCGCGCTCGAGCCGGCGTGCCGTGTGCGCCCAGCCGTCAAGATCCCAGAGGTGGGCTGCGAGCGCCGCCGGATCACCCTCGGGGCGGGCGGAGAACCTGGTGCACTGGGCTTCGACGATCGCGGCGGACTCCGGTGAGCGCCGAGGATCGAGGTTGTCCGGTCGAACCCAGACCCCCTCCCGCAGCTCCGCCAGGTGCAGGCGTCGCATGGCCACCCGCAGTCGTCCGCGAGCCCCGGCGTCTCGGCGCTCCCCGCCGGGGACCACCGCCAGCTCCCAGCCACCCTGCCAGCGCCGGCGCTCGCCACGGCGGCTGGCGTCCTGGCGGGCCTGCCGTTCGAGCAGCTGCCCTGCGAGCCGGTAGGAACCGTCGACCGCCTCCAGCTCTCCCGCTGCGACCATGCGGGAGATCGCGGTGCGGACGGTGCCTTCGCTGATCCCGAACAGCTCGCCGGCGCGCACCAGCAGCCGGCTCGGGAGCTGTGGCGGGTGGGTGCCGAGCAGCGTGCTGGCGATCACCGAGCGGGCGGTGAGGGGCCGGTTGGCGCCGAGCTGCTCCACGAGCCCGGGAGCGTACCCGCCCGGACGGCCACGGCACTCTTACGACTTTTCTTCACGTGAAGATTTTCTGTAATATCCGGTCATGAGCCTCGCCACGCTCGACCTCCCGAAGCACCGCCCCGAGGACATGGTCCCCGTCCCCGAGCTGTTGCCCGACGTGCTGCCCACCGAACGCCTGACACGCACGGGCATGCCCGTTCCGCGGCTCCGGGAGGAGCTGCGACGCATCCCGAACCTCCGCAACGCGTGCAACGTGGCGTCGGTGTGGCTGCAGTCGGTCGGTCTGCTCGCACTCGCCTGCTGGCTCACCGTCCGGATACCGCTGTGGGCCTCGCTGGCCGTCTGGGCAGCGACCTTCCTGCTCATGGGACGGGCGTTCGCGCTGTTCTCCATCCTCAGCCACGAGGCCGCGCATCGGCTTCTGTTCAGCCGGAGGAAGGTGAACGACCTGGTCGGTCAGTGGCTGCTGGCCTATCCGGCGTTCATCCCCTTCCACGCCTACCGACGGGCCCACTTCGCGCACCACAAGGACGAGATGGGCCCGAACGAGCCCGACCTCAACCTCTATCTCGGGTACCCGATCACCCGGGCGTCGATGCGCCGCAAGCTCACCCGCGACGCCATCGGCATCTCAGGCTGGAAGAACCTCAGGGGCCTCTTCCTCGCGCTCAGGAGCGAGCAGGCCCGCCCGATCGCGGTCCGCATCATCGCCGCACAGGTCGTGCTCTTCGCGGTTCTCTGGCTCGCCTTCGGCCGCTGGTGGCTGTACCCGCTGCTCTGGCTAGCCCCGTGGATGACGGTGTGGCGGGTCCTCAACCGGCTGCGCTCCATCGCTGAGCACGGTGGGATGACCCGCTCGAAGGACCGGCGCATGACCACCCACGTGGTGCGCCAGTCGTGGTGGGCACGCTTTTGGATCGTGCCCTTCAACACCGGCTGGCATCTCGCGCACCACGTCGACATGGGCGTGCCGTTCCAGCGACTCCCCGCGCTGCACCGGGTGCTGGTCGAGGAGGGCTGGGTGACCGACGGGCTCGAGTACCCGAGCTACCTCGCGCTGTGGCGAGCCCTCGCCTCGCGCCCCTCAGCCGGCACCTGAGGCCCGCCGGTGTTTGATCCGGCGGGCGCCAGTGGGATCCCGCGGGCGCCAGCGGGATCCGCCGCACGGCCCCAGGTGCGGCCAGCGACCAGCGGTCAGCTCGCGTCGTCGGAGGGACCCGGCTCCGGCTCGGCGGCGGGACCAGCTCCGTGATGGTGATCGTGATCGTGGTTGTGGTTGTGGTCGTGATGGTGCCGCCAACGCTCCTCGGCGATCGAGGTGACCTCCCGCAGCGACCGCCCCGTCCGGCGGGCGACTCTGACGGCGTCATCATGTTCGACCTTCACCCGGCCCGCCCCCACCTTCACCCGCACCGGATAGCCGTCGACGTCGACCCGTGACTCGACCCGAGCGAGCGGCCAGCGCTCGATCGTCTGGCCGCGGACGCCGAGCGAACCGGTCTCGCGGGCGAGCACCTGAGCGACCTGCTCGGCGAGCGCCGGATCAGCCAGCGCGCTGACCTGGTGAGCGGGCCGGCCCTTCTTCATGAGGATGGGTGTCACCCAGGCGTCGTGGGCACCGGCATCGAGCAACGCCGCGACCGCATGAGCGAGCTGCTCACCGGTGGCGTCGTCGACGTTCACCTCGAGCAGCACGACCGGCTGACCCCGATCGAGGGCTTCGTGCCGGTCCCCGAGCACGACCTGCACCAGGTTGGGACGGTCGTCGAGCTCAGCCGTTCCCGCCCCGAACCCGGTGGCCGCGATGGTCATGGACGGCAACGGCCCCCAGTCGGTGACCAGCGCGGCCAGCAACGCCGCACCGGTCGGGGTGGTGAGCTCGGTCGACACGTGCAGGCCGTAGGTCGGCGCCCCCTCGAGCAGCGCCAGCACGGCGGGCGCGGGGTTCGGCATCAGCCCGTGCGCGGTGCGCACCATGCCGATGCCGTGCGCGACCGCGCTCGACGCCACCTCGTCGACGTCGAGCAGCTCCAGCGCCGCGCAGGTACCCACCACATCGACAATCGCGTCGATCGCTCCGACCTCGTGGAAGTGGACCTGCTCCGGGGGTCGGCGGTGCAACCGGCCCTCCGCCCGGGCGAGGGCGTGGAAGGTCGCGAGGGCCCGGCGCCGGACCCTCTCAGGTAGGCGCGCCTCCTCGATGAGCGCGGTCACGTGCGCGGCGGTG
Source organism: Acidimicrobiales bacterium (assembly GCA_037478855.1). Taxonomy (GTDB): domain Bacteria; phylum Actinomycetota; class Acidimicrobiia; order Acidimicrobiales; family Acidimicrobilacustridaceae; genus Rhabdothermincola. Next base: position 409 of record JBBFLY010000045.1, on the reverse strand, counting down.
CGGACCACCGTCGTCTCCCGCACGTGGACGTGGATCTTGGTCCCGGCGATGCCACAGCGGGTCACCGGCTCGGCTTCGAGCGCCCATCCGCCGACCGGGAGCCGCTCGCAGAGCGCCCGAACCTCAGCGAGGTCCGCGCCTGCGTCGACGAGCGCACCCATGGCCATGTCGCCGGCGATGCCCGAGAAGCAGTGGAACCACGCGAGGTCAGGCACGGGCGGCCACCGGGGCGGGGAAGAGGCGAACGACCGCGCACGCCGCGCCGAACCCGTTGTCGATGCCGACGACCGTGATGCCTGACGCGCACGACGAGAGCATGCTGAGCAACGCGGTGACACCGGCCAGGCTCGACCCGTACCCGACGCTGGTGGGCACCGCCACCACGGGTGCGGCGGTGAGCCCACCGACG
>JBBFLY010000044.1:0-25211 GCA_037478855.1 Acidimicrobiales bacterium | reverse complement strand
GGCCCAGGCCCCCCGGACGCGGACCGACCCCCGGACATCACCCGCCCCCCCGGACGCGGTTCGGCCCCCGGGCAGTCACCCGGGGGCCGAACCGTGCAGATCGCAGGCCTAGATGAGTGGTTCCAAGGGATTCGCGCGCTCCGCGCGATCATCCACTAGATAGGTAGCGAGGGTGTCCACGATCAGGGGGCGGTCGAGGTCATGACGCAGCCGCTCGTAGTCGACCGGTGGCGCAGACCGGAACACGGACACCGCGGCGTCGGCTGCGATGAAGCGGTGCCGTCGCAGTGGAGTGAGCTCGCCGACCGGGACGCCTCGCCGGGTGATGATGAACTCTCGCCCTCGTCGAGCTCACGCATGATCCAGCCGCTCTCGTTGCGCAGCTCCCGTTGGCTGATCTCACGGCTCACGGCACCGCTGTAGTACCTCGTGCTACAGCGGTGCCGTCGTGGCGGCGATCGGCCGGTGCAGGTCGGGACGCGGCGTGGTCGCCGGGTCCGACAGGGCGGTAGCGTGAACGCCGTGCCCGTCTACGAGTACCGCTGTGCCACCTGCGCCACCACGTTCGAGCAGCGTCGTCCCATGAGCGAGTCCGACCACCCGGCGACCTGTCCCGCCGGTCACGACGGCGCTCGTCGGGTGCTGTCGGTGTTCGCCTCGGTGGGTACGGCCGCTCCGGCGGGCGGCGAAGGAGCGGCTGCTGCAGGTGGCCCCTGCGGCGGCGCCTGCGCCTGCTACCCGGCCTGAGCTCCCATCCACCCGGGTCGAGCTCCACCCGGGTCGAGCTCCGACCATCCGAGACGACTTGCCGCCGGCCGGTGGAGCCGCCCCGGGCCCGGCTCCACCGGCCTCGATCAGAACCCGGGGCCGTCGAGCAACTCGGTCACCAGCGCCGCGATCGGCGAACGCTCCGAGCGCTGCAGGGTGATGTGCGCGAACAGCGGGTGACCCTTCAGCGCGTCGATCACCGACGCCACGCCGTCATGGCGACCGACCCGCAGGTTGTCCCGTTGGGCGACATCGTGGGTGAGCACCACCCGTGAGCCCACGCCGAGACGCGAGAGCGCGGTCAGCAGGACCGAACGCTCCAGGTTCTGGGCCTCGTCGATGATCACGAACGAGTCGGTGAGCGAACGGCCGCGGATGTGGGTCAGGGGCAGCACCTCGAGCAGGTTGCGAGCAGCGACCTCCTCGATCACCTCCGGTGCGGCGATCGACTCGAGCGCGTCGGTGACCGCCAGAGCCCACGGCGACATCTTCTCGTCCGCGCTACCCGGCAGATAGCCGAGCTCCTGGCCGCCGACCGCGTAGATCGGCCGGAACACGGTGACCCGCTTGTGTGACCGCTGCTCCAGCACCGCCTCCAAGCCGGCTGCCAGCGCGAGCACGCTCTTGCCGGTCCCGGCGCTGCCGCCGATCGACACGATGCCGACCTCATCGTCAGCGAGCAGGTCGAGCGCGACGCGCTGCTCAGCCGACCGGCCGCGCACGCCGAACAGCTCACGGTCCGGCGAGACCAGTCGCACCCGCTTGTCGGGGTGCACCCGCCCCAGCGCCGACTGCGACCCGGAGACGAGCGCCAGACCCGTGTGACAGGGGAGCTGGCGGGCCTCGTCGAGGTCGATGACCCGATGCTCGAACAGCTCGTCGATCACCGCGCCCGGGACATCGACCGTGACGAAGCCGGTCCAGGAGATGTCCTCCGCAAGCTCGTTGCGGTACTCCTCGGCGGCGATCCCCACCACGCTCGCCTTGAGGCGCAGCGGGAGGTCCTTGGTGACCAAGGTGACATCGTGGCCTTCGGTCGACAGGTTGCGGGCCACCGCGAGGATGCGATGGTCGTTGGTGTCGAGGGTGAGGGTCTCCGGTAGGCCCGCGGTGTCCTGGTGGTTGATCTCGACCCGCAGGGTCCCGCCCACTTCGGTGACGGGGACCGGCAGCATCAGCGTGTGGTGCTTCCTGCGCAGCGACTCAAGCTGGCGGAGCGCCCGACGGGCGGCCCAGCCCAGTTCAGGATGATGGCGCTTGGCCTCCAGCTCGGTCAGCACCACCAGCGGGAGGACGATCTCGTGCTCTTCGAAGCGGAACATCGCCTGTGGATCCGCCAGGAGCACCGAGGTGTCGATCACGTAGGTCTTCCTCGGGGAGGGGACGGACGAGCGCGTGGGAACGACGGGATCGGTCACGGGACTCCTGACAGGACGGGCACCCGGGGCCCTCGCGTGGCCGGCGGAAGGCTCGACACGGGTGCGGGACGGGTCACCGACGCCCATGAAACACCCGCTGGTCGCGCCAGGGGTGGATCCCCCTCCGGGAGCCGTTCTGGGGGAGGATGACCGGGTGTCCGGGACCGACGGCTGCCTGTTCTGCTCGATCGTGGTGGGTGCTGCGCCCGCCCACCGTGTGCATGAGGACGAGGTGTCCGTGGCCTTCCTCGATCGCCGGCCGCTGTTCAAAGGACACACCTTGCTGGTGCCCCGCCGCCACGTGGAGGTGCTCGCGGAGCTGCCCGCCGACGAGGTCGGGCCCTTCTTCCGGGTCGCGCAGCGACTCTCAGCCGCGATGGAGTCCGGCCTCGGGGCCGCCGGCTCGTTCGTGGCCGCCAACAACCGGGTCAGCCAGAGCGTGCCGCACCTCCACGTGCACGTGGTGCCCCGCAATCGCAGAGACGGCCTGCGCGGCTTCTTCTGGCCGCGGCTTGCGTATGCGGGTGAGGACGAGATGGCGGCCTACGCTGATCGACTCCGGGCCGCGATGTCGTAGGTCCCTCGACGCGGGCGAGGGGGCCGATCAGCGTGCGGTGCGCTTCGTCGCCTCGTCGGTCGTGGTCGCCTGCTCGCGGTCTGCCGCCTCCTCGCGCCCGGACGTCGCCGTGCTCGTGGCCCGACTCGTGCGCGCTGGCGTGCCCGCTCGTGTGCCTGAGCGCTTGCGGGCACCCGCGGCCGTGCTCGATCGCGCACCCCTGCTCGGGCCCGAGCGCTTGCCCGTGCGTGAGCCCGTTCCCGCGTGCACCGCCACCCGGTCGTGGTCGACGGCCTTCTTGAGCTCTTCCAGCGCGTCGTGGAGGCCATTCGCGATGATCCACGGATCGGGGATCAGCTCAGGGCAGACCAGCACCCCGAAGTCGAGGCTGTCCAGGTAGCTCATGACGGTGATGTTGATCCCACCGCCGTCGAAGATCGGACCCATCGGGTAGGTCGCCAGCATGCGTGCACCAGCGACGTAGAGCGGGAACGGCGGGCCCGGCACGTTGGAGATCGTGACGTTGAACAGCGGTCGGTGGTGGTCAGCGATCTTCATCCGCGAGTAGAGGCGGGCCGCCTGTGCCGCCACCGCGGGCGCGGCGAACTCCACCCAGTTCTGCAGGGTGTCAGCCCCGATCGCGTTCTGCTGCTCCTTGGCGACGGCCATGCATCGGTGGATCGCATCAAGTCGCTCGAGCGGATCGTCGAGATCGGTGGCGAGGGTGCACAGCATCGACGAAACCCGGTTTCCCTGCGTGCCCTTCTGGTCCTCGGTGCGCACCGAGACAGGGACCATGGCGACGAGCGGTCCGTCGGGATGCTCGTCGCGTGCATCCAGGTAGTGGCGGAGCGCGCCGGCGCAGATGGTCAGCACGACGTCGTTCACCGTCGTGCCCCGGGCGTTCTTGATCATCTTCACGTCCGGGAGCGACAGGGAGGCCGTGGCGAAGGCCCGGTGCGGCGTGAGCGTCGCGTTGAAGGAGGTTCGTGGCGCGCTGAACGGTGAAGGCGGCGGCTTCTGGTTGGGCTGACGGCGGTTGATGTCACGGATCCGCAGCGCAGCCTCCAAGGTCCGCCGGGCGGTCTTCACCGCGCGCACCGGCTGCTGGGCGATGGACGCGAGGGCATGAACCACCAGCTCGGTGTCGCTCGGGACCCGCTCCGGCTGCCACGGCTTCTCGGGCGGAGGCTTCCGCTCGACCTCAGGGGTGAGGTCGAGGATCGCCACCATGAGCTCCTCACCGGAGGCGCCGTCGATGGCGGCGTGATGGACCTTGTTGAGCAAGGCGACGTGGCCGCCCTCCAACCCCTCGATGAGCCACACCTCCCACAGCGGATGGGAGCGGTCGAGTGGGATGGCTGCGAGGTGACCCGCCAGCTCCGCGAGCTCACGCATCCCACCGGGGGCGGGGACGGCGATGTGGCGTAGATGCCAGTCGAGGTCGAAGTCGGGATCTTCGATCCAGATCGGGTGGTGCAACCCGAGCGGCACCTCGACCAGCCGCCGGCGGAACGGAGGGGCCAGGTGGAGCCGTTCTTCGTAGAGCTGTCGCAGGCTCTGGAAGGAGAACCCGTGCGGAGCCGTCGACGGGTCGAGCACCATGAGGCTCGCCACGTGCATGAACGACGTCGGGGTCTCCATGTAGAGGAACCCTGCGTCGAGCCCGCTCAGTCGCTGCATCGCCTTCTCCTTCGTCTCGCCGCCCGTCGGGCTGATCGGCCCGGCCGTTCGAGCGCTCCGCCGTCGCCCAACGTGGGACCGGGCCCGCGTCGCGGACCCACATGGCCACGCGGGCATCTGTCCTTGATCCCCGGACCACTCCGTTGACCCGGTCATCTTCCCATGGAACGGCTGGCCGTTCACCGGCCGATCCGCGCTCGTCGACGGGCCGGTCAGGGTCTGAGGAACGGTCAGGCTCTCAGGTGTCGATCTGGAACCGTGGCTCGCCGTTCTCGACCGTGAGGGTGCCGGGCATGCCGATGAGATCGAACTCGCTGCCGGGCAGCCCGGACGCCCTGACCGCGACCACCTCGCTCTTGTGCTCGCCGGCGAGGATGGTGAGCTCGAGGTGCCACCCCTGCGGCTCACCCGGTTCCGGTGTGGCATCGACCACGAAGACGTCGTAGGTGCCGTCGGGGATCACGTCCGCGAGCGTGGCACGATTCGATCGATGTATGCAGCCCGTCCCCTCCTCGCGGTGGTGGTCGTCGCCATCGCGGCCGCCGCGATCGTCTCAGCCCGGCCGGCTCGTACCGGCACCGTCCGGGTGGACGCAGTGGACGACCGCGGCGCCTGTGCGGTCGATCTCAGCTCCGGGCGGCGGGACTGCTGGGAGTTCTCACCGGAGATCCCCCAGTCGCTCGAGCTGACCGTCGGGCACTGCTACCGGGCCAGGTGGGCCTATCAGGCCAAGGTCCCACCCCATCTCGCGGAGGTCTCCTGCCCACCCGGGCGGTGACGGCATCGCCGTCGGCGACCCAGTGGTGGCGCTCTGCACGGCCTACCCACCAGGGGTGACGACACCCCGCCGTCGCGACCGGTGGCGTCACAGATCGGTGATGGCGTGGAACAGCTCGGCCTCGTCGACACCGACCTCGGCACCGTGGACACGCAGGCGTCCCAGCACCCTGGCGCGGAACGCCTCGAGCTGGGTGCCGTCGTCATCAGGCTCGATGTGCATCGTCGAACGCCACTGGCTGCGGTGCTCGAGCAGCGCAGCCACCTTCGTCTCGCCGTGCCCGGTGACGTCCTCCGCGTGGTTCGGCTCGTCGGCTTCGAAGAGCAGCAGCGCCCCCGGTCGGTGATGGGCGAGGCCGTGGTCCCGATGGAAGTGCGGATCCCTCGCCGCTACCACCCCGTCGACGGTGAGCCAGCCAGCGTGCCGGTGATCAGGGTGGAGCCGGTAGCGCTTCCACGGATCGTGACCGAGCACGACATCGGGCTTGAGTCGACGGATCCAGTACGCCACCCGGGCACGCAAGGCGAGCGAGGACTCGAGCTCGCCGTCGATCTCGCCGAGCATCACCACCTCGCCGGTCGCCCCGAGCCGGCGTGCCGCGGCCCGCTGCTCATCCGCTCTCACCCGGACCAGCTTGGCGAGGTCGGTCTCCGCGTCCCACGTGCCCTTCGACCCGTCGGTCAGGACGAGGTGGTGAACGACGCAGCCCGCTGCCGCCCACTTGGCCAGCGTCGCGCCACAGCCGAACTCGATGTCGTCGGGATGTGCGCCGATGGCCAGCGCCCGGCCCGGAACCGGGAGGTCGCGGTTCACCGCCCGCCACCTGGCTGCGGGGTCGGCGCCAGCCAGACCGGCGGCTCCAGGTCCGCGGGAACGTCGACGTCCCAGCCGAGCCTGGGGTCCCGCTCGATGCGCACCGGAAGACCCAGGCGGTGGGCTTCGGCCTCGTGCCGGCGGAACGATCCGGGGCCGTAGGCGAACCGGAAGCCCGATCGTGTCGGTATGCACGCCACGTTGGTGCCGTCATCGCGCCGGTCAGGCACCAGCGTCACCCCGTCGAAGTCGGCCACCCAGCTCAGATCACGGGCGTGCGGCAGATCAGCGTGGGCCACGATCACCCGCTCGACCCCGCGTGCCGCGAGGTGTCGCACCCCGTCGGCGACCGCACCGTTGAGGCCCAGCCCCGGCCGCCAGATCACGTCGGCGTGGACCGTGGCCGCCCACGAGGCGACCGCCTCGTCATCGCACACCACCGCGACCGGCAGGCTCCCCGCGGCGCGCACCACCGTGGTCGCCAGCTCCCGGGCCAGCTCCCGTCGGGCGGCGTCGTCGAGCACCGCCGACAGGCGGCGCTTCGCCACCTCGAACGCCTTGACGGGCACGAGAACGGCGATGCCGGAACCGGTGCCCGAGTCGGTCATAGGGGCCTGAGTCTAGGGTGAGGCCATGAGGATCAAGGCCGCCGTCGTCGGTGCCGGATCGTGGGGAACCACCGTCGCCAACCTCCTCGTTCAGAACGTGCCGACCGTGCTGTGGGCCCGCGAGCCGCGCCTGGCGGAGCAGATCACCACCGATCACCGCAACGAGCGGTACCTCCCCGGCTTCACGCTCGACCCGAGGCTGCGGGCCACCGCCGATCTGAGCGAGGCGGTCTGCGACGCGGACCTGCTGGTGATGGGCGTGCCCTCGCACGGGTTCCGGGAGACCCTCGAGGCGGTCCGGCCCTGCATCCGGGCCTGGGTGCCGGTCGTCAGCCTCGCCAAGGGGTTGGAGCAGGGCACGAACAAGCGCATGACGGAGATCATCCGGGAGGTGCTGCCAGGCCACCCCTACGGGGTGCTCACCGGACCCAACCTGGCCAAGGAGATCCTCGCCGGTCACGCCGCCGCCTCCGTGCTGGCGATGAGCGACACCACCATCGCCACCCGGTTGCAGGACGTCTTCTCGACGGAGCTGTTCCGCGTCTACACCAACGACGACGTCATCGGCTGCGAGCTCGGCGGGGCCCTGAAGAACGTTATGGCCATCGCGTCCGGGATGGCCGACGGCCTCGGCACCGGCGACAACACCCGCGCCGCGGTCATCACCCGCGGCCTCGCGGAGATGAGTCGTCTCGGCCTGGCGATGGGTGGGAACCCGATGACGTTCGCCGGTCTGGCCGGGATGGGTGACCTGCTCGCCACCTGCATCAGTCCCCAGAGTCGGAACCGCTACGTCGGTGAGCAGCTCGGCCGAGGTCGGCCCATCGACGAGATCATCGCCGAGATGCACATGGTCGCCGAGGGGGTCAAGACCGCCGCCGTGGTGATGGAGCTCGCTGAGCACTACGGGGTCGAGATGCCGATCGCGGAGCAGGTCTTCCACGTGGTCCATCGCGGACGGCCCGCCAGCGAGGCGTATCGCGGGCTGCTCCGCCGTCGCAGGGTGAGGGAGATGCATGGCCTCGACTGACCCTCGGGTCCTCGCGGGCGTGGTTCGTCGCAGGATCGCCGGTCGGGTGGAGCGTTGACACCGCCGCGTCCCGGTCGGTGGCTCGGACCGTGGTGGTCCGAGCGCCAGACCGATCCCGACAGCCCGGACTTCGTGCCCGGCGGGGCGCGGGACAACGTCACCCACCGGACCTGGACTCGGTTGGGCACGCTCGCGAGCACCGAGTGCGCGGTCGTCGACCCCCGGGGTCTCGTGGCCGGGCCGTCGGGCGACTGGTCAGTCGATTGGTGGATCGGGGCCGACGACCGCTGGCATCTGCCGAGCCGCGACGTCGCCGTCCGCCAGCGCCTGGTCGGACACGCGCCGGTGGTGGAGACCGCGATGCGGGTCCCAGGTGGTGACGCGCTGCACCGTGCGTTCGCCGTCGCGACCCCGGAGGGGCCACAGGTCGTGATCGAGATCGTCAACGACACCCCGGTGCCCTTCGCGGTGGCGGTCGCGATCCGTCCCTACACCCCGGCGGGGCCAGGCCGGATCAGCACCATCGACCTCGAGTCCACGACGGTCGTCGTCGACGGGGAGGTCGCGCTGCTCCTGGCCCGGCCGCCCGCCCGGTTCGCCGGCGCGAGCGCCGCCACCGGCGATGTGGTCCACACGGTCACGGCCGGCTCGGCGGCAGAGTCGTGGGCGGGTCCGGTGCACTGCGGCGAAGGGCGTGCAAGCGCGGCGCTCGTGTACCCCCTGCCTCACACCGCTACGCTTCGGGTCGCGCTGCCGCTGTCGCGCCTCGCTTCGCCGCCGCGCCGTCGTCGTCGGACAGATGGCGCCGGACCTGCGAGCGCCACCGGGGTCAGGGTCACCGTCCCCGCCGCCAGCGTTGAGCAGGTGCGCAGGGGTTGGGACCGTCAGGTGGCGAGAGCCCTGCGGGTCCAGGTGCCCGACGATCGGTTCACCGAGGTGTTCGAGGCCGCGCGCCGCCACCTGCTCGGCCTGCACGCCGGCGAGGACGTAGCCAGCTGGCCGGTGCGCGCCGCGAGCTGGCGGGAGATCGCCACGGTCGCTACCGCGCTCGACCGCTACGGGTTCCACGAGGAGGCCGGTCAGCTGGTCGCCACCCTTCCCGACCGCCAGGCGCTCGACGGCTTCGCCGGGAGCCGTGACGAGGGTTGGTCGGCCAACGGGGCGGCACTGCACGCGGTGGGCGAGCACTGGCGCCTCACCCGCGATCAGCTCGCGACCGGCGAGCTGATCGGGCCGGTCGCCAAGGCGGGCCACTGGATCGGCAAGCGGTGGGATGGCGGGCGGCTTCGCCCGCGGCGACCGCACGGCTCGTTGCCGGCCCCGACCCGCACCGACCTCGCCTGGTGCATCCGCGGTCTGTGGGACGCGGCTGACGCGATGGCGGGGGTCGACCAGCCGGAGGTCGCGGAGGATCTGTGCCGCTTCGCGGCGGAGCTCGCCGCAACGCTCGAACGCGGTGAGCCGGACACCGGCGATCTCCACGCGGCCGCGCTCGGCGTCCTGCCCGGAGGTGTGGCCCGGATCGCGGACGTGGCGTCGCTCGTGCGCGCGCAGCGGGAGGCGGGTCGGGCGCTCCTGGACGCTGACGACCGGGGCCTGGACCCGCTGGTCACGCTCGAGCTGGCGACGGTCGAGCTCCGCCTCGGCGACCGGCGGGTGCTCGACCGGCTGGCCTGGCTGCTGGAGCACGCGTCGGCCACCGTCACCTGGCCGAGCGTGGTCCATCCGCGCACCCGTGGTGGTTCCGCAGGGGACGGCCACGACACGATGGTGACCGCGCAGGCGTGCTCGTTCCTGCGCCGACTGCTCGTGGACGAGGTCGGCACCGAGCTGCGACTGTGCCCGATCTATCCCGGGCGCTGGCTGGGCCGGGGTGTGGAGGTCCATGACGCGCCCACGGCGTTCGGTCGGTTCGGCTTCGCGGTGCGCTGGCACGGTGACCGACCCGCGTTGCTGTGGGAGCTCGACCCGCACCCAGGCATCGACCCGCCCACGTTGGTCGCGCCGGCGCTTGACCCATCGTGGTCGAGTACCGAGCTGCGCGGCGAGACCCTGCTCGCGCCGGTGGAGCCGCCCGGCCCGCCCGAGCCTGCGAGCGCGTCGGCGGAGCCCCCGGGGACCCGAGCCGATGCGAGCGACGCCGCTGGGCCATCATCGTTCAGCTGAGCGAGATCGTTCAGCTGAACGAGCCCGGGAGTGAGGTCCGAGATGAGCGACGAGCACGACGCCCAGCAGGTCGATCTGCGTGCCGTCCTGCTCGACCTCGGTGTGCCGCCCGCCGAAGTCGAGCGAGCCGCCGCCGACGGCACTCTCGAGCTGCTCGCGCTGGAGCGCATCGTGTCGCTCGAGCCGCCCAGGTTCGACCTCGCCGAGGTCGCGGCGCTCTCCGGCGTCACCCCCGAGGAGATCCGCGCCTACTGGCGGGCCCTCGGGTTCCCTGACCCCCGACCCGGCGAGAAGGTCTTCACCGAGAGCGATGTCGAGATGCTGAGCGCGGTGGTGTCGTTCATCGCCGAGGGGACGCTCGACCCCGACCTCACCCTGCAGATGGCCCGGGTGATCGGCTCCGCCATGGATCGCATCGCCACCGCCCAGGTGGACTCGCTGGAGATCCGCCGTGAAGCCCGTGAGGCCCACGACGGTGGGTCCGCGAGCCTTCCTCCCGGCACTGCCCGCAACACCATCGAGCTGCTCTCGCTCATGCCCCGAGTGATGGAGCTGGTCTGGCGCCGGCACGTCGCGAACGCGGCCCGCCGACGCATGATGCGTGCCGCCGCCGGTGACGGGTCGGCGGACATCATCGTGGTCGGCTTCGCGGACATGGTGGGCTTCACCGCGAAGACCCAGCAGCTCGAGGACCACGAGCTCGCGGAGGTCGTGGGTCGCTTCGAGTCGGTGGCCTATGACGTGGTCGCGAGTCACGGCGGCCGGGTGGTGAAGATGATCGGCGACGAGGTGATGTTCCTCCACGACGACGTTCGGGAGGGTGCCGAGCTCGCGCTGGCGCTCGCTGAGCGGTTCCGTGACGACCCCGCGCTCTCCGACGTGCGCGTCGGCCTGGCCTGCGGTCCGGTGCTCGAGCGTGACGGCGACGTGTACGGGCCGGTGGTGAACCTCGCCAACCGCATCGTGTCGATCGCCTACCCCGGTTCCGTGGTGGTCTCGGAGGAGGTGTACGACGCGCTCGCGGATCAGGATGGGCTGCACTTCCGTCCGCTGCGCTCCCACTATCTGAAGGACATCGGCCGGGTGCCCCTGTGGGTGCTGCGGCGCAGCGCTGAGTCGCCTGAAGCGCCGTATCGGGATGCCCGGGAGCGTCGAGCGGCACGAGAGTTCCTGCGTGAGCACTGGGCGATGCTGCGTGATGAGGTGCGAGCCCGCAGCGCCGATCTGGCCGACCTCCCCGAGCTGCTGCGGCGCGAGATCGCGCGGGGCGGACCGGGCCCTGCGGAGGCGACCACCGGGCAGTTCGAAGCGCTCACCGACGCGGTCCTCGAGGCCGATCTCGATCCGCAGATGCAGGTCGAGCTGCTCGCCGATCTCGAGGTGGCGAAGCGGTTGCGACGCCTGGAGGAGGAGGCGCAGGCGAAGGCCGCCGAGGCCGACGAGGAGGCAGAGCGGCGCCACGAGGAGATCGAGCGGGAGGTGCGCGAGCGCGTCGAGCACGCCGAACGGGAGGCTCGACTCAAGATCGAGCGGGCGCTCGCGGAGGCCGAGGAGAAGTCGCGGAGGGTCAACGAGGAGGCCAGCCGCAAGCTCAAGCGGGTCGCGGCCGAGGTCGAGCGCAAGGCCGAACGCGCCGCCAAGGAAGCCAAGGCTGAGGCGCAGCGAAAGGCAAGGCGCCGCTCTCGCGCCCGGAGCGAAGGCGGACGCGACCGCACCGACAGCTCGTAGAGCTCGTAGCGGTCCCGGCTACTCGGCGAGCTGCGCGGTGGCGATCCGCCAGGGTGCGAGCTCGAAGGACCCCTCGAACGGTTCGAGGGGTCGCCCACGCAGGTCGACCAGCCAGCCCCGACGACCTGGGATGCGCACGGTCGTGGGTTCGGACGTCGGGTTGAAGACCCGTACCACGAGATGACCCCGCTCGCGACGGACCGCTGAGACCTCCGCGCCGTCGAGCGCGAGCGCGCTTCCCACCTCGGCACGGTCGCCTTCGGCGGTCGCGGTGGTCACCTGCAGCGGCAGGAACGCGTCGTCGACCGCGGCGTAAGCGGCGACCGGATCGTCTCCGGCCACCACCGCGAACCGGAAGCTGTGACGGCCGATCATCTGCGAGCCTTCGGTGTGGATGAACGGACCGGCCGGTAGCGGTCGGTAGGCCATCGGCACGTTGGAGAGCAGCCCGGTGCACCGCAACAAGGTGAGTGCCAGCGCGTGGGCGGCACCGTCGCGCACGTCGACCAGCTCGTACTCGAGCAGCCCCTCGTGCAGCACCGTTAGGCCGCCGGCGCACACGAACCGGCGCGACGGGAAGGTGGGAAGTCCCACCTCGTGCGGGCCACCTTCGGCTTCCAGCCCACGGCTCACCACCGCGAAGGCGCACTCCGCACGGGACTCGGTCGCCGGCGACGGCAACGGGAACCAGACCCGCAGCCGGTGATCGCGGCAGCGGTTGTCGAGCTCGGTGGTCACGTGCACCAGAGGGCTGCCGGCCCGCACCTCCACGAGCGTGCTGACCAGCGTGTCGACCTCGCCGGTGCGTTCCCCGACCAGCACCCGCTCGGGCCACCGGTAGGTGCGCTCGATGACCACCCGTGCCCGCAGCGGTCCGCGTTCGATCACCCGCACCGACACCGAGATCGGGGTGTCGACGACGACGTCGCGGGCGGGAGGGGAGTAGTTGTACGTGTCACCTGCGTCACCGTCGTCGACGAGACGACCCAGGCCGGCCACACCGTTGACGGAGAACGTGCCGGTCGCCGGGTCGATGCCCACCGTCACCAAGCCGTTCGCGATCACGGGCGAGCCCTCGCCGTCGACGCTGACCGGGCCGACCCGATCCGCGCCCGGTTCGACGACCTTCCAGCCGAAGCCCGGGACGTCACCCACCCAGGTGAGCACCTTCTGCGAGGGGGGCGTGACGAGCGAGATCCGTGCGGGACCGTCGGGTCGCTCGGCGGCCGCCTCGTGCACGAGGCTCTTGGCCGGGCCGGCGTAGCGCGTCCCGCTGCCGTCGATCGTGCAGACCAGGCGCACGTCGAGCACACCGGCCTCGTCGACCTCCACGTCCACGTCGCGCAGCTCGTGCATGCCGTCCATCGCGGCCTGCACCAAGGTGACGGCATCGGCTCGGGTGATGCCGTCGGTGCCAGCCACCCCGTCACTCACCGCCAGCACCTGCGTGCCCTCGATCGGGTCGGTCCCGGGCAGCGTGAGCTCGACCACACCCCCGCGGGTGCGTGCGGATGCGTTGACCACCAGCGGCCCCGCCGTGCGGATCGAACGGGCGAGCGCTGCGATCGCACGGTCGGCGAGACCGTCGCCGATCTGGCGGGCCTCGGCGTAGCGGTGGCGCACCGCGGCGTTCACCTCGTCGATGGAGCAGGCGCAGCTCGAGTCGTGCGCAGCGTTGCGGATCATCTCCAGCCAGGCCAGCTCGAGCAGCCGGGCCGGCCAGCGGTCGGCGGGCAGGTACAGGGCGCTGAGGGGCTCGGCGAGCCGCTCGATCACCCGTTCGGCGATGGCGGCAGCCTGCTTCACGTCGACCCGGTTGGAGGCGACACCCATGAGCAGGTTGGCGCGCGCCCCCGAGCGCAGCTCTCCCCGCCAGGTGGGGAGCCCCTCGGTGGGCGCCTGGCGGAGGTAGTCGCCCAGGGAGCAGACGTGGAGCCGGTAGTCCTCCTGGATCTGGTTCGCCTCGGCGACGACGCGGCTGAGGGCGGGGTTCGGGGTGAGGTGGTCGGTGCCGTTCATCCAGAGGATCGGCCCGTCGAGCAGGAAGCTCCGGTGGTCACGCTCGAAGCGGTCCACCATGTCGACCAGCTCCTTCGCATCGTCGGGGAGCGCAGCGCCGTTCCCGTACCCTTCGAGCAGGTACTCGGCCCGGACGGTCGAGCCGTCGGGTGCCGACCACCAGAAGGCGCTCCGGTCGATGCTCGAGGGGACCCCGCGCCACACCACCGCGTGCGAGAGCCCGAACTGCCGCAGCAGCTGCGGCATCTGCGCGACGTGGCCGAACATGTCTGGCAGGTAGCCGACCTCCATCGCGCCCCCGAACGCCGCCGCCCGCTCGAGGCCGAGCTGCAGGTCTCGGACCATGGTCTCGCCGGAGACCAGGAACTCGTCCATGAGGATGTACCAGGGGCCCATGCCCAATCGTCCGCTGGCCGCCAGGTGGCGGATGCGGTCCTCGTTCTCGGGTCGGACCTCCAGGTAGTCGTCGACTGCGGCCATCTGCCCGTCGAGCATGAAGTGGGCGAACCCCGGATCGGCCTCGAGCAGCACCAGCAGTTCGTCGACCAGATCGACCAGCTTCAGCCTGAAGGTCTGGTACGGCTCGTACCACTCCCGGTCCCAGTGCGTGTGGGGCACCACGGCCACGTCTCGTGCCATCGCGGGGAGCCTACGCTGCGAGCATGCGGATCGCCTTCGGGACCGATGAGCGCACCTCGGTGACCGACGCCGTGAAGCGGCGGTTGCGCGAGGTCGGTCACGAGGTGGTGGTGGTCGCGGAGGGGGATCCCTGGCCCGAGGTCGGCCGTCGCGTCGGCGAGGCGGTCGCCACGGGGGCCGCTGATCGTGGAGTGGTCTGCTGCTGGACCGGAACCGGCGTCTCCATCGCCGCGAACAAGGTCCCCGGTGTGCGTGCCGCGCTCTGCACCGACGCGGAGACCGCCCGGGGAGCCCGCCGGTGGAACGACGCCAACGTGTTGGCGATCGGCCTGCGCCTGACCTCCGAGGAGGTGGCGCGGGAGCTGCTCGAGGCGTTCCTCACCACCGGGGTTGACGAGGACGAGCGTGCCAACATCGACCGGGTCGAAGGGGAGCGACCACCGACCAGTGGGTAGCGTGTGAGGTCATGCCGACATTCGTGATGCTCTCCGTCCTCGGTCCCGACGGCTCCGCGACGCTGCGCACCAACCCGCAGCGCATCAAGGAGGTCAACGCCGAGGTCGAGGCGATGGGGGCGAAGGTCAAGGATCAGTACGCACTGCTGGGCCAGTGGGACTTCGTCACGATCATCGAGGCCCCCAACGAGGTCGTCATGGCCCGGATCGCCACGACGCTCGCGGCGAGGGGCACGCTCAAGACCCGCACCCTCGTCGCCATCCCAGTCGACGAGTTCATCGCATCGCTGGGTGAAGGGGTCGGCGAAGCCCGGCCGCACTGAGTCGGCGTCAGTACCACCAGGTGCCGCGCTTGCGTTCACGGCGGACATCCTCGGGGGCGAACGGCAGTGGCAGCTCCATGCCGTCGGAGAGCCGTCGCAGCCGGTAGCCGCCGGGGGTGTGCCCGATGACCTCGAAACCCCGTGACCACCGCCCGTCGAGGCGGTTGCGCACCTCGACGCGCACCCCGGGCGCCAACAGCTCAGCCGTGGCGTCGAGTGGCGGGCTGGGGACGTCGTTGGGGGATTCCACAGCCGGCACATTGTCTCGCTCCACCCTCCGCCCGTCCACCGTGGAGCGCGTGTTCCGCAGGGACCCTGGTCGGGGGATGTCCGCCCGCGAGACCGGTTGTCACGTACAGTACGGGCGAGCCACAAGGAGGGTGGAGCAATGACCAGGATCCTCGGCTCAGATCGCCGGACCACCCGGTTGATCGCGGGCGCGGTGCTGCTCGTCACCGCGATGCTCGCCGCAGCGTGTGGCAGCGGCGGTAGCGGCGGCAACCAGACCGACGGTCAGACCAGCGGAACGCTGGCCCCGGACGTGACGGTGACACCTGCGGGTGAGGTGAAGACCGGCAACAAGCTCGTCTACGGCGTCGAGGCCGAGACCAGTGGCTTCGACCCGACCAACGATCGCTGGGCCGCCTCCGGGGTGCTGATCGCGTACGCGATCTACGACCCGCTCGCCGCGTACGACGCCGACGGGAACCTCCGGCCGTACCTGGCGGAGTCCTTCACCCCGAACGACAACTTCACGAAGTGGACCATCAAGGTCCGCCCCAACATCACCTTCCACAACGGCTCACCGCTGAACGGTGCCGCGGTGGCCGGAGCCCTGAACGCGATCCGTGCCTCGACCCTTGCGGGCGGGGCGCTGCGCAACGTCACCGACGTCACGGTTCCCTCGAGCGACCCGATGTCGGTGGTCGTCACCATGCGGAACCCGTGGGCATCCTTCCCGGCAGTCCTGGTGGCTCAGGCGGGTGTGGTGCCCGCCCCCGAGCAGCTCAACGCGACCGGTGAAGCGAAGTCGCGGCAGCCCATCGGCACCGGTCCGTTCGTGTTCAGGCAGTGGATCCCCGACAAGAGCTTCGTGGCCTCCCGCAACCCGAACTACTGGATGCGTGATGCCGAGGGGCGTCAGCTCCCGTACCTGAACGAGGTGGAGTTCCGCCCGATCCCCGATGTGCAGACCCGGGTCAGTGCGCTCGAGAGCCGCGACGTCAACATGATGCACACCACGGACACGCTGACGATCGCTCAGCTCAAGCGCAAGGCTGAGCTCGGTGAGATCCAGGTCGTGCAGGACCGTGGCGAGAACGAAGAGACGTTCGTCATGTTCAACACGAGCAAGCCGCCGTTCGACAACGTCACGGCACGGCGGGCGGTCGCGTACGCCGTCGACTACGAGAGCTACCGCAACACGTTCGAGATCCCGCCTGAACTCGCTGCGGACAGCGCCTTCGGGAAGGGCTCACCGTACTACGTCGACTCGGGCTTCCCGACCTACGACCCGGAGCGGGCACGCCAGCTCGTCCAGCAGTACGAGGCGGAGACAGGCGAGAAGCTCACCTTCACGCTGGGCACGACCCCCGTGCCGGTGAACCAGCAGGCGGCGACCCTGATTGCCGGGTTCTGCGAGGCCGTCGGCATGAAGGTTTCCGTGCAGGCGACCGAGCAGGGCAAGTTCATCGCCGACGCGGTGACCGGCAACTACCAGGCGAACCTGTGGCGCCAGTTCAGTTCCATCGATCCCGACGGCGATTACGTCTGGTGGCACGAGTCGAACGTCACCGATCCGATCTCGCTCAACATCGCCCGCTTCAAGAACCGCGAGCTGAGCGAGGCGCTCGACAAGGCACGGGCGTCGAACGATCCCGCGGTGCGCAAGGAGCAGTACGCGATCGTGCAGCGGATCTGGGCCGATCAGGTGCCCTACGTCTGGTTGACCACCACCACCTGGGTCATCGCGGCGGAGAACGACGTGCGGAACCTCGGCAACGTCGCCCTACCCGACGCCCAGGGGGTCGCGAACATCCCGTCGATCCCCTTCCAGTCGGGAACGAGCCGGCTCACGATGACCTGGGTCGACCGGTAGCGATCAGGTCCGACGGGCACACCGCCACGTGCCCGACCGCCGAGGTCGATCCGCTCACGCCGGTCACCCCGGCCGGGCCGGGTTAGGGTCGAGCCATGGCTGCGAGTTCCGCGCCGCCGCTGCGCAAGGCGTTGAAGAAGCACGCCCCGAGCCTCGCCATCGAGCGCGAGCTGTGGGAGGCCGGCCACGAGGTGGTTGTCGGTCTCGACGAGGTCGGGCGTGGCGCGTGGGCCGGCCCGCTGGTGATCGGGGCGGTCGTGGTTCCCCGTGACCGTCGCGTGTACAAGATCCGGGACTCCAAGCTGCTCACCGAGCGCGAGCGTGAGGCGCTGTTCGAACGCATCACGGGCTGGGCAGTCGCCTGGGCGATCGGAGCTGCGTCGCAGCAGGAGTGCGACACGCTCGGCATGTCGGACGCCCAGCGGCTCGCGGCGCGTCGTGCCCTCGACAACCTCGGGCTCGCGCCGGATCAGGTCCTGCTCGACGGCAGATGGGACTTCGTCGGGGGTGTGAACACCAGGCGCATCGTGAAGGGTGACGCCACGTGCGTGTCGATCGCGGCGGCCTCGATCGTGGCCAAGGTCTGGCGCGACCGGCTCATGCGCGCGGAGGCCGAGCACTTTCCGGGATACGACTTCGAGTCGAACAAGGGATACCCTTGTCCCCGCCACCGGATGGCGCTCGCGGGCATGGGCCCGACGTCCATCCACCGCCGGAGCTGGGCGTTCATGGATTCGTTGCCGTGGACCGGCGTCCCGCGGCTGCGGCCCGCGGCCGACGATCCGCAGCTGCCGCTGTTCACCGGGTTCACCGGCTTGACGCGCTGAAGCGCGCTTGACGGCCTCGGGTTCGAGCCCGTACGAACCTCGTCGCCGGGTCCGGGCAGTTCCGCTCCACACCCAAACGCGGAGAGCAACGCCGCCGCATCGCTGGTCACCTGGGAGCTCCACACCATCGGCGGTCACGACGTGTGCCGCGTTCGCACCGATCCCGCCGACTTCCCCGTGTTCGAAGGCACCGGTGACGACGACCGCACCTTCTGGTGGCGCTACCCGACCATGAGCCGCGTCTCGCCGATGACGTCAACGCACGGCGGCAGGCACAGTGGCGGCGAGCGCCTGTGCCCGGGTGCCTCGGCGCCTCGACAGGCGAGGGGCCGGAGCCGGTGGGGCTCAGTCGGTCTTCTGGGTGCCGACGAGCAGGTCCTTGAAGGGGGTCTTGGAGTCGATGCCCGGATCCTTGGGCAGACCCAGCACCCGCTCGCCGATGATGTTCTTCATCACCTCGTCGGTGCCGCCCGCGACCCGCATCCCGGGGACGCCGAGCAGCAGCTGCGACCAGGCGTAGGTGCCCCACTCACCGGTGTCCGCCTGGATGCGCGGGCCGAGGACCCCGGCGACGAAGTTGGCGGTCCGCCACAGGTTGTTGGTGAGTGACAGCTTGGCGATCGACATCTCCGGCCCCGGCAGCTGGCCAGCCTTGATCTTCGCCATGGCCCGCTGGTTCGTGTACTTGGCGACCTGGAAGTGGATGTAGACGTCCATGAGCTGCTGGCGGACCAGCGGGTCATCGGCGACCCCGAAGTGGCGTACGAGCTCGGCCAGGCGAGTGAGGCTGGCCATGCCCATGCCCCCTGCGCCGCCCGCACCGATCGACGCCCGCTCGTTCATCAGCGTGGTCAGCGCGACCGTCCACCCCTGGTTCACCTCACCGAGGCGATGGCTGTCGGGCACCCGCACCTCGGTGAAGAAGACCTCGTTGAAGTTCGCCCCACCCGTCATCTGACGCAAGGGACGGATCTCCACGCCCGGGGCCTTCATGTCCACGATGAAGCCGGTGAGCCCCTTGTGCTTGGGGAGCTCCGGGTCGGTCCGGCAGATGATCTCGCCGATGTCGCTGTAGTGCGCGCCTGACGTCCACACCTTCTGGCCGGTGATCACCCACTCGTCGCCGTCGCGCACGGCTCGGGTCTGCAGGCTGGCGAGGTCCGAGCCCGCACCGGGCTCGCTGAACAGCTGGCACCCGACGATGTCGCCCCGGTAGAGCTTCGGCAGGTACTCGGCCTTCACCTCCGGGGTAGCGTGGGCGAGGATCGTCGGCGCAACCATCCCGAGGCCGATGCCGAAGAAGCCCTGCTCGGGCACCCGGTAGCGGGCCTCCAGCGACTGGTACACCTGTTCGTAGGAGCGGGGCAGCTCCCGGCCGCCGTACTCCTTCGGCCCGCTGATCCAACCCAGCCCGGCGTCGTAGCGCTTGGCCCGCCACTCCTTGGCTCGGGCCAGGGCTTCGAGCTCCTTCTCCCGGTCGACCTCTTCGAAGAGCGCGACGTCGTCGCTGCCCTCGCCCCAGACGAACGCCTTCTGCTCCTCCTTGAGCTGCGCGTTGGCGTCCAGGAAGGCGGTGCACTCGGCTTGGAATTCGTCGAGGGTCGGGATGTCGGCCATCGGTGAGTCCTTCCGGTGGGTGCGGCGGGCAGAACAGAAACTTGACTGGTCAGTCAAGATACCACCACCGCCCGGGAGGCGGTCCACGCTGGGTGGCTGGCGGGTGGTCGCCCGTCGGTCCGCGTGGCGGTTCGCCGACCGGGGCGAAGGGGCCGGTCGGAACCGGTGCGTGCGAAGGGGCAGCTGTCCCGGGGTATCGGGCTGGAGGCTCAGAGGATGGACCCGGGCGCGCTCAGGCGGCTGCCGGGACCGATCGGGCGGCCGCCTCCTCGTAGGTGAGCCACCTGCCCGCATCGAAGTCGTAGAGCTTGCAGCGTCGGGTGTTCCGCATGAAGTCCCGGAACCGCAGGGGCTCATCGTGCACCGTGTCGGGGTACGCGGCCTTGATCGCCTCCGCAGCGAGCTCGAGGTTGTACATCGGGATGCGCATGTCGACGTGGTGCGGGACGTGCACCATGATCCAGTGGAAGAAGAAGTTCGCGCCCCTCGGTGCCCGCAGGATCGTGGTGCCCTCCATCTGGCCCTTGAACTTCGTCCACTCCCGGCGGCGCCACCACCGGATGTCGGGTTGCACGTGGTGCACGTGCACGAACGAGCCGATGATGTAGCTGAAGACGAGGAACGGCACGACGAGGACCTTCACCACCACCCACACCGCGCCGAGCACGCTGCCGTGCTGCGCCCAGCCCAGCCACGCCAGCGCGATCGACGCCGCGAGCACGAAGCCGAGCACGAGGAACCGATCACGCCGGATCGCCTTGCGCCAGCGCGCCGGCGGTTGCCCGACGATCATCTTGTGCCACCACACCTCACGCAGGTAGTACGCACCCGCGCCCACCCAGGACCACTCGAAGCGGTGACGCAGACGTCCGAAGCGTGACATCGCTGCGTACTGCTCAGGGGTGTAGGGGTGCCACACGAAGTCGAAGCCCTCCCGCACGGTGTAACCGTGGTGGATGCGGTTGTGGCCGAGCACCCAGCCCTCGTAGACGTGCCAGGCCGGCAGCATCGCCGCGTGACCGATCCACGAGTTCAGCCGGGCGCTCTTGAACAGCGCCCCGTGAGCGGCGTCGTGGGCGACGATGAACAGGCCCGAGATGACCACCCCGGCGAGCACCCACAGTGCAGCGACCGCGAGCGGGTGGTCGACGGCGATCAGGCCCCAGATCACGAGGGCGTAGAGGATCAGGTCGCGGCCGAAGTAGAAGAGACCCTTCCAGGTGGGGTTGTCGTAGGCCTCGGGTGGGATCTGGCGGATCACCGGCATGAGCGAGCCGGGCTTGTCGTCGGAGCCGGTCTCGGAGTCGGCGGAGCGGCCGTCGTCAGCGGGAGACGTGGGGGAGGCGTCCAGGAGCGTCATGAGCAGCAGCCTACCGACCAGTCGGTAGGGAGAGGAACTCTGGTTGCGACCGTGGCGCACCCCGGTTGCGAACCGGTCAGCCAGTTGAGCGTTTCCCCGCAAGTTGGCTGACAGGTTGCGCTGCCGGTGAGGGTGGAGGGTGCGGATGAAGGTGCTGATGAAGAGGGTGCGATGAAGAGGGTGCGATGAAGAGCGTGCGGATGAAAGTAGGGGGTCTGGACGGGCTCCGGTCACCCGCCACTACCGTGACGGGATGCCCCGTCGCACCCGGAGCCTGCTCGCCACGTTCGCTGCCTGGACCGTGTTCGTGTGGATCAACCGACTCGCGAACGCCTGGAGCAGCACCACCGAGACCACCGGTGCCAAGGTGATCTCCACCGTGCTCGCCGCGGTCTTCCTCGCGTTCGCCGTCGCCACCGGTTGGATCGCCTGGCGCAGCGGGCGTCAGCCCTTGGATCGAGTCGGCGCCGTCGTCCTGCAGGCGTTCGCAGCTTGGACGGCATCGGTGTGGCTCGTGCGGCTGGCCGCCATCGTCCTCGCCGACCACTCGCTCGGCTTCAAGCTGGTGCATGCCGGCCTGGCGGTGATCTCCGTCGCGCTCGCCGTGCCGGCATGGTGCGCAGCAAGCGGGAGATGGTCGTCGAAGATGGTCACGGGGTAGCCTCGCAGCCGTCATGGGACAGCCAGTCACGGTCATCGAGAAGCAGTCCGTCCGCCCGGGCGTCGTGCGCTACGAGATCAACCGGGCCATCACCGGCACCGGTCACGAGTGCTACCGCAGCATCGACGAAGCGCAGGGCAACAAGCCGGCGGCTCGTCTGGCGAGGATGCTCTTCGAGCGTGGGGGCATCGAGGCGGTGCACATCAACAGCAACGTGATCACCGTGCACCTGGCGGACGGCTCCCCGCCCACCGGCATCAAGCCCATGATCGAGCAGCTCTTCCTCTACTACCGCGACGGGGTCGCCCCTGAGGTGCCGGAGGACGCTGCCGCCAACTGACAGCCGGCGCGCCTCACCGCTTGCCAGCATCGAACAGACGTTCGATACTGGACGCATGGGGGCCGTGGGGCTGTGACACGAAGTGCTGCGATACGGGGTGCTGCGATACGGGGTGCAGCAGCAGCGCCGGCTTCACCTGACCTCGCCGGCTCGGCTGCTGTGGTCGGTCTGGCCGAGCGGGTTCGGCCGGTGACCCTGGCAGGGGAGCAGACCCTGCCGGTGCTTGAAGCGTTGGTCGGGCTTCTCCCTGGTGGTGCTCTCCGACGTGGCAGCACCGTATCGGTGGAGGGAGAGGCGGCCACCACGCTCGCCCTGTCGCTGGCAGCGGGGCCGTCGGGTGCTGGCTCCTGGGTGGCTGCGGTCGGGCTGCCGTCGCTCGGGCTCGCCGCCGCGGCGGAGGTGGGGCTGGTGCTGGAGCGGGTGGTGCTCGTCGAGCAGCCGCCGCGGTCTGCATGGGGTTCGGTGATCGCCGCGCTCGTGGGAGCGTTCGACGTGGTGCTGCTGGGCGCGCCACATCGGGTGGTCGGGTCCGACGCCCGCCGCCTCATCGCTCGGTCGCGGGAGCGGGGCTCGGTGCTCGTGATCCTCGAGCGCACCGTCCCCGGAGGCACCAGCCGGCCGGGCGGGTTGGAGGTCGATCTGCGTCTGCGGTCCGGGGCGGTGCGTTGGGAGGGGCTCGGCTGGGGCCACGGTCGTCTCCGGGCTCGGCGGGTCACGGTCGAGGTGAGCGGCCGGCGCAGCGCCAACCGTCCCCGTCAGGTGACGCTGTGGCTGCCAGGTTCCGACGGTGAGATCGCCGTTGCCGGGCAACCGGCCGCACCCCCGGCGTGCGTGCACCCCTCCAGCGTCCGGGTCGACGCCCCGCTCACCCGAGCCGAGGCGGGTTGACCGTCATGCCGGTGCGCACGCTGGTCGTCTGTTGCCCCGACTGGCCGGTGGTGGCTGCCGGTCTGGCCCCCACCGATCCCGCGATCGTCCTGCACGCCAACCGGGTCGTGGCCTGCACCCCTGCGGCCCGCCAGGAAGGGGTGCGACCCGGGCAGCGTCGACGTGAAGCCCAGGCCCGATCGCCGGCTCTCCAGGTCATCGAACGTGACGAGTCCCGTGACGCCCGGCGCTTCGAGCCGGTCGTGCAGGCTCTCGAGCGCTTCACCCCACGACTCGAGGTCTGCCGGCCCGGTGTGTGCGCGTTTGCGACCCGTGGCCCGTCCCGCTACTTCGGTGGTGACGAGGCTCTCGCCCACCGGGTGCTCACCACCGTGCAGCAGCAGCTCGCCCCCGGTTGGGCTGCGCACGTGCGCGTCGGGGTGGCCGACGGTCCCTTCGCGGCCAGGTGGGCCGCTCACACCGCCGAACCGACCCGGGTCGTGCCGCCGGGGGAGAGCGCCACCTTCCTCGCCTCCCTGCCCGTCGCCGCCCTCGAGCGATCTGAGCTGGTCGACGTGCTGGAACGCCTGGGGCTGCGCACTCTGGGGCAGTTCGCGGCGCTCTCCCCGGCTGACGTGGTGGCACGCTTCGGAGCGGAGGGACTCGCCGCGCACCGGCTGGCTCGCGGCCTCGACGAGCGTCCACCAGCCCTCCGGTCGCCACCACCGGATCTCCTGGTGGCGGCCGAGCTGGATCCACCTGCGGAGCGGGTCGACACCGCAGCGTTCGTGGCCAAGACCCTCGCCGATGAGCTGCACGAACGGCTCGAGCGACTCGGACTGGCCTGCACCCGAGTGCTCATCGCGGCCGAGACCGACCACGGTGAGCGGCTCGAGCGGTGCTGGAGGCACGAGAGCGCGCTCAGTGCCGCTGCGGTGGCTGACCGGGTCCGGTGGCAGCTCGATGGATGGCTCAACGGGTCGGCCGCCATCCGTCCCACCTCGGGGATCACCCGGTTGGTGCTGATGCCCGACGAGGTGGTGGCGGCGACGGGTCGTCAGCTCGGGTTCTGGGGCGGCGAGACCGCTGTCGCCGACCGTGTGGCCCGGTCCGTGGCCCGGGTTCAGGGGCTGCTCGGTCCCGAGGCAGTCACCGTCCCCGAGTGGCGGGGAGGCCGAGGTCCGGGGGAACGCTACGAGCTGGTGCCCGCTGCCGCGGTCGATCTCACCGTTCCCCGGTCGGTGGTCCCCCCGGGTGCCGGGGCTGCTCCGTGGCCGGGTCGCATCCCCCCTCCCTCACCGGCGACCGTACCGCCCGAGCCGATCCCCGCCGAGGTCCGTGACCGGATGGGTCGGTCCGTGGTGATCACGGCTCGGGGTCTCGCCACAACCGATCCTTACGAGGTGCGATTCGGTGGGGGGGCGTGGTTGAGGGTGGAGGCATGGGCCGGTCCCTGGCCTGCTGACGAGCGTTGGTGGGATCCCGATGCCCACCGGCGACGGGCCCGGCTCCAGATCCTCGCCGGTGGACGGGCCGCGCTCTTCACGGTGGAGAGGGGCCGCTGGTGGGTGGAGGCGATCTATGACTGACGACCACTGGCGAAGATCGGCAGAAGCTTGGGAGACGTAACGGCGGCAGGCGACAGCTGCCAGGGGCTGGTGATCGCGGATGCCGCTCAGCGACCGGCCTTGCAGTGGCCGCGGCCTGGCCCGTTCTCACAGAACGCGGGTGGACCCTGACGATCGGCACCGGGGTGTCCCCCGGCTCGAGCCTGGCCCGCGTCATCGTTGTCGGTGTCGGGATCGTCGCCGTTGGCGTCGTCGTCGGGATCCCCGCCAGTGCAGGCATCCTTGGCGGCACGGATCTGCTGGCGCAGCTCCTCGCTCGGTGGACCTTTGCGCTCGGGCTTGTGATAACCGACGCCTGGCGGCCACGCGACGCCGTGCTGGGCCAGGCAGTCCCGGAACCACTGGTTGCCCGGCCCGCTCTTGGTGCCGGCCTCGTCGTCGGGTGCCTCGGTCTCCTCACCCTGTTCGCCGCCGGTGGTCGTGGTGGTTTCCGGTTCGGGCGGGTCCTGCGGGGTCGGAGCTTCCTCGGTCGGGGTCTGCTCAGGCGGGGCGGTGGTCGTGCTCGTGGTCTGCGAATCGACGACGGTCGTGTCGGTCGGTGAGGAGCTCTCGTCGACCTGTGCCAGGCTGATGCCGGTTCCCAGCGTGACGATCAGCGCGCCTGCGCCGACGATGGTGGCGGCTCGGAGCCGTGTGGACATGGTGACCCCACCTCCCTGTTGGCGACGTCCCACCGTCCGATGGATGGGATCGTCGCCGCGCAGTCTGCCGTGATCTTCGGCATCTTGCCTGCTCGGCTGAAGGGTTGCAGAGGGTTCAGCCGGCGCCCGCCGTCTGCCTGTCGCCCGCCCGCCGCCCCACCGTCCCCCCCCACGTCCCCCCACCGTCC
>JBBFLY010000043.1:0-25686 GCA_037478855.1 Acidimicrobiales bacterium | reverse complement strand
AGCAGCCGGCTAGAACAACAACCAAGAGGTTGACGCGGTGGTCCTCCTACACCACGTCAGCGGACGTGGCCTCGTTCCGCGTGGACTCGTCACCGAAGGCTTCGCGTGCCCGCATGTACGTGTTCTGGTAGTCGACGAAGACCCTGAGCCGCTGCTCCCGCACGATCGACCCCGGATGCAACATCCCCACCATTCCGGGCGCACCGCCCGACAGGTGGGGAGGATTCAGCCGCACTCCACGAGGGCGCGGCCTGCCGCACAACTCGCCGGAACACGCGTTCGCTGGCGGAAGCGCGCCCCGTCTGGCGACCGATGGCCCGCTCGCTGGCACCGTTGACCACAGCGGTCGTCACGAACCCGGCACGCAGCCTGTGACCCGAGGAGGCGGAACGGTCGAGGCCCGCTCTCTCGGCTACCCGGTTGACCACGAGGGCGACGAGCTCGGAGTGCCGGAAGGTGCCAGTAGACCTGAGGACGAGAATCGCCCGATCGCGGATGTCGATGGTGGCCCCGTCGTGGCGGCCGACCATCCTTCGGACCTCGCGGATGGTGGCTCGGGCGACCTGGCGGGGAGCGCCCCTGAGCGTAGGGTCGATGCCTGCTCAGGGCATTGAGAGCCCGGGAAGGGAATCGAACCCTTGACCTGCTCATTACGAGTGAGCCGCTCTGCCGACTGAGCTACCCGGGCGAACAGGGTGCGTACCGTAGCAGTCGCCCGTCGGTCCCGACACCTGGGCCGGACGACCCCTGGCTCGACAGCCGGCCGCGATCTACGCTTTCTCTCGGCGCCTTTTGACGCGGCTGGAGAGCCGGCGGCGATCGCGTCGAGCCATGGGGGGAGACCGAGTGACGCTCGACCACGAGCACCACGAGGAACTGACGACACGGGCGATGCACCCGAACCGGGGGGCAGCGCTCGGCGCGAACGCAATTGGACCGGCCAGCGCGCTCGTCCGCGACGCCCCGATCGCCATCTGCTCGATGGACTTCGACGGGCGGGTCCTGTCCTGGAACCGAGCCGCCGAGGAGATGTTCGGGTGGAGCGAGGACGAGGTCCTTGGCCGGGTGGCGCCGTTCCTGCCCGCCGACGAACGACCGCGGGCCGAAGCCGGACTGATCCGACTGCTCAACGGCGAGTCGATCCCTCCTACCGAGTACCGCCCGATCCGCAAGGACGGCACCAGGATCGACGCACTCAGCTCGGCCTCCGTCGTCACCACCCGTGACGGCACACCGGTGGCCATCGTGATGCTGGCCATCGACATCACCGCGCAGCGGCGCGCCATCAAGCTCGTCAGCCAGGCGGAGCACAAGTGGCGCACCCTCCTCGAGAGCACCAACGACACCGTGACCCTGGTCGACGGGACCGGACGCGTGAAGCAGACCACCGGTGAGTTCACCGACGTCCTCGGCTACCCGGCGAACTGGTGGAAGGGCCAGCCGGGCTTCGATCTCATCCATCCGGACGACCGTCCGGTCGCCCTGGAGCTCTTCGAATGGTCGCTCGAGCATCCTGGTGAACCGATCAGCGACGTGTTCCGCACCCGGCACCACGACGGCCGTTGGGAGCTGATCGAGTACACGGCGGTGAACAAGCTCGATGACCCCGCAGTCGACGCGGTCGTCGTCACGACGCACAACGTCACCGAGGTGCGACTGGCCGAAGCGCTGCTCTCCGACGAGGCGGCGGTTCTCGAGCTGATCGCCCGCAACGCCGACCTGCGCGACATCCTGGACGAGGTCGTCCGCATGGTCGAGTTCCACACCGGCGGCAGAGCCGGGGTCTTCATCCTCGACCGGGACACACCCTCGGACGTGCAGGCCTGCTCGTCCGAGGACCTGTCGGAGATGCTCCGGGCTGCGGTGGCCGGCGGTGCGCCCAGCACGTGCGCCGAGGCGATCCGCCTGCGCGAACCCGTGATCGTGGACGACGTCCAGACCCATCCGTTCACCGCCGACAACCCCGGGCCATTCCTCGCCGCGGGCATCCGATCAGCGTGGTCTCACCCCGTCATGGACACTGACGGGTCCGAGGTCCTCGGCACCATCGCGGTGTACCACGACGCGCCACGGGAGCCCACCGCACGAGAACATGACGTGATCGGGGTCGCCTCACACCTCGTCGCGATCGCAGTTGAGCGCGACCGGACGCAACGCCGTCTCGAGCACCAGGCACGCCACGACCAGCTCACCGGACTGCCGAACCGTTGGGCGATCATCGAGCAGGTCGAGGCGGCACTGGCCCGGGTCCGGGAGCACCGTGGCGCGGTGGCGGTGATGCTGATCGACCTCGATCGGTTCAAGCTGGTCAACGACAGCCTGGGCCACGGGGCTGGAGATGCGGTGCTCGTCGCGTTCGGGGAGCGCCTCCAGTCACTGGTGGGCCCGGATGACTTCGTCGGACACTTCGGTGGTGACGAGTTCGTGGTGGTCCTCGAAGGCGTCGACGACGCCGAAGAGGCCCACCGGCTCGCCAGCCGGCTGGACCTCGCCCTCAGCGAACCGTTCACCGTCGTGCTCGACGTGGCTGACACCCGTGTGGCTGACGCTGGTGTGGTCGGATCCGTTCTGGCGCCGGGTGACCCGGCACTCGAGATCGGCGGGCCACTCGAGCACCAGATCTTCCTCTCGACCAGCATCGGAGTCGCCATCGGGCACGAGGGGTCGACCAGTGGGCAGCAGCTCCTGCAGCAAGCCGACACCGCCATGTTCCGGGCGAAAGACCGCGGTCGGGACCGGCTCGAGGTGTTCGACGACGACATGCGCCGGCGAGCCGCCGAGCACCTGAGGGTCGACCGTGAGCTGCGCCTGGCCGTCGAGCGGGCCCAGCTACGGGTCCACTACCAACCCAAGATCGATCTGCGCAGCGGACGCATCGTCGGCGCCGAGGCGCTCCTGCGTTGGCACCACCCGGAGCGGGGGATGATCACCCCCGCCGAGTTCATCACGCTCGCTGAGGAAACCGGCCTGGTGGTTCGCATCGGTGCCTGGGTGCTCGACGAGGCGGTGCGACAGGCGAGCACGTGGTGCCGACATGCCGGTGCCGCCGCGTTCCGCGTCTCGGTCAACCTCTCGCCTCGCCAGCTCATGTCTCCTGGCCTGGTGAGCCTGGTCGCCCGCACGCTCGAGCGCTACCACTGGCCAGCCGGGCAGCTCGTGCTGGAGCTGACCGAGAGCCTGCTCATCGACGACTCCGACGCGGCCCTGGCCGTCCTCCGACAACTCAAGGCACTCGGGGTGCAGCTCGCCATCGACGACTTCGGCACCGGCTACTCCTCACTCGGCTACCTGCACCGCTTCCCGTTCGACATCGTGAAGGTCGACCGGGAGTTCGTGGCATCCCTCGGCCCTGACGGCGAGGGTTCCGCGGTGGCGGCCGCGGTGATGCACATGGCCAGGGCCCTGTGCCTCGAGACAGTCGCCGAGGGGGTCGAATCCGCTGAGCAGCTCGACGGCCTCCGCGCGCTCGGCTGCGACATGGCTCAGGGCTTCTACTTCAGTGAGGCGGTGCCCGGTCCACAGCTGACCGAGCTCCTCCGGCGTGACCAGCGCTGGTGACCGCCTCCCCGACCCGGCCCCAGCCCTGCCCCGAGCTCGCAGGCGCCTGGAGCGCCCGACCCGTCGACCGCCCGACCCCACCCGAACCTGTCAGCCACACTGCCGGAAGACGACACCCTGGCTGACAGGTTCAGGGCTGACAGGTTCAGGGCTGACAGGTTCAGCGCTAACAGATTCAGCGCTGACAGGTTCAGGGCCGACCGGTTCACCGGGCCGGAGATCGGGTGCGGCCCCGCTGAGCCAGGGGAGTGCTCAGGTGGCCTCGACGTCGCCGAGCCTCAGGAACAGCGCCTGCAGCTGGAGGCGCTCGTTCGGGTTGCGCGCCAGGGCCACAGCGGTCTGCTGCACGGCGTCGAGTGCTGCGATCACCGGCTGTGGCCTGGCCGCGGTCGCGAGCTGCTCGCGATAGCGCCGGGCCAGCGTGAGCAGACCGAACCGGAGCTCGTCCATCCGGTGGCGTCGCTCCTCACGCTTGTGGCGCTCCGTCAGCTCCCGACGTCCAGAGCCGCGCTCACCGGATCGTTCGACCCGCTCCTCGAGGGCCTCCAGCTCGGCGAGGTGTCGCGTCCTCAACGGCTCGAGCGAGTCGTCGATCATGGCCAGCAGCTCGTCGACCAGGCGGGTGGCGGTAGCACCGGTCCCGTCGAGTCGGTCCGGCACCTCATGCCAGGCCTGTCTGCGCAGTGCGAGACGCTCATCGCCAGCAAGCACCCGGGCCCGTCGCAGATCCCCGGCGGCCATGGCAGCAGCTTCCGCCGCTCGGGCCTCGCTGACGCCCTCCGCGACCAGCTTCGCCGCGATCTCTTCAGCCGGCACGGGCCCGAGATCGATGCGCACGCAACGCGACGCGATCGTGATCAGATCGGGCGTCACCTCCTCGGCCAGGATCACGAAGAACGTCCCTGGATGTGGCTCCTCGATCGTCTTCAGGAGCTTCGGACCGACCGCCGGGGTCACGAGGTGGAACTCGTCGAGCACGAGCACCTTCCGATCGCCCTCGACCGGAGTGCGGCTGGCGCGATCCACGATGCGGTCTGCCTGCTCCGCGCTGATCGACGCCCCGACCCGCTCGACCACCATCAGGTCGGGATGCTCCTCCGCCATCGCCAGGGCGATGTGGCGCTCCCGGTCCGAACGTCCCTCAGCGAGCAGACCTGCCGCGAAGGCCCGTGCCAGCGCCCGCTTGCCGCTGCCCCGGGGGCCGACGAGCAGATACGCATGCACGGGCGAGGCGAGCGCAGCCTGCAGCTGAGCCACCGCTCGGGGTTGGCCGACGACGTCGGCCCAGAGATCGACCATCGCAGCAGAGGAGGTCGCCGAGCTCACAGCGCGAGTTGTAGCCGGTCGCGCACCACGGCGCGCACGTCCGCCGCGATGGCTTCGACCGACCGGGTGCCGTCGAGCACCACCCAGCCATCGGGATCAGCGGCGGCAAGGGCCCGGAACCCGTCGGCGACCCGAGCGTGGAAGGCCTCGCCTTCGCGCTCGAAGCGGTCGAGCTCCCGATCCAGGCGAGCGACCGCGGTCTCCACCGGTACGTCGAGGAGGATCGTGAGGTCAGGCCAGAGCCCACCGGTCGCCCACTCGCTCAACGACCGCACCCGCTCGATCGGCAGGCCCCGGCCGTAGCCTTGGTAGGCGATCGACGAGCCCGCGAAGCGGTCGGTCACGACGTGACGTCCGGCAGCCAGCGCCGGCCGCACGATCTGCGCAACGTGCTGGGCGCGGTCGGCGGCCATCAGCAACGCCTCCGCCCACGGCTCGAGCCCACCGGTCGCGGGATCGAGGAGCACGCCGCGGATCCGCTCCCCGAGGTCCGTGCCCCCCGGTTCGCGCGTCAGCACCGCCTGCAGGGTCTCGGCGAGCAGCCGGGCCTGCGTTGACTTCCCCGAGCCCTCCCCTCCCTCGAAGGCGATGAACCGGCCCGTCAGCCCGTCCGCACCTGCCACGCCGATCACGCCTTGGTCGGCGGCACACCCGCCGGCGCGGAGAGGTCATGGCGCGATGGATGGCGGGCCTCGCGGGCAGCTCGAAGCCGCTGCCCCGAGCGCAGCGAGTGCAGGGCCAGGAAACCGGCGGCGATGACGATGACGGCCGCGAGCCACAGCGCCAGGCGCACCCCGGGTAGGGCGACGGTGAGCGAACCGAGCTCGATCGAACCGCCAAGGAGGGAGTCGGAGAGCCGACCCAGTGCGGCGGCAAGCAACGGACCGGCGATCATCGCGATGAGCACACAGAGACGTACCAGGGTGTTGAGCGAGCTGAAGACCCGTCCGCGCAGCTCGTCGCTCACCTCCTCCTGCAGCAGCACGAAGCCCATGACGTACACCGGGCCGACGAACACCCCCATCAGGAAGACCGCTCCCAACGCTACGGCGAGGCTCGTCGCCGAGGTGCCGGCGAACAACGATGCGCCGGTGAGGAACAACGCCGTTGTGAACACCTGGGCCTTCGGCAGTCGCTTCTGCAGGAGTGACACCACGACGGCTCCGGTCGCCACCCCGAAGCCGAGCGCTGTCGTGAACAGGCCGTAGCCGGCGGCGCCGGCACCGAGCACCTCGGTGGAGAACACCGCGCCGAGCGGGATGAGCATCCCGCCACCGATGAGCCCGGTCGCGAGCCCGATGTTCACCGCCCGGACCGTGTGGTTCAGGAAGATGTAGTGCCAGCCTTCCTTCAACTCGTGGAACGTCTTGGCGAGGTCCGCGCGCCGCTCGCCGGAGGAGCCTGTCCGGCTCGGCCGACCCGGCACGGCCAGCGACCGGATCATCAGCGCCGAGAAGAGGAAGGTGAGGACGTCGACGTACAGGGCGAGCGACATCTGGTCGAGGCGCAGAACGCTCAGCGCCTCGATGGAGGAGAGCCGCTCCGAGATCCCCGCCAGGAGCGCGAACGCCAGCGCGGCGAACGGGAACGTGCCGTAGGCCGCACCGAGGGAGAGCGAGTTCGCCGAGGTGAGCTGCTCCTGGGGGACGAGCTTGGGCACCGTGGCGTCCTTCGCCGGTGACCACAGCAGCGTGAAGACCTCGAGCACCAGCGAAGCCGCCACAAGTCCCCACAGGGTGCCGACGAAGGGCAACGTCGCGATCACACAGGCCCGACCGACGTCACAAACCACCATGACCCGCTTGCGATCCCACCGGTCGACCAGCACGCCAGCCAGAGGGCCGAAGAAGAACCCGGGGATGATGCGTGCTGCCATCACCAGTGAGATGGCTCCGGCGCCGTCGCCCCCGCCGATGCGTGCAGCGAGGAGGATGACGGCGGAGAAGCCCAGCCAGTCACCCATCGCAGACACGACCTGCACCAGCCAAAGGCGGAAGAACTCGTGGGTGCCGAAGAGACGGACGTGCCAGCCCGGTCGGTCGCTTTCGGCCCCCGGGTACATCGTCTCTGTGGAATCGGCCTTGCCTTCCGCGACGAGCAGGGCCTCGGCGATCACCGATGCGTCACCGGCCGCAGCGATCGTGGTCTCGGCGCGCGTCGAGGACGCGCTCACCCCCGCGCTGGGGTCGGTGGAGCCCGCTTCCGCGTGAGAGGGGTCAGGTCGCAGGACCGCCACGGTCCACCACGTTAGAGCCCCTCACCCGACGCGCCCGGTGATCGGGGGTCAGGGTGCGTCGAGCTCGTCGTCCACCCGCTGCGACACCGCTGCAGCCTGCTTCGTCGCTGCCCGCCCGGACGCGGCCTTCTTCGCAACAGCCTTCTTCGCGGCGGCTTTCTTCGTGGCCTTCTTCGCGACGGCCTTCTTCGTGGCCTTCTTCGCCGTCTTCGCGGCTGGTGCTGCGCCCGCCGCTGCCTTCTTTCTCGCCGCCTTCTTCGCCGGACCCCGCTCGCGTCGATCCTGCAGCAGCTCCGCGGCGCGCTCGACCGTGATGGTCGCCGGGTCGTCGCCGCGGCGCAACGACGCGTTCGTCTCGCCGTCGGTCACATACGGGCCGAAGCGACCA
This sequence comes from Acidimicrobiales bacterium, assembly GCA_037478855.1. Lineage (GTDB taxonomy): Bacteria > Actinomycetota > Acidimicrobiia > Acidimicrobiales > Acidimicrobilacustridaceae > Rhabdothermincola. The sequence goes on along the minus strand of JBBFLY010000043.1, from coordinate 18,178 downwards.
TCCTTCACCACCATCGGCCTGCCGGTCACCGGATCCGGGCCGAGCTCGCGCAACGCTAGGCGGGCCGCCTGGCCGCGACGACGCTTGGGCTCGGCGAAGATGCGCAGCGCGTCCTCGAGCGTGACCGTGAAGATCTGCTCCTCGGTCTCGAGGCTGCGACTGTCGCTCCCCTTCTTGAGGTAGGGGCCGTACCGCCCGTTCTGCGCGGTGATCTCAACGCCGTCGCTCGGATCGACCCCTACCACCCGGGGCAGGCTGAGCAGGCGCAAGGCGTCATCGAGCGTGATCGTGTCGAGCGACATCGTCTTGAACAGCGACGCGGTCTTCGGCTTCTCCTTCGACCCCTCGACCATCTCGCCGAGCTGCACATACGGTCCGTAGCGCCCGGTGCGAGCGATCACCGGAAGACCGGTCTCGGGATCCTCCCCGAGCACCCGGTCGGAGCTCGGCGCCTCGAGCAGCTCGATCGCCTTCTCGAGGGTGAGCTCATCGGGCGGCAGATCCTCGGGGATGCTCACGCGATCGTCGCCCCGGCTGAGGAAGACGCCGTAGCGACCGACCCGCACCTCGATCAGCTCCCCGTGCTCGTCGACGCCGATGGGGATCGAGTTGATGACGCGGGGGTCGATCTCGTCGAGGCGGTCGGAGACCGCCTCCTTCAGGCCCCCGTGACGCTCGCCGTCGGTCAGTGGACCGAAATAGAAGTCGGCCAACCACGGCACCATCTCGCCCTCACCTTTGGCGATGGCGTCGAGGTCGTCTTCCATGCGAGCTGTGAACGCATAGTCCACCAGGTGTGGGAAGTGGCGCTCGAGCAGGCTCACCACCGCGAAGGCGGTGAACGACGGGACGAGCGCGGAGCCCTTCTTCCAGACGTAGCCGCGGTCCTCGATGGTGTTGAGGATCGAGGCGTAGGTGGACGGCCGCCCGACGCCGAGCTCCTCGAGCGTCTTGACCAGTGACGCTTCGGTGTACCGCGGTGGTGGCTGGGTCTCATGGCCCTTCGCCTCGATCCGATTGACCGAGAGCCGGTCCCCTTCCGACAGCGGTGGGAGGCGGCGCTCCTTCTCACCTTCCCGCGGCTCATCGTCGTCGACATCCTCGACGTACGCGAGCAGGAAGCCCTGGTGGGTGATGATGGTGCCGCTCGTGGCGAACTCCGCGTCGCGCCCGTCCGGCGTGACCGCACCGAGACGGACGCTGACCGTCTCGCCGGAGGCATCGGTCATCTGCGACGCGATGGTGCGCTTCCAGATGAGCTCGTACACCCGGGCCTCGGTGGGGTTCACCTCGCGGGCCACGTCCTCGGGGGAGCGGAAGGTGTCACCCGCGGGACGGATGGCTTCATGGGCCTCCTGTGCGTTCTTCACCTTCTTGGTGTAGGTGCGGGGCGCGTCCGGCAGGTACTGGTCGCCGTAGCGGCGTCGGATCTCCGCGCGGGCTGCGCTCAGCGCTGTCTCCGACAGCGTGGTGCTGTCGGTTCGCATGTACGTGATGTAGCCGTTCTCGTAGAGCGACTGCGCGGCTCGCATCGCCTGTTGCGCCGAGAGTCGCAGCTTGCGTCCGGCCTCCTGCTGAAAGGTGGAGGTGATGAACGGGGGGGCCGGGCGGCGGCGGTAGGGCTTGCGCTCCACCGACCGCACCTCGAACGACGCCCCCGGGAGCTCAGACGCCAGCCTCGTGGCCTCCGCCTCGTCGAGCACGACCAGGCCGGCCTTCGTGACCTGGCCACGGTTGTCGAAGTCCCTGCTGCCGGCCAGGCGCTGCCCGTCGAGCGCAACCAGGGTGGCGGTGAACGGCTCCGCAGCCGCAGTGGGGGTGGCGAACTCACCCTCGAGATCCCAGTAGGAGGCCGGCACGAACGCCATGCGCTCCCGCTCGCGCTCGACCACGAGGCGTACCGCCACGCTCTGCACGCGGCCGGCCGAGCGGGCGTTGCTGACCTTGCGCCAGAGCACACGCGAGAGCTCGAAGCCGTAGAGCCGGTCGAGGATGCGGCGGGTCTCCTGGGCGTCGACCAGCCGTCGATCGAGCTCCCGGGGGTGCTCGATCGCCTCCTCGATCGCCTGCGGGGTGATCTCGTGGAAGACCATCCGCTTGACCGGCATCGAGGCGGGAGGGTTGAGCACCTCCAACAGGTGCCAGGCGATGGCCTCCCCCTCGCGATCCTCATCGGTGGCGAGGTACAGCTCGTCAGCCTCCTTGAGCTGCTTCCGCAACCGACGGACCACGTCCTTCTTGTCCGGTGAGACGACGTAGACGGGCTTGAAGTCGTTGTCGACGTCGATGCCGAGGTTCGCCCACGGCTCGTCCTTGAGCTCCTCGGGCATGTTCTTCTTCACCGCGAGGTCGCGGATGTGCCCCACCGAGGAGTCGACGACGAACCCCTCGCCGAGGAAGCGCTCGATCGTCCTCGCCTTGGCCGGCGACTCGACTATGACCAGACGTGTCATCGCCCGGAAGGTTGAAGGCCCGATCGGCGCCTTGTCAATCCACCCCTACCATCCGCAGGCCGCCTCCCCCCGTAGCACGGGGGACGGCGGGAGCTGCCGGACACCGGTCGGAGTGCCCGCTCCAAGCCGGGCCGGACCGCACGGGCACCGTCTCCCGGACGGGTCACCGGCGACGCGGGCAACCCTCCGAGGTGCGGACCGGGAGCGCCTTCGGGAAGGATGGCGTCGTCCGGCCGGACCGAGCCCCGACGGGAGAGATGACGAGATGGACTTCGAGCTGAGCCCGACCGCCAAAGAGCTGCGCGAGCGCCTGCTCTCGTTCATGGACGAGCGGGTCTACCCGGCTGAGGCGGTCTACCGCGAGCAGATGGCAGCGGCGGGCGACCCCCATCACCACCCGCCGATCATCGAGGAGCTGAAGGCCGAGGCCCGGGCTCGGGGGCTGTGGAACCTCTTCCTCCCGCACAAGACCGAGTGGACTGACGGCCTGTCGAACACCGACTACGCCCCGCTCGCCGAGATCACGGGGCGGAGCCCGCTCGCGCCCGAGGCGATCAACTGCTCGGCACCAGACACCGGAAACATGGAGATCCTCACCATGTTCGGTACACCTGAGCAGAAGGAGCGCTGGCTTCAGCCGCTGCTCGAGGGGGAGATTCGGTCCTGCTTCGCCATGACCGAGCCCGAGGTGGCATCGAGCGACGCCACCAACATCCGCTGTGAGATCCGCCGCGAAGGCGACGAGTACGTGATCAACGGACACAAGTGGTGGATCTCGGGCGCCGCAAGCCACCGGTGCAAGGTGGCGATCGTGATGGGCAGGACCGATCCCGACGCGCCCGTCCACCGCCAGCAGAGCATGGTGCTCGTTCCGCTCGACACGCCCGGCGTCACCATCGTGCGCAACCTGCCCGTGTTTGGCTACGAAGACCGGGAAGGGCACTGCGAGATCCTCTTCGAGGACGTCCGCGTCCCCGTCACCAACCTGCTCGGCGAGGAGGGTGGCGGCTTCGCGATCGCGCAGGCCCGGTTGGGGCCGGGGCGCATCCACCACTGCATGCGAGCGATCGGCGCGGCCGAGCGGGCGCTGGAGCTGATGTGCCGGCGGGTGCGGGACCGGGTCGCGTTCGGCAAGCCCCTCGCTGAGCAGGGGGTGATCCAACAGTGGATCGCCGACAGCCGCATCGAGATCGACCAGGCCCGGCTGCTCACCCTCTACGCCGCCTGGCTGATGGACACGGTGGGCAACAAGGGGGCCCGCACGGAGATCTCCGCGATCAAGGTGGTCGCCCCGAACGTGGCGCTGCGGGTGGTCGATCGGGCGATCCAGGCCCACGGCGGAGCTGGGGTCTCCAACGACTTCCCGCTGGCCGCCATGTACGCGGGGCTGCGCACGCTGCGTCTCGCCGACGGTCCCGACGAGGTCCACCGGATGGTGATCGCGCGCCGCGAGCTTCGCAGGTACGAAGGAGATGCAGGCGCGGCAGCCACGATGACCTCCGGCGACCTCGGCGTGACTCGGTAGCGACGCCGCAACCCACTGCCGGAGGTGTCGCACCCGCGAATCAGGGGAGCGAGGTATCGAGCGAGGGTTCGGTACGGAACAGCTCGGCGTCCTCCGCCTCCTCCAGCGCCCGCTCCTCGGGTGTCGCACGCCTCGCCGCTGCCGACAGCACCTTGAGACTGATGATCGCAGAGGAGATCGAGGCCGCGAAGATGCCGATCTTCGCGTCCTCCTGCAGCACCAGGTCTTCAAAGGCCAGGGTCGAGACGAAGATCGCCACCGTGAACCCGATGCCCGCGGCGATCGCCGCCCCGATCAGGTGCAGGTTGGTGACCCCTCTGGGACGGGTAGCCAGGTTCAGCTTGATGGCCGCCAGCGCAGCTCCCGTCACGCCGAGGGTCTTGCCCAGGAGCAGACCGAGGAAGGCGCCGAGAGTGATGCGCGAGCCCAGCGCGTCACCGAGCGCCTTCGCGTTCAGGGGGATCGCCGCGTTCGCGAGGGCGAAGATCGGGATGATCACGTAGCTGGTCCAGGGCAGCAGGAGGTTCGTCAGCCGCTCGTCGACCGGCACCGCCTCCTTGATGAGGAAGGCCGCGTCTCGGACCACCGACGCCGAGAGCTCCTCCCGGTTCTCGAGCCTGTCGGCCACTGCTTCCGGATCGATTTCGGGATGCAGCGGCGCGGTCGGGGCCAGGAACCCGGCTGCCACACCGGCGATCGTGGCGTGGACACCCGAGCGGAACATGAAGTACCACGCGAGCACACCGAGCACGACGTAGACGGGATAGAACCACACCCGTGCCCGTCGGATGAGGTACATCGCCGCGAGCGTGCCGAGCGCGCCGGCGAGCCAGGGGAAGGAGATCCCCGACGCGTAGAAGGTCGCGATGACCGCGATGCCGCCGAGATCATCAGCCACGGCGAGCGTCAGCAGGAAGAGCTTGAGCTGCACCGGAACCCTCGAACCGAGGAGGCTGACCACGCCGACTGCGAAGGCGATGTCGGTCGCCATCGGGATCGCCCAGCCCCTCGCACCCGAGCCGCCGGCGTTCACCAGCGAGTAGATGACCGCCGGCATGATCATCCCGCCGAGCGCGGCGATGATCGGCAGCGCCGCTGCCTTGGGCGCGCGCAGCTCACCGCTGACCATCTCGCGCTTGATCTCGAGGCCGGCCACGAAGAAGAACAAGGCCATGAGGCCGTCGTTGACCCACTCGTGCAAGGTGAGGTGGAGATGGAAGCCGCCGACCGACAGGCCCGCCTCGGTCTGCCAGAACGACTCGTAGCCGTGAGCGGTGACGTTGAATCAGACGAGGGCGACGATGGTGCCGAGCAGCATCAACACGCCGCTCGCGGCCTCGATCCGCAGGAAGCGTGCGATGGGCTGCGCAACCCGCCGCGCGAGGAGGCGGTCGCTCCCGAGCCAGGTGAGAACCCATCGATGGTTCGTGGTCGAAGAAGTCGAGTTCATGTTGCAGGCCTTCTGAAGATGCTCAGCTGGTGGGTTCTAACGCCCCGAGCGGGGCTTGTAGACGACGAGCCGAACCGCGGTGCCATCCTCTGAGGAGCAGATCTCAGTCTCGTCGGCCAGCTCGCTCATCAGCGGTAGGCCGAGACCCCGCTCCCGCTCCAGACGCCGGGGATGATCGGGGTCGGGCACCGGTTCGACGGCAGCGGGATCGAACCCCGGCCCACGATCCAGCACCTCAACCTCGATCCGATCGTCGGCGAGGTTGCAGCGAATGCGGATCTGCTCATCTCGGGAGAGGTCGGCGTGAGCCTCGATGGCGTTCGTGGTGGCTTCCGAGACCGCCAACCGTAGGTCATCGATGCGCTCGTCGCGAAAGGTGGGCTCCACCGAGGCCGCGGCGGCCACCACCTGCCTGACGAGCGCCAGATACTCGGCTCGGGCCGGGATGACCAGCTCAACCTCAGCCACCTCAGACACCCGCCACGGCGTGCTCGACCGTGTCGAACGTGGGCAGGATCTCGATGACCCTGGTCATCTCGAACACCTTTCGGACCCTCGGTGCCAACCCGACCACCACAAGCTCGCCGCCGTGGCTCCTCACCCGCTTGAGGATCCCGATGATCACCCCCAGGCCGGTCGAGTCCAAGAAGTCGACGCCACCCAGGTCGAGGATCACGTCCACCTGGCCGCCCGACACGAGACGGACGGCTTCCTGGCGGAGGCGGGGGGCGGTCGCGACGTCGAGCTCCCCGGTCACGCTGACCACGGCCCAGCGCCCGGTGCTCGTGACCACCACGTCGAACAACAACCCGCATCCTCCACGCAGTCTGACCCAGTGTGAGCGTATCCCAGTGCCCCCATCCGACGAACCAGCGGGATGGCCCCGCCGTCCCCACCTCTAACATCGCGGGATGGCCCTCGCACCAACCATCGTCACCGGGCCATGGCATCCCACCGCCGACCACACCGACGCCTTCGTCGAGGCGCTCGTCGCCGACCCGCGGCTGGTCCACCTGCATCGGCTGCCCGCGCGTCCGGCCCGCTTCGCGTCGCTGACCACCCCGTTGCCGCCGGAGGTCTGGGACCGGCTCGGGGTCGACGCGCTGTGGAGCCACCAGGCCGAAGCGATCGACCTCATCCGCGCCGGCCGATCGGTGGCCATCGCCACCGGGACCGCCTCCGGCAAGTCGCTGTGCTTCCACGCACCGATCGCCGAAGCTGTGCGCGACCGGAGCCGACCCGGCACGGCACTCCTGGTCTTCCCCACGAAGGCCCTGACACAGGACCAGCTGCGCGCGCTCACACGACTGGGGATGCCCGGCCTGGCGGCGGGCGTCTACGACGGCGACACCCCGGCCGAGGCCCGCAGGTGGATCCGCTCCCACGCGAACGTGGTGCTGACGAATCCCGAGATGCTGCACGTGGGGATCCTCCCTCACCACGCCCGCTGGGCGACCTTCCTGATGCGACTCCGCTACGTCGTCGTCGACGAGTTGCATGTGCTGCGGGGCATCTTCGGGAGCCACGTCGCACACCTGCTCCGACGTCTGCGCCGCCTGTGTGCCCACTACGGCTCGGATCCGACCTTCGTGTTCACCTCCGCCACCATCGGCGAGCCGGACAGACTGGCCACGGAGCTGTGCGGGAAGCCGGTCACCGCGGTGACCGACGACGGCTCCCCGCGCGGCGAGCGCTACTTCGTGCTGTGGAACCCGGCGGACGAAGAGCGGCCGTCGGTCGCCGGCGCTCCGATGGGCACCCGCGCCCACGGCTCAGCCAACCGTGAGACGGCCCGACTCACCGCCGAGCTGCTCATCCGGGGGCGGCGCACCATCACGTTCTGTCGCAGCCGCAGGAGCACTGAGCTCATCGCAGCCGAGGTCCGGCGTCGCCTGCCGTCAGCCCTCGCCGCCGCCGTGCGTTCGTACCGGGGTGGCTATCTCGCTGCGGAGCGTCGGGAGATCGAGGCGCGACTCTTCGGTGGGGACCTGCGGGGGGTGGTGGCGACGAGCGCTCTGGAGCTGGGCATCGACGTCGGTGAGCTTGACGCCTGCGTGCTCGACGGGTTCCCCGGCACCATCGCCTCGATGTGGCAGCAGGCCGGCCGGGCCGGTCGCAGCTCGCAGCTCTCGGTGACGATCCTGGTAGCCGGCCGGGACCAGCTCGACCAGTGGTTCGTGTCCCACCCGGAGGAGATCTTCACCCGTCCCCCCGAGCCCGCCGTCATCAACCCGGCGAACCCCCACATCCTCCTCCCCCACCTGGCCTGTGCGGCCTACGAGCTCCCGCTGCGACCTGCCGACGAGCGGTGGTGGCCGGACCTGCTCGAAGAAGGCGTTCGACAGCTCGTCGTGAACGACTGCCTGAAGATCCGGTTGCAGCGCGGACCGCGGCCCGCCGAGCCCGCTGCGTACTGGTCGGGAACCGGACGGCCCGCCCACGGGGTGGGGTTGCGCAGCGGGAGCACTGACGAGCTCCTCATCGAACGTGTCGACGGATCGGTCGTCGGCACCGTCGAAGCGGCACGCGCCCCGCAGCTCGTCCATCCCGGCGCCATCTACCTGCACCAGGGGATCACCTACCGGGTCCGTCAGCTCGACATGGAGGGGCGTGTCGCGCTGGTCGAACCGACCGACGGGGATGAGCACACCCGGCCGCGCACCGAGACGGAGCTGGCCCTGCTCAGCGTCGACGACGCGCGACGCGTGGGTCGCGGAAACCTCGGCCTGGGAGCGGTGCGTGTGCGATCCCGGGTCGTGGGCTACACGCGCGTCGACGCGCTCACCGGAGAGCAGCTGGGCCGTGAGGAGCTCGTCCTCCCGGCCTCGGAGATGGAGACCCGTGCCTTCTGGTACGTGATCGACCCCGACGTGATCGCGAACGCCGGAGTGCCCGCGGCCGCAGTGCTCGGAGCCCTGCACGCCATCGAGCACGCGGCGATCGGCATCATGCCGTTGTTCGCGATCTGCGACCGGTGGGACGTCGGGGGCATCTCCACGCCGCTGCTCCCCGAGACCGGCGCAGCGACCATCGTCATCTACGACGGTCATCCGGGTGGAGCGGGCATCGCCGAGCTGGGATTCCGGGCCGCCGACCGTCACCTCGAAGCGACCCTCGGGATCATCGAGTCATGCCGCTGCGAGGACGGCTGTCCGTCGTGTGTGCAGTCACCCAAGTGCGGCAACGGCAACGAACCGCTCGACAAGGCGGGCGCTGCTGCGCTGCTGCGGGCCCTGCTTCGCTGATCGGTCGCCGACCCGGAACCGACGTGAGGCCCGGCCCGTCGCGGCTGGCAACAGCGGCCCGGCCCGGGGCCTGCGAGCAGGGATCAGGCCGAGACGCCGTTTCCCGTGCGAGCCCCCGCGATCTCGTCCACCCGTACCGTCCAGCCATCGACCACCACCACGCCGTCGGCGAGGTTGATCTCCTCCACCTCGCCGCTGATGGTCTTGCCTGATCGCAGGACGATCGTGGCTGAGCCGTGGGTGCTCTTCGCCATCTGCAGCTGTTCCGTGATGGTCGCCATGGACATCCCTCCAAGCTCCTCACGACGGGATCGCCACCCCGTCACATCGCCTTCATCAATCTACGCCGCCGGCCGCAAAGCCAGAGGGCCGGGCATCACGTTCCCGGCCCTCGCGGTTCAGCGACCCCCTTCCAGGCGCATGACCGTGCTCGCCTGGAGCGGCACGTCGGGCAGCAGGCGGCCAACCAGTGGCACATCGGTCGGCTCGCGGAAGCGCACCTCGACCTCGACACGGTCAGCCACCACCCGTGCGTCCACCCGGAGCCGGTCCGGCGGCAACCCACCGGCTTGCTCCGCCCCCCAGCGGGCAGCTGCCTGCCGGTCATCCTCGGTGACAGCGGCGGTGCGCGCACCTTCTCGAGCGGCGTGCACGACCAGCACCTGCCGGTAGCCGACCACCGCCACCTGTGCGACCGCCAGAGCCATCAGCGCCACGAGGGGGAGGAGCAGGGCGAGCTCGACCGTGGCCTGACCCCGCTCCCCCCACCTCGCTCGGCTCACGCGACCCGCCCCACGATCTGGTCGATGACGAAGTCGAGCAACCGGCCGATCCGGTTGGTCTTCGTGGCCCAACCGACCAACAGCAGCGCGACGGCCGCGGCACCCAGGAGGACCAGGGCGTACTCGGCTGTGGTCTGTCCCTCGTCACGTCGGCCAGACGTGACGAGCAAGACCTGGAAGCGGACGAACAACTCGATCATCAGACTTCTCTCCTTCTGGATCGGAGCAGAGGACACGCCGAGACAGCCACGCCGAGCGGGTGTCGCCTCAGAGCGACAGCGAGCGCAAGGTCCCGGCCAGCAGGGGCACCACGGTGAGGAGCCCGAACGCAGGAAGGATGCACAGCACCAGGGGGAAGAGAAGCTGGACGGGAAGGCGACGGACACGTTCCTCAGTGGCTCGTCGCCGGATCTGGCGCGCTTCAGCCGAGACGCGCTCCAGCGGAGATGCCAAGGGTGCGCCCTCACGGACGCACGACACCAGCGCGAGATGGAAGGGCAGCACCGGATCGCCGAGGGTCCTGAGCACGTCGAGTGCATCCGCCAATCCCACCCCGAGCTGCGCCTGTCGCCGGACCTCCGCCAGCGCGTCACCGTAGAGGCCGTCGACATGAGTGCTCACGGCATCGACGGCGTGTCGCACGGTCAACCCTGCACCGGCGGCAAGCCGGAACAGGTCGATGACATCAGGGAGCCCGTCGATGATCTCGCGCTCACGCCGCAACCGCTCACGCCGGACGCGCAACACGGGCAGCGAGCAGAGCACCGAAGCGACCAGCACCCCGATGACCGGGTGGATGACGCAACCAGCTCCCCCGATCAGTACCGCGCCACCGAGGCGACGAGCCGCGTCGTCGTCAGGGGGTCGACGGGCCAGCCGTCGCACCGACGTGCCGACCCAGAGGGCGAGCCGAGCCCACCACACCCGGACTCCCGACGTTCTCGGCGCAGGCGTCGGCCCCACCCACCACGGACGCAGCTCCTCCAGCCGGGCCGGTTGCCGACACGATGCCACCGAAGCGGACACCAGCGCGACGGCGCACCCCACCAGCATCCCCACCGTGACGGCGCTCATGTCGACCCTGACCTCACCAGCCGCGCCATCCACCACGCGCCCGCCGCCTCGAGGGCAGCGCCACTCAGCAGACACGCCCAGCCGGACGGCGAGCCGACAAGGAACGCCGCCACCCTGGCGTCGGCGGCTGCGCCAACGAGCGCGAAGGCGCCCGGTGCCACCGCGATCACCACCGCCGAGCTGCGAGCCTGCGTCGCGAGCGCTCTCGCCTCACGCCCGGCTGCGAGCCGGTCCCGCAACGTCGCGCTGAGGCCGTCGAGCAGCGCACCCGGAGCGCCACCGAGCTGCGCCACGAGGCAGAGCGCGCGACACACCAGTCGACGGCACTCGCTGGGCATCTCCCCGGCAAAGCGCTCAACAGCCTCTGTCACCGCTCGACCCTCCCCGAGCTCGCGAGCGAGTTTCGCGGCATCGGCGCCCAAGGGCGTGTCCGCGACCGTCTGCGCTGCCTCGCGGATCGCCTGGCTGAGCGAAGCGCCGGAGCGCACGGATCGGGCGGTGGCGTCGATCAGGTCGGGGAGGGCACGATCTGCGGCTCCCGCCCGCCGACGGCGGGTCGCCCGCTCGAGAACCGAGCTGAAGAGGCGGCGCGCGAACCCTGAGCGGCGGTGACGGGGACAGCACGACGGCGTGAGCCCCACGAGCCGGTCGACGACACGCGCCCGGGTCAGTCCACGGGCTGCCCCGTCGACAGCGGCCGCGGGAAGCACCACCGAGGCGGCGGCGAGCGCGGCGGCGACGACGGTTGCCGTCATCGGCCGACCCACGTGGGATCGGGCGGCGGAGCGTCGCCACGCACCGGCCGGCTCGGCAGCGACTCGAGGCGACCCGACCGCATCAGGGGCCGGGTGCCGATCGAACTGTCGGCGGCAGGTCGGGTGGCGAGCTCATCCACGGCGACCACTGCCCGCCGACCCCCCGGTCGGCGGGCGATCTGCACGATGAGGTCGATGGCCGAGGTGATCTGCTCGCGCACCGCGATGAGCGGAAGGGCCACGTCGCCCATCAGCACCAGCGTCTCGACCCGCCGCACCGCGTCCGCGGGGCTGTTGGCGTGACAGGTCGACAGTGACCCGTCGTGCCCCGTGTTCATGGCCTGCAACATGTCGATGGCCTCGCCACCTCGGATCTCGCCGACCACGATGCGGTCTGGGCGCATCCGCAGCGCGCTGCGGACCAGGTCGCGGATGCGCACCTCGCCGACCCCTTCTGCGTTCGGGGGGCGGGATTCGAGCCGCACCACGTGGGGACCGGGCAGCCGGAGCTCAGCTGCGTCCTCGACGGTGATCACCCGTTCGCTGTGAGGTACGAACGCGGCCATCGCGTTGAGCAGCGTCGTCTTCCCCGCGCCAGCCCCGCCTGCGACCAGCACGTTCATCCGCGCCTCGACCGCCCAGCGCAGCAGACGAGCCACGCCGGGGCCGCAGACCTCGCTGAGCTCGATGCGACGAGCGCCAAAGCGGCGGATCGTGAGACAAGGCCCATCGACCGAGAGGGGTCGGACGATCGCATGCACCCGTGACCCGTCGGCGAGTCGGGCGTCGACCACCGGGTTCGCCCGGTCGACGTGCAACCCCAGTGGCGAGACCACCCGTTCGATGAGCAGCAGCACCGTGGGCTCATCAAGCCGCACGCCGGTGTCGATCAGCTCGCCGTGCCGCTCGACCCAGACCGCGCCCCCACCGTTGACCATCACCTCGGTGATCCCGGGATCGCCGAGGAGCGGTTCGAGCGGGCCGAGGCCCCGGATGCGGGCCTCAACCCGCTCGACGGTCTGCTCGAGCGCACGACCGGGCAGGAGCGGCGCGGCGTCGCGGGCCAGGGCCCGCAGTTCGCCCCGGTGAGCCGTGGTGAGATCACGGTCGTGGTCCTGCAGGAGCCGGCCGTGGAGCGTCTCCTCGAGGTGTGGCCTGCCGGTCATGCGGCGTGCCTCAACGCTCGCTCGAGCCCCCGGGGCAGGTGGCTGACCAGCAACCCGGCGTCGACCGCGCGGGCGACGGCGGGGTCGTAGGGCACGTCTGCCAGGACGGGTACGCCCAGCACCGCCTCGACGTCCGCAGGCGACAAGGACCGTCCCGGCTCGTCGACCACGATCAACCCCGACGGTTGGAGGGGCGAGGCGACGGCACGGCGCAGCGAGAGGTAGCAGGGCCTCGTCACGAGCAGGGAGTGGACCGACGACGCGGCGAGCACGCGGGTGACCTCGAGGTCGAGCCGGCCGCAGTCCACCACGACGGATCGGCGCTCCGCCGCGAGCATCGCCGAGAGCACTTCGGCACGTTCGGGGTGGGTGAGCGGGCCCTCGCCCCGAGCGACCAGGGTCAGGCCGGGGGCGACGACGTGCTCGATGCGCGCGAACCCGTCCGCGGGCACGTCCGCACCGGCTGCGAGCCAGTCGGCCAAGCCCGGCCCCTGCGGGTCGGTGACGCCCAGCACCGCAGGGGCATCCCCGCGGGTGTCGACGAGCAACGCCCCCTCAGGCCGACGCCGGGCCAGGACCAGCGCGAGGGATGCCGCCACGACGGTGGTGCCGGAACCACCCTTGGCGGACCAACAGGAGATCAACACGGACCCTCCCCGAGACGCGTGCGACGACGTCATCAGGGGAAGAGCGAAGCGACCTTACCGACCTCGCGCTCCGCGGACAAGGGTCGCGACCGTGACCGGTGACCGCCGTGCGCATGCGCCGCACGAGACCGCAGCTGGGGTCGGTCACCCTAAGCTCGCCCGGGTGGAAGCGGCGTTCTTCGACCTGGACAAGACCGTCATCGCGAAGGCGTCGATGGTGGCCTTCGGTCGACCCCTGCTGGAAGCGGGCATGATCTCTCGTCTGCTGCTCGTGCGCGCACTGTGGAGCCAGATCGTGTTCCAGAGCCTCGGCGCGGACGAAGAACGGATGCGAAAGTTCCGCGAGTCGGCGCTGCGCATCACCAAGGGCTGGGATCAGGCTCGGGTGAGCGCGCTGGTCCGCGACTCGCTCGCTGATGTGATCGAGCCGATCGTGTACGACGAAGCGCTCGAGCTCATCCGCGAGCACCGCGCGGCCGGACGGCGGGTGTTCATCGTCTCCGCCTCGCCGGAGGAGATCGTCGTGCCGCTCGGGATCTACCTCGGTGTCGACGACGTGATCGCCAGCCGAGCCCGCCTCGACAGCCAGGGCCGGTACACCGGCGAGGTCGAGCTCTACTGCTACGGCCCCTACAAGGCGGAGGCGATGCGCCAGATCGCCGAGCGCGAAGGCATCGACCTGGAACGGTCCTTCGCCTACTCCGACTCGATCACCGATCTGCCGATGCTCGAGACGGTCGGCAACCCAGTGGCGGTGAACCCCGATCGCGAGCTGGCGCGCATTGCCCGGGAGCGGGGATGGGAGATCCAGCGGTTCCGGATCGGCGTGCCTCTACGGGAGCGGGTGTCCATGCCCCCACCTCGCGCCACGGTCACGATCGCCGCCGCAGCGCTGGTCGGGTCGGCGATGGCCGGCGCAACCTGGTGGGCGCTCCGCCGACGAGCGCCAGCACCTCCGCCCTCGGGGGTGGCGCTGGCCTGGAAACGTCTCGGGCGGCTCGTCAGGCCGACACCCTCGCTGCTCAGGACTCCTGCAGCTTCTTCACCGCGAACGCGGCGAGGGCGACCACGACGATGAGCACGAGCAGCTTCTTCATGCGGACAGCTTACGATGCGCCGGTGAGCCGCGCTGCACCGGTGCAGCCGCCGCCGGACGTGCACCCTCGCCTCCGCTGAGCAGGAAGCTCCACAGCAACCGGGTTGGGTTCACCGGACGCTACGTCGCCGGGCGCCTCGGCCGTGCACCTTCGGTTGTCAGACGGCGGCTCGTCAGACAGCGAGCAGGTCGCGAGCTCCGGTGTCGCTCGAGGGATGCCGAAGCTTCGACATCGCACGAGCCTCGATCTGTCGGATGCGCTCACGGGTGAGGTTGAAGTGCTCGCCCACCTCTTCGAGCGTGCGAGGCTCGCCGCGATCGAGACCGAATCGGAGCTTGAGGATCTCACGCTCGCGCTCATCGAGCGGGCTGAGCAGGCGAGCGATCTCGTCTGGCAGCAGGGCGGTGGCTGCGACCTCGAAGGGCGATTCAGCGGAGCGGTCCTCGACCACGTCACCCAGCTCGGCATCGCCGTCCTCTCGCAGCGGCTCGGAGAGCGAGAGCGGCTCCGCCGCGAACCGCAGCGCCTCGGTGACCTTGTCCTCCGGCATCTCGACCTCGGCCGAGAGCTCGGCGAGCGTCGCCGGCCGGCCCAGCTTCAGCTCGAGCCGCGCCCGAGCCTTCTGCAACCGGGCCAACGTGTCGCCGGCGTGCACGGGGAGTCGGATGGTGCGACCCGTGTTTGCGATGCCCCGGGTGATGGCCTGGCGGATCCACCAGGTGGCATAGGTCGAGAACTTGAAGCCCTTCCGCCAATCGAACTTCTCGACTGCGTGCATCAGGCCGAGGTTGCCCTCCTGGATCAGATCGAGCAGCGGCAGGCCGGACGCCTGGTACTTCTTGGCGATCGAGACGACCAGGCGGAGGTTCGACTGCACGAAGGTGCGCTCCGCGTCCTCACCCTCCCGCACCAGACGACGCAGCTCGCGCTTTCGGGCGGGGGTGAGGTCTTTCCCACCGGCCTCCAGCTCGGCACGAGCGGCGTTACCGGCTTCGATCGCCTGCGCCAGACGAACCTCGTCGTCCTTGGTGAGCAACGGGTACTGACCGATGTCGGTGAGGTAGAGGCGGACGAGATCTTCCTCGTCGCGCTCGACACGCTCCTTGGCCAACGTGCACCTCTCGTTCAACGGCCGCTGGGCCGGACATCCAGACTTCGTGACTGCCGTACGGCTCCCAGCGGGCGGATCTTGACGCCGCTCCCGGTGCCGAGGCTCCCCCTACGATACCGATGCGGTCAAGAGGCCCAACCGGGCGCGCATGGACGCTCTCTCCTACGGTCGGCGCGGTTCCCACAGCTTTGAGCTCTTCCAGACACTTTTTCAGCTGGAGCTTGCTGCATGGACTTCGACTTACCCGCCCGGCGGGACGCCGGCCACGCCGCCACAGGCCCATCAACCGAGCGGATGGAGCCGGGACCCTCAGGAGTCTCAGTCGCAGCAGCCAACCTCTCAGGCAGCCCTGATCGACCGAAGCGCCCGGTCCGAGCAGCGCTCGATCTCCGCCCACGTCAGCCCGTCAGCGCCCCAGAGCTCCTCGAAGAACCGATCGACCGCATCGCTCAAGCCGTGACGGCGCGGAGGACACCGAGCCACCGTTGGCGCCCCGCGAGATGACCGCCTGGGTCAACGGCGTCGACTCGCCCGCGGCGGCGACGCCGGCGAGCTCGTCGGCGGGCAGGTGCCTCGTCACTCGGTGACCTCCTCGGCCGACTCGGCGGCGCTGCCGATCGATCCCGGACCGGCGATGCCGCCCGCGGCGAGCAGCAGCTTCTGCAGCTTCGCCTGATGGGTCGCGGCACGCTCGACCTCCTCAGGCGTCTCGATGAGCGACTGCAACAGCATCTCGCCGTCACGCCAGTCCTCGAGCTCGTCCTGCAGCGCGAACCTCAACGAGCGGATCGTGGGCGCGTCGGCGATGGTCGAGGCGTTGTTGAGGTGGTAGGTGTAGGCGGCGATCTTGGCGGGGATCAGCACCCGGTAGACGCCCACCAGCTTCTCGATCGTCTCGCCCGGTGCCTCGGGTTCACCCATCACCTCCACGAACCGGACCAGCTCGTCGTTCGGAGGAGCCGTGAGACGGTCCGGGTTCATCTCCCGCAGCTCGGGCAGCCGCTTGTGCCACAGCTCGGCATGCCACGCGTGGTGGTAGCAGTGGGTGCCGAGCCGCAGCTTCACGTCCAGTTCGGGCACGGTGGCGACCCAACCTCCGAGCACCTCGAACAGGCGCATCTCGATCCACCGGTAGTGGCCGATGCGCGTCGCGGACTCCTCCACACCAAACAGGCTGGGAAGCTCTCGCCGGTCCCACGGCACGAACGCCGCCCGGGGCTTTCTCGGATCGGCCACACGTCCCCCTGTGCGCATCCGAGCGGTCCTGTGAGGTTGACCGCTGAAGGGCCGAGTGTACCGATCGGTCAGCCGCGGTACCGGTTCGTGATCGGCAGCCGGCGGTCCTTGCCGAAGGCCTTCGTGGTGACCCGCACGCCGGGGGGAGCCTGACGGCGCTTGTACTCAGCCAAGTCGACGAGGCGCACGACCCGGCGCACCAGTTCCGCATCGAACCCCATCTCGATGAGCTCGCCCGCCGTCCGATCGTGCTCGATGTACGCCTCGAGGACCGGGTCGAGCACGTCGTACGGCGGCAGGCTGTCGGTGTCGAGCTGGTCGGGACGCAGCTCGGCCGACGGAGGCTTGTCGATGACGCTCTGCGGGATGATCTCCCGACCTGCACGGCGGTTGAGGTCACGGGAGATCTCGAACACCCAGGTCTTCGGGACGTCCTTGATGACCGCGAACCCACCCGCCATGTCGCCGTAGAGCGTGGCGTAGCCGACCGCCATCTCGCTCTTGTTCCCGGTCGTGAGCACGAGCCAGCCGAACTTGTTCGACAGCGCCATGAGGAGCGTGCCCCGGATGCGGGGCTGCAGGTTCTCCTCGGTCGTGTCGACGGGCAGCCCGTCGAAGGAGGGGGCGAGTATCTCGAGGAACGCCTCGAAGGCGGGCTCGATGCCGAGGGTGCGATGCTCGATGCCAAGGTTCGCACAGAGCTGCTCGGCGTCGGTGATCGAGTGCGGTGACGAGTAGCGCGACGGCATCAGCACCCCGTGGACCCGGTCTGCTCCGAGTGCGTCGACTGCGACGGCGGCGACGAGCGAAGAGTCGATGCCACCGGACAGGCCGAGCACGACCTCATCGAACCCGTTCTTGCGGACGTAGTCGCGAGTGCCGGTGACCAGTGCTTGGTACACCTCCGCCCATCGATCGAGCGGTGCAGCGGGCGTCGCGACGAGCACCGGACCACGGGCTGCCGATTCTTGGCTGACGACCTCGACCTGCAGGGCTGAGGTCGGCACAGGTCGACTCGGCACCTCGAGATCGGTGATGAAGAGCTCCTCGGTGTACTGGCCCGCCCGGGTCAGGACCTCACCGTCCCTGCCCACCACGAACGACCCACCATCGAAGACCAGCTCGTCCTGGCCGCCGACCAAGTTGACGTAGACGATGGGACAGTCGGCTTCGTCCGCTCGAGACGCGAGCATCTGCTCGCGCACACGCACCTTGCCTGCGTGATACGGCGACGCGTTCACGTTGACGATCAGCTCTGCGCCACCCCGGCTGAGCTCGGCGATGGGCCCACCCGGCGCCCAGGCGTCCTCGCAGATCGACACCCCGACACGCACCCCGGCGATCTCGTAGAGACCGAGCGGTTCGCACCCCTCCGAGAAGTAGCGCTGCTCGTCGAAGACCGCGTAGTTCGGCAGGCGACGCTTGCGGTACACGCCTCGCAGCTGCCCTTCCGCGCAGATCGCCACCGCGTTGTGGAGCCCACAGTCGTCACGGTCGACGAAACCGATCACGGCGGCGCAGCGCCCGACCTGCGGGACGATCTTGTCGAGAGCCTCACGGTTGTCGTCGACGAAGCCGGGCTTGAGGAGCAGGTCCTCGGGTGGGTAGCCGGTGATCGCCAGCTCGGGGAACGCCAC
>JBBFLY010000042.1:0-25742 GCA_037478855.1 Acidimicrobiales bacterium | reverse complement strand
GGCATCCTCGCCTGCCCCGCCATACGATCATCACCACCGAGACCAGCCACCCTCACCCCATGAAACCGCGCAGTCTCCTGATGTTCGCCGGCTGGTCGCTCTAGTGGTGCATGTTGGTCAGTCCGCTGCTGACCGAACCGACCGAGTTAGTGTCAGCTTGATGAAGCCTCATGATCCTTCGCTTCGGGGGTCGGGAGAGCGGGAGAGACCGGTGGGCGACGGGCAGGTGGGGGATGGGGCCGTGCGAGAGCTTGCGGTCCTTTGGGCGAAGACCGGTACGAGCGGTGATGAGAAGCGCTGGCATCCGCTGTGCTTCCACGTTCTCGATGTCGCAGCGGTTGGCGCGGTGCTCTGGCGTCGCTGGCTGGCGCGAGCGGTCCGCAGGGAAGTGACGACGTGGTGGGATGACGACGAAGCCGTGGCCGGTGCCTTCGTGGCTTGGCTGTGTGGCGCGCACGATCTCGGGAAGGCGAGTCCGGCGTTTCAGGCGAAGCATCCCGATCTCTGCGCTCGGGTGAAGCAGGCCGGGTTCGGGTTCCAGGGATACGTGAGCACGGACGCAGCCGCGACCCCCCACAACATCGTGTCCGGGCTGGCGGTCGCGGACTACCTGGAGAGGTGTGGCTGGCCTAAGCGGATTCGCAATCAGCTCGGTGAGCTGGCTGTGGCGCATCACGGCAGGTTCGTTCAGGGGTGGACCCAGTACGAGCATCAGGCCGGCACCGTTGGTGACGACCGGTGGCGGGCGTGTCGTGTGGAGCTCGCGTCGCAGCTCGCCGGGTTGGTCGGGTTCAAGGCCGATCGACCACGGGAGGCTGCGCTTCCGCAGTCGCTTCGCTTGGCGCTCTCGGGGCTCGTGACCGTGGCCGACTGGATCGGCTCCACGGAGGAGTGGTTCCCGCACGCGTGCCGCATCGGGGATGACGCGCCCGAGATCGATGGGCGTACGTGGTTTGAGTGCTCGATGGAGAGAGCAGAGGTGGCCGTCGATGAGCTGCTGAGGCCGGCGGCGTGGTCGCCGCTGGATGGCCTTGATCCTGAGCTCATGCACGACGTGGGCCACCAGAAGAGCGTCTCCCCGGAAGCGTCTGGGCGCTTCTTCCGCGCTCGCTTCGGTGAAGCCTTCGAGCCGCGTCCTGTTCAGCGAAGAGCGATCGAGGTGGCAGCTCAGGCAGGTGCGCCGCCGCTGATGCTCATCGAGGCTCCGACCGGTGAAGGGAAGACTGAAGCGGCGATGGCGGCGGCAGAGGTGCTCGCCAGCAGATTCGGCTGCGACGGCCTGTTCATCGCACTGCCCACGCAGGCAACGGGCAATCAGATGTTCGAGAGGGTCCTCACCTGGCTCGAGCGTCAGCCAGGGCGGCACACCGTCTCGCTTGCACACGGCAAGGCGTCGATGTCTAAGAGGTACAAGGCGTTGAAGGCCGGTCCGGTGGCCATCGACGAAGACGACTCGGCTCGGGCGGGCCTTGGAGCCACAGGCGGTGAGGCCAGATCTGAACCGGAGCATCCCAGCCAGCTCCAGGCGAGCGAGTGGATCGCCGGCCGCAAGCGAGCACTTCTCGCTCCATTCGTCGTCGGCACGGTCGACCAGTTGCTGCTCGCCGCTCTCGCGTCACGCCACGTTGCACTCCGCCACATCGGGCTCGCGGGCAAGGTGGTGATCGTCGACGAGGTCCACGCGTACGACGCCTACATGTCGGTGTTCCTGCATCGGGCCCTGTCGTGGCTTGCGGCACAACGCATCCCGGTGATCCTGCTGTCCGCGACCCTGCCGGACGCCCAACGGGCGGAGTTACTCGATGCCTATGGGGCAACGCCGGGTAGCTCGACCGATGCCTCACCCACCGTCTCGGAGTATCCCGTCATCGTCGTCCAGGAGGGCGGGGGTGATGCGCCGATGAGGGTGGAGCCGGTTCGGGGAACGGTGAACGCGCGTCGGGTTCGGGTCGAGCTGGTTCCCGAACCTCCACGTCAGCGGGGGGATGGAGGGAAGCCTGAGGTTGGCGACGATGTCATCCTCGGACTGCTCGAACGGAAGCTTGAGGCGGGTGGCTGCGCACTGGTGCTGCGCAACACCGTCCGCAGAGCTCAGGATTCCTACGAGAGCATCAGGTCTGCGTTTCCCGATTGGCCGGTCACGCTGTTCCATTCCCGCTACATCCCGCCCGACCGCCGAGATCGTGAGATGGATCTGCAGCAGCGGTTCGGCCCACCATCGAAGGCGTCGTCACGGTCGCGGCCCGAGCGCGCCGTCGTCGTCGCCACACAGGTGGTCGAACAGTCGCTCGATGTCGATTTCGATGTCCTGATCACCGATCTCGCTCCGCTCGACCTGCTCGTGCAGCGCGTCGGCCGGGTCCACCGCCATGACAGGGGCCGCCGGCCTGAAGCGGTGGCTGAGCCGCAGATGTACGTGGTCGGCTGGGACCGGGACGGTGGCCCGGGTCCACGGGTTCCGGGGGGCTCGTTGGGGATCTACGGCGGGCACCTGCTCGTTCGTACCTGGGCCGTGCTGCGGGATCTGTGCCCGGACGGGCACCTGGAGGTGCCGGGCGATCTGCGACGCCTCCTGGCGGCGACCTACGGGCCTGACCAGCACGACCCTGATGACCTGCGTGAGCGCCTGAGTGCGCTCCTTGACAAGGAGCGGAAGGCGCTCAAGGAACGGCGGCACGTCGCTGCCCAGTTCGCGTTGAAGGCACCGGGGAAGCCGAGCGAGCTGCTCGCCGGTGCGTTCGTCGCGACCTTCGGGGCGGCTGACGAGGACGATCCCACGGCTCGGGCCTGCGTGCGCGATGGCGACGCGGGAGCGGAGGTCATCGTGCTGGTCGATGGAACGCCGGCTTCAAGCGTCGGATCCCGGTCCGCGCCGTCGCGGTACGAGGTGGACGAGCTGCTCAACTCGGTTGTCACACTCCCCTCGTACGTTCTCAGCGATGGGCTGGACGATCTGGCGAACGCGAGCGACCGGTGGTCAGTGGCGGCGGTGCGCCGCCTGAAGCTGCTGGAGCTCGATGCGGAGGGCTACGGCGAGGTGGGTGACTGGCGTGTCAGGTACACGGCGGAGAAGGGACTGGAAGTGTGGAAGGACCGGGCGTGAGGTCAGTACGGGAAAGAGCAGCGACCGCAGGCAGCGAAGCCAACCCCGCGGAAGTCGGGCAGGTGTCGTTCAACCTGATCGACGAGCCATGGATCCTGGTCGTTCGATCCGACGGGTCACTCTGCACGTGCTCCATCCGCGAGGTGCTCCGGTCCGCGCACGAGATCGCAGAGATCACCGGGGAGCTACCAACGCAGGTTCCCCCCATCATCCGGCTCCTGCTTGCGGTGCTCGTTCGCGCGCTCGACGGCCCCACTGACCTCGACGAGTGGGAACAGGTATGGGAGCAGCCCAGGCTTCCGGCAGAGCGCATCGACGCCTACCTAGACCGGTGGCGAGACCGATTCGACCTCTTCCACCCCGTCTACCCGTTCATGCAGGTACCGCTCGACCCTGAAGACCGCCGGAAGGCCAAGACGGCAGCCCTGCTCTTGCCTCACCTGCCGAGCGGGAACAACGTGCCGCTGTTCTACCCACAGCTGGACGATCGACCGCCCAGGCTCACGCCCGCTGAGGCTGCTCGCTGGCTCCTGCACTGTCACGCGTGGGACACCGCTGCCATCAAGACCGGGCGCACGCACGATCCTGCTGCGAAGGCTGGTAAGACCACTGGCAACCCCGTCGGAACGCTCGGTAACACCGGGGTTCTGATCCCGCTCGGGCACACGCTGCGGGAGACGCTTCTCCTCAATCTGGTTGAGAGGCAAGTAACGCAAGACGACGACCTTCCTGTATGGGAGCGCGAACCACTGGACGTCACGTGGTCAGTTCGCCTACCCACTGGCGTGGTGGATCTCTTCACCTGGGCCTCTCGGCGGGTGACGCTCATCCCTGTAGTGCAGCCGAGCGGGGAAGCATCGGTGTGCGAGGTCGTCATCTCGGCCGGCGACCGGTTCGATCGTACTGATCTGTTCGGTATCGAACCGCACTGCAGCTGGCGTCTTCAGCGTGGGAAGGCTGGTAAGCCACCGACGTATCTGCCTCGACGGCACGCGATCGAACGACGTACATGGCAGGGTATGACCTCGCTGCTTGCCAGCCGACCCCCGGACCTCCTCGCAGGAGATCTCCCCGAGGATGTCGCGCCGCTGGCGCTTCAGTGGATCGCGACGCTTCGCGACCACGGGGTGGAGGGCCTCCCGCAACTGATCGAGGTCTTCGCATGTGGGGCGGAGTACGGCTCACAGCAGGCCGTTGTCGAGGAGTTCGTCGACGATCGTCTCCCGTTGCCTGTGCGTGCGCTGTCTGCAGTCGACACGTCCGTCGCAGAGCTTCTGAAGGCCTGTGTGGGCGATGTCGAGCAGGTCGAGAAGCTGCTCGCTGTCATTGCGAGCGGCGTCTACAAGAGCGCGGGTGGCCGTGATGGAGACCAGGAGAAGGCCGCACGAGCGGCGGTCGTGGCGAGGTTTCTCCACCGCGTTGACCGCGAGTTCCGTTCGCTGCTCGCCTCCGTGGCTGGGGCGAGCGATCTTTCAGCAGAACGAGCACAGTGGCAGAGAACCGTTCATCGGCTTGCAATCCAAGTTGCTGAGGAAGTGCTGGCCGAAGCGCCGCCCGCTGCGTACGTCGGTCGCGAGATCAATGGGGCTCATCTGAACGTATGGCGTGTGGAACAGCAGTTCCGTATAGGACTGGCTCGTGCGCTCCCGCTTGCCAAACCCGCTTCGGAGCTGGCCGGTCCGACCGAAGTGATCGGCGTGGGGTCGGCAACAGCAGGGGCTACTTCTCTTTCGCCTTCTCCTTCGTCGAGACCCTCTACCCAGGAGCATGCATGACGACGCACGATCAACTCCCGCACTCCCGGTCCGAGAACTCCATTGACAACCGACTTGACGCGCAGCTCCAGCGTCTTGTCAGTGATGCTGCGGCGCTGGCGGAGCTTCGTCGGGCCGTGGGCCGTCCGCCCGGCGACGCGCCGATGACTTGGCCGTATGTTGTTCCGCTCGCCGGCGAGTCAAGTGATCGGCGGTTCGATGCGGTCCATGTCACCCTGACTCTGTTTGCCCTCCATCAGCAGGCGCAGACCGTGCCGATGCACCGACGTGACCAGCAGTCACTCGGTGGAGCAGCCGGCCTGCTCGCTGCTCGGCGCGATGTGAGCCAGGGGGTGGAGCGCAGGTTCCTGGCTGCTGCAACGTCGGACACCGTCGGCGAGCTCGCCCTGCATGCGCGGGGGCTCATCACACTGCTGCGTGGAGAGGGCATCTGGCTCGATTACGTCGAGCTGTTCCATGACTTCGAACGCTGGCCAGACCCTCAACGCCGAAGCCGGGTCAGGCGTCGCTGGGGGCGGGACTTCTATCGGGTCGGCTCGGAAGACCTGTCCGAAGGCGAGCCAGCAGGGTCCGTCGATGTCACAGCTGCAGCTGACTGAAGATCAACCAACCAAACGGGAGAGGTTCAAGTGCAAACCACCTACGTCGACGTTCACATCATCCAGACGGTTCCGCCGGCAAACCTGAACCGTGACGACACGGGGAGTCCCAAGTCCGCAAGGTTCGGAGGGGTGCGGCGGGCCCGTGTCTCATCCCAGGCTTGGAAGCGGGCAGCACGTCTCGGATTCAGTGAGCATCTCGATCCCGCACAGCTCGCCGTTCGCACCCGCCGGCTGGTCGAGCTGTTGACCGAGCGGTTTCTGTCTGCCGATCTGAGCGATGAGCACTCGGCCCGGCTCGCTCGAGCCGTTCTGGCCTCGCTCGGACTGAAGACACAGTCTGACGAGTCAGCTATCAGCCAGTACCTGCTCTTCCTCGGTAAGGCTCAGATCGACGCGATCGTGGATTCGGTTCTCACCCTCCGCGACGAGATCGAACCGGCTCTCGAGCAGGGGCAGGAGAAGGATCTCGCCGAGTCGCTGAAGCAGCTGGACCTCCTGGCACTGATGGGAGGCCCGCAGCCAGCGGACGTCGCACTGTTCGGTCGCATGGTCGCCGATGTGCCCGCGATCAACATCGATGCTGCGGCTCAGGTCGCCCATGCGATCTCCACGCACCCCGTCGAGCTGGAGTTCGATTACTTCACTGCGGTCGACGATCTGAACCCGGCGGAGGAGACCGGGGCTGGGATGATCGGCACTGTCGAGTTCAACTCGGCGACCTTGTACCGGTACGCGACGGTGAACCCGTACCTGCTCGCGGAGAACCTGGGTCAGACTGAGGCGGTCGTCCCGACGCTCAGGGCATTCCTCCACTCCTGGGTCAAGAGCATCCCGTCGGGGCACCAGACCACGTTCGCCCACCGGACGCTCCCGGAGTTCGTCCTCGTCACCGTGCGCGACGACCAACCCGTGAATCTCGTCGGTGCGTTCGAGGATCCGGTGCGTGGCAACGGCCAGCGCGGGATTGCGGCGGCTTCGGTTGAGAAGCTCTGCGAAGCTCTCGATGGCGTTGTAGCCGCCTATGGTCATCCACCCGTGCTCGTTGCTGCGACGGCCCTTCCCCAGGTGCGCGAGGCGGTTCCGGCGAACGATGGGAGTGTCATCTCCAGGGGCGCTCTCATGCCATTCGACGATGTGGTCGAAGCCGTCGTTTCCAACGTCAAGGCACTCATGCGGGGGTCTGGCACATGAGCGTGCTCCTGCTTCGTCTTGCCGGCCCGTTGCAATCGTGGGGCGCGAGGGGGCGGTTTGTCCGCCGTACGACCAGTCCGGCACCGACCAAGTCGGCGGTGCTCGGCCTGTTGGCTGCGGCGCAGGGGCGTCGGAGGACCGACCCGATCGAGGACCTGCTGGAGTTGCGCTTCGGCGTTCGCGTGGATCAGCCCGGCACCTTGCTGCAGGACTTCCACACCGTGTCCCGCCTGACCCCTGAGCTTCCGACAGCGAAAGGTTCGTCGCTGCGGAACGAGGAGGCCAACAAGGTCACCTACCGTCAGTACCTGGAGGATGCCGTCTTCCTCGCCGGAGTTGAGGGCAAGCGTGAGCTGCTCGCGGCGCTCGACGACGCCATCAGGCATCCCCGGTTCTTCTTGTATTTAGGGCGGAGATCCTGCCCTCCACTGCCTCCCCTCAGCCTCGGTGTGGTTGGAGGTTCCCTCGAACAGGCCCTCTCCGAGCAACCGTGGCAGGCTGCGCGCTGGTTCCAGCGACGCACAGTGAGCGAGGACGGCCACGTGGACCTCGAGGTGATCGTCGACGACCCGCAAGGGGAGCCGCTTGACCCTGATGTGCCGCTGTCGTTCGATCCGCATCGACGCAGTCACGCCGTTCGGCGTGTGCGTCGCGAGCAGGTGCGGGTGGCGGTCCCGCCCCCGGATGTGGTCGCTAGTTCATCCACTCACGATCCCTTCGGGCTGCTGTGATGGGCGCTTTCCTGACCAGGGTCGAGCTCAATCCTCGCCGAACCCTCACCGCTCGACTCGTGCGAAACCGCCGCATGCTCCGTGGCGAGGTTCTCGCCGCCTTCCCCGAGCAGGACCTCGCGGGCCGAGAGGGGCCGGGGCGAGTGCTGTGGCGCCTCGACCGTGACGACCCCCGCCGGTTGCTCTTGTATTGCGTGAGTGCCACCCGCCCGGATTTCAGCCACCTCGTCGAGCGGGCCGGCTGGCCGGAGGCGCACACGGGGTTCGAGACCCGCGACTACTCGCGTCTGCTCGACCAGCTCACCTCGGGTCAGAGCTTCGCGTTCCGGCTGACAGCGAACCCTGTCCACTATGGCCGAGTGAAGCCCGGTGAGCCGACGAAGCGACTCGGGCATGTCACCGCTGCCAGGCAGATGCGATGGTTGCTCGAACGCCAGGATCGACTCGGCATCGAGATCCCGTTGGCCTCATCAGGGGAACCGGACGCGCGCGTCACGAGACGCGAGCGTGTCTCGTTTACTCGGGACGGCGACCGCGTCACGCTGAGCGTCGTGACCTATGAGGGTCGGCTCTCGGTGGTCGATCCTGATCGACTGCGTGCGGCTCTGACCTCTGGAGTGGGGCACGCGCGGGCATACGGGTGTGGGCTGCTGACCCTTGCCGCTCTCTGAGACATGGTTACGCAACGCTCGACGAAGCCACAGGAGCTTCAGCCGGTCAGCCAACGCCTTTCGTTCCTGTACGTCGAGCGAGCGACGGTCTCCCGCGATCTGAACACCCTTGCGCTGGCTTCGGAGAAGGGCCTGATCCGCGTGCCCGTTGCCACCCTGGCGTGTCTCCTGCTTGGGCCGGGCACCCGCATCTCGCATCAGGCCGTCTCTGTTCTCTCGGATTCCGGGGTGTCGGTCGTGTGGGTGGGCGAGCAGGGCGTGCGCTACTACGCCCACGGGTTGTCCCAGGCACGGTCGACCCGCCTCCTCGAACGGCAGGCAGCTCTTGTGAGCAACCGACGGACGCGTCTTGCAACTGCCCGGCGAATGTATGAGATGCGCTTTCCCGGCGAGGATGTCTCCCGCCTCACCATGCAACAACTCCGTGGTCGTGAGGGGGCGCGAGTCCGGGCTGCATACCGCCAGGAGGCAGCTCGCACGGGAGTCGAATGGTCGAGCCGCCGATATGACCCGAACGACTGGGCCGCCGGTGACCCAGTGAACAGGGCGTTGTCAGCCGCGAACGCGTGTCTCTACGGCATCTGCCACGCGGTGGTGGTCGCCCTCGGATGTAGCCCTGGCCTTGGGTTCATCCACACTGGTCACGCTCGAGCCTTCGTCTACGACGTGGCAGACCTCTACAAGACATCGACCTCCGTGCCAGCCGCCTTCGAGGTGGTCGCGGAGGGCGAGCACGACATCGGTGGGCGAACGAGGCGGGTGATGCGTGACCTCGTGCGTGAGCGACATGTCCTGGAGCAGGCGGTCAAGGACGTGACGCGCCTGTTGGCGGTGACCGAGGACGAGGATGACCTGCTCTATGAATCGTTGGCGCTCTGGGACGAGGACGAGCCCGTGCCCGCTGGAGTGCTGTACCTGGACGCGTCCGAGCTGTTCGACGACCTGTCGGAGACATGACGGTCTTGATCCTCACGGCTTGTCCGCCCGGACTCCGCGGCCAGGTGAGTCGCTGGCTGCAGGAGGTCGCGCCCGGGGTCTTCGTTGGGAGGATTACCTCGCGAGTCCGGGACCTTCTATGGGAGCGGGCGCTTGACGACATGGCGGGAGGGAGCGGGCTGCTGATCTATCCGGCGGCGAACGAGCAGCGGTTCGCCGTCCGCTCGTTCGGCCACCAGTGGCGACCGGTGGACTTCGACGGAGTGATGCTGTTTCTTCGTCCCAACGCGTAAACTCCCTGGTCAGGAAGTGTGCTCCCCGCGCATGCGGGGGTGATCCTCCCCATCAGCACCGCCACCAAGCTCCGCCCCAGTGCTCCCCGCGCATGCGGGGGTGATCCGCTTGCCGAGGACGCGGACCCCAGCGTGCGCGCGTGCTCCCCGCGCATGCGGGGGTGATCCGGACACCCAGCGAGGTATGAGGTGAGCGCCCGCGTGCTCCCCGCGCATGCGGGGGTGATCCCCGGACACTGCTCAGTCTAGCGCCTCCTAGTGTGTGCTCCCCGCGCATGCGGGGGTGATCCGGAAGTGATCGGGAAGAAGGTGGCGCCATCGATGTGCTCCCCGCGCATGCGGGGGTGATCCTGGCGATCCGACGCACCTCGGGCGGCTTGAGAGGTGCTCCCCGCGCATGCGGGGGTGATCCTCCGCCGTGATCGTGATCTGCGGATCCTCCGAAGTGCTCCCCGCGCATGCGGGGGTGATCCGTACGCGCGGTGCTCTCGCAACGCGACGACCTTGTGCTCCCCGCGCATGCGGGGGTGATCCGGCCTCTCGGGTGGCGATCACCTCGCCCTTGACGTGCTCCCCGCGCATGCGGGGGTGATCCCCGACCGGTCCGTGACCGTCGAGCGCGCCTCAAGTGCTCCCCGCGCATGCGGGGGTGATCCCTTTTCGGTCACTCTCCGTCTGCTTGTCAACGGCCAGTAGGAGTTGCCCGGTGGTGGCCAGTGGACCTGCCCGGTCGTGGCCAACAGAACTGCCCGGCGGTGGCCAGGAGTTCGGCCCGTAGCGTCACTTGGCCAGGGGCGTCACCCCCTTGCCGGCGGTGGCTTGGGTGAGCCGGATGCTGTCGCCGGCGGTGAGCACGACGTGTGCGTGGTGCATGAGCCGGTCGACGGTGGCGTTGGCGATGGTCTTGGGCATGAGCTCGTCGAAGCCGGCGGGGTGCAGGTTCGAGGAGAGCGCGATGGAGCGCTTCTCGTAGGCGGCGTCGACGACCCGGTAGAGGGCTTCGGCGGTCTCGGTCGTGACCGGTAGGAGGCCGATGTCGTCGATGATGATGACGTCGGCGCGCATGATCCGGCGGATGGCCCGGCCGGCGGTGTCGTCGGCGGCGTGGCGGCGGACGAGTGCGCCGAGGTGCTCGAGGCTGAACCAGGAGACCTTGTGGCCGGCGTCGACGCAGGCCTGGCCGAGTGCTTCGAGGAAGTGGGTCTTGCCGGTGCCTGATGGGCCGCACACGACGAGGTTCTCGTGCCGGTCGACCCACTCGAGGGTGCGCAACGCCCGCTGCGTCGGCGCCGGGATCGACGAGAGGGTCTCGTCCCAGACGTCGAAGGTCTTGCCGGTCGGGAACCCGGCGGCCTTACGCCGAGCTCGGACCGAAGAGGCCTGTCGACCGGTGAGCTCCTCGGCCAGCAGCGCTCGCATGGCCTCGGCGGGTTCCCAGCGCTGGGCCTTGGCGGTGGCCAGCAGCTCGGGGGCGGCTTGTCGCATGTGCGGGAGGCGCAAGGTCTTGAGCAGGTCGACGACCTCGTCGATGGGTGCGGCGCTCATCGCTGGTCACCTCCGCCGAGTCGACCCCAGGCGGAGGTGCCGGGCTGGAGCGAGTGGGCGTCATCGGCGCTGCGGCGCTGCCCGGGTGGGTTGGCGGCCAGGATCGACGCGAGGTCGCCCTCGGCGAAGCGCCCGAAGGTGGCCGCGTGCCCGAGCGCCCAGTCGATGCGCTCGGTTCCGTGCAGACGCGACAGGGTGACGGCTTCGGCCATCTTCACCTTCACCCTCGGCGTGCCGGCAGCGGCGGCTTCGATCAGCCAGGCGCGGGCGCCTTCGCCGATGGCGAGGAACTCGGCCTCGGCGGGGTTCGTGGCGCGGGGCTGGCGGGCCAGGGGCCCGTCGGGGCGGGGCGGGTAGTGGGCGTCATCGATCACCGGGCTGCCCGGCGTGCCCCGACGATGCCGGGCGACCTCGACCGGCCCGCCAGTCGAGACGTGCACGGTGACGACCTCGTCGCCGTCGACGCGCACCCACACGGCCTCATCGACCAGGGTGTGCGGGACCGAGTAGGTCACCCCGCCGAAGCTGATCGTCGACGACCACGACACCCGCCGGGTCTCACCGAACGCCGCGGTGTAGGCCACGTCGGGCAGCCGGTGCAGGCGCCGTTGTTCCTCGGCCAGCATCTCGGCTGGGACCCGGCGGGTGATGCGGTGCTCGCGGCCGTTGACCTTGGCCATGAACGCCTCGCACGCCTCGGCCAGCTCCGCCCAGCTGCCGTAGTGGTTGCGCAGGTTCGTCTCGGTGGGGACCAGATCGGCCTTGGCGATCCGCACGGTCGCTTCCGAGCCACCCTTGGACTCCGGGTCCGCCGGGACGCAGGTCGCGATGGTGACCCCGTAGTGCAGCCCGGCGGCCACGATCATCGGGTGCCGCACCGCGATCCCAGCGACGTGGCCGGTCGTGACGGTGCGCTCGTTGTCGGTCAGCCAGTAGGTCGGGGCGCCACCCCAGCGCCGCATCGACGCGTCCACACAGGCGATGACCGTCGGCAGGGTCCGGTCCCAGGTCGGGATCACCACCCGGTGGCGACACCACGCCAACCACGCGCAGAACAGGTTCACGGCCCGCCCGGCGATCGTCGGACCGTGGCCCCAGTCCCACTGGGCCCACATGCCCGGCTCGACGATCCAGGGCCGATACACCCGCCGACGCCCCGCCCGGTACGAGGCCTTGGCCTCCGCCACCGCCCGGCGCACGGTGCGCTCCGAGCCGTTGAAGCCCAGCCCCACCAGCTTGTCGTGGCACACATCGGCACGGATCTTGCCGTGCGAGCGGTCGACCCACTCCTCGATCTTCGGCAACCACGGATCAATGATCCGCTCCCGCCGGACCGGCCCCTCACCAACCAGCCGGCCCTCGTCGCGCTTGGCGACATACGCAGCGACGGTGTGATGCGAGCAACCGGCCAGCTCGCCGGCATCCCGATACGACCCCGTCAGATCGAACGCTTCGAGAATCTCCATGATCTCCTCGCGAGACTTCACCTGCTCCTCCTGCTCGGCCAGCTACGTCAGCAACGAGCAGTCGAGCGGGAGGAGCACCCACCCAGGCGGACCCCGGGCAGGAGCGGACATCAACGCGGGCAGATCCCCTGGCCACCAGTGGGCAGAACTGCTGGCCACCGGCGGGCACCTACATGGCCGCCACCGGGCACGATCTCATGGCCGCCGACAGTCCTCCACGGTGTGCGCTGCCGCCGCGGTTCTGCGCTGAGGCACAGCAGCTCGCCCGACAGGTCCTCGACGCGGTGGAGGTGACGAGTGAATACTGCGACCGAGGCAGCTGGAGTGGTCGCCGAGTCGCGAACCAGGCCGGCCTGGACGGCGTGACTGGGCGTCCCGGTCCCGGTTGCGTTCACGGTTGCGTTCCCGGTCCAGTCCCGGTCCCAGGTCAGAGGCACATTCGTCCCCGGTGACCATGGCGAGCAGGCGGTCATCCCGGTCCGACGAATTCCCGAGATTTCCTCCGACCGGGAACTCGAACGGGATAGGTGCCGGGAGTCCCGTTTGCGATGGTCGACCTCGTGAGTCGCCCATCGCGCCGACCAGGACCTCCCAAGCGCCGCGTGGTGCTCCCTACTGCCGCGCAGGGTGTAGGTCAGGGAGTAAGTCAGGTCACAGGTCGGGTCCTCCACACCGAGCGACCTTCCCGATCACGGGAGAAACTCTCCGACAGGGCGTACCTCAGGTCGTATGTCAGGTCGTACCGATCGTCAGGGTCGGGTCGATGACTTCCCGATCCGACCAGGCGACGGTCGCCGTTGAGCTGCCTGCCGGGCTCCCGCCGGTGACGCCCGCAGTGGCCCGGCTGCTCGCCGTGATCGTCCTCGACGCCGCCCGCGAGGCATCGGTGATCGAGCTTCGAATCGGTCGACCCGATGAGCCGCCCGAGGCCGTAGCGTCGTGACCATGTCGAAGCGGTTCGCGTTCTACGGCCGAGTGTCCACCGAGGACCAGCAGGACCCGGCGTCCTCGAAGGCGTGGCAGCTCTCGCGTGCCAGCCAGCTGATCGACGGCCACGGCGAGGTGGTGGCCGAGTACTTCGACATTGGGCAGTCCCGGTCCCTGCCCTGGAAGCGGCGACCCGAGGCGTCCCGCCTACTCGACGACCTCCGCCGCCGGCAGGAGCGGACGTTCGACGCGGTGGTGATCGGCGAGCCGGCCCGGGCGTTCTACGGCCAGCAGTTCGGGCTCACCTTCCCCACGCTCGTTCACTATGGCGTCGAGCTGTGGGTGCCAGAGGTCGGCGGGCGGGTCGACCCCGACAGCGAGGCCCACGACCTCGTCATGTCGCTCTACGGCGGCATGTCCAAAGGCGAGCGCAACCGGATCAAGGTCCGAGTGCGCACCGCGATGGCGTCACAGGCCGCAACCGAGGGCCGGTACCTCGGCGGCCGACCGCCGTACGGCTACCAGCTCGCCGACGCCGGCGCCCACCCGAACCCGGCCAAGGCCGCCGACGGGAAGCGCCAGCATCGACTCGAGCCCGACCCCGATGCCGCCCCCGTCGTGCAGCGCATCTTCGCCGAGTACCTCGACGGACGAGGGCTCCGATCCATCGCCGAGGCGCTCACCGCCGACGGCATCGCGTCCCCGTCCGCCCACGATCCCGCACGCAACCGTCACCGCCAGCACTCCGGTGGTGCCTGGGCGCACTCGGCGGTGCGGGCCATCCTGCACAACCCCCGATACACCGGCCACCAGGTCTGGGCCCGACAGCGCAAGGACGAGGACCTGCTCGACCCCGAAGACGTCGCCCTCGGGCACCGCACCCGGATGCGCTGGAACGAGAAGGGCGAATGGATCTGGTCGGCCGAGATCACCCATGAGCCGCTCATCGACATGGAGACCTTCGACCAAGTCCAGGCGATCATGGCCTCACACGTGCGGGTCGCCCGCCCAAAGACCGTCATGCCCACCGAACGGGCCTACCTGCTTCGGGGGCTGCTGTTCTGCGGGGTCTGCGGCCGACGGATGGGCGGCAACTACAACCACGGAAAAGCCCACTACCGGTGCACCTTCCGCGAGCAGTACGCACAGAAGAAGGGCGTCGAACACCCCCGCACCGTCTACCTCCGCGAGGACAAGGTCGTCCCCGCCCTCGACGACTGGCTCGGTCAGCTCTTCGACCCCGACAACCTCGACGCCACATGCAAGCAGCTCGCCGCCGCGTACGAGCAGCACGAGGACACGTCACGAGCCGAGCAAGCCCGCCAGACCATCGCCGATTGCGACCAGCGGCTCGCCCAGTACCGAGCCGCGCTCGACGCAGGAGCCGACGCCGCCACCGTCGCCACCTGGATGGCAGAGGTCACCGCCGAACGCAACCGCGCCGACATGGCACTGCGCACCGCAACACCCGCCGACGCACCCACCGCCACCGAGCTGCGCGGACTCATTGAAGGACTCGGCGACATGGTCGCCGTGCTCGCAAACGCCGACCCCAAACAACGAACCGAGCTCTACGAAGCACTCGGACTGCGGCTCACCTGGCACCCCGACGACAAGAAGGTGCTGGTAGAAGCCCAACCAGCGCGTGTGCTGGCTGGCGGTGTCGGAGGGGGGACTTGAACCCCCACGCCCTTGCGGGCACTAGCCCCTCAAGCTAGCGCGTCTGCCTATTCCGCCACTCCGACGTGGCCACCGGATCGGCTGGAACCCGAACCGGAGCGAAGGATCACTTTAGCGCGCTGCCGACGACGCCCTGAACCGGAACCGTCACCTCCCGGTCAGCGACGCCACAATCGGTGCGAAGGCCCTGGCTTGGTCCCCGGGGATCACGTGGTACGAGTAGCCCCACCGCTCCCGGCGCTCATGCAGACGCTCACCGATCTCCGCCGCGGACCCGATGAGCGTGAGCGGCGACTCCAGCACCGATTCGGGCTCCGCGCCGAACCCTGGCGCGAGGGCTGCGGCGAAGCCAGCGCTGTCCTCGGTGACCTGCGCGACCGCCAACCACGCGTTCAGCTCCAGGTCAGCGAAGCGCTCCCCTGCTCCCTCTCGGACCCAGCGCACCTTCTCGTCGATGCGGTCCGCCAGAGCGTCACGAGCTGCCTCGGCATCGATCTCACCTGAGTGGATCGACGCGTTCACACCCACGATGTCCGCGGTCGCCCCCGCGAAGCGCAACACCCGTGGCGCGCCCCCACCGATGATGATCGGAGGTCCACCCGGGCGGTGTGGCGCCGGCATGGCCTCCAGCTCCGTGATCGTGTAGTGCTCGCCACGGAAGCTGAACGGCCCTCCGGCGAACAGGCCCTTGAGCACCGCCGTGTACTCGATCAGGCGACTGACCCGCACCCCCGGCCGATCCATGGGGATGCCAGAGCGCTCGTAGTCGGCACGCTTCCATCCCGCGCCGAGACCGACCTCGAGCCGTCCGTGCGAGATCAGGTCGATCGTCGCCAGCTCCCGGGCGAGCACCGCCGGATGACGGAAGTCGCAGTCGAAGACGAGCACCCCGACCCGCAGGGTCGAGGTCACCGCCGCGGCCGCCGCCGTCATCGAGATCGGTCCCGGACCTTCGTCGAAGTGGTCCGGCAGGAACAGGGTGGAGTAGCCGAGGTCCTCGAGCTCACGGACGCTGTCGAGCCAGGTGCGGCCAGGCAGCGGCTCGTGGAGCTCGGCGGCGAAGCGGAAGCGACGGGGATGGGTCATCGCCGGGTTCTACCGCACCGACGGCCACGGCTGCCGGACCGCCGCGAGCGACCTACGCCGCCAGCCAGACGGCGGTGACGTCGAAGGTGCCGTCGAGGCGGCCCGTGAAGCCCTGCAGCCTGGAGCTGATCACCTGATTGGTCATGAGCTGAGCGATGGGGATCACCACCCCGTCGCCGAGCAGTCGCTGCTCCACCTCCCGGTAGAGCTGCTCGCGGGCCTGCGCATCGGAGGTCCCACGCGCTCGGCTGATCATGGCGTCGACCGACTCGGACCGCACCCCCACGACGTTGTCGCTCGATCCCGACCGGAACGGCGGACCGAGGTACGCCTCCTGCGTCGGGTTGATGCCCACCCACCCGAAGCTGAACACCTCCGCCTCACCGCTCACCACGAACGACCGGTACTCCTCGAAGGATCGGACCCGGCGTTCCACGGGGATGCCGACCGCCTGCAGGTCGGCGGTGATGGCGTCGAGCATGGCGAGCTGCTGCGGGTCGTCGTAGGCGTCGAGCACCACCGTGGTGGTCACCGGCCCGCCGCCGAACACCTCAGCCAGCAGGGCGCGGGCCCGATCCGGGTCGTAGCGGCACCCCGCGGCGCAGGCGTCGTCGGCCGCGCCGGGGACCCCGCCGGCCACCAGCCCGCGCA
This sequence comes from Acidimicrobiales bacterium, assembly GCA_037478855.1. Classification (GTDB taxonomy): domain Bacteria; phylum Actinomycetota; class Acidimicrobiia; order Acidimicrobiales; family Acidimicrobilacustridaceae; genus Rhabdothermincola. Next base: position 9,085 of record JBBFLY010000042.1, on the reverse strand, counting down.
GCGGAGCGCGGCCTGGGAAGACGCGACGGGCGATCTTCTCCCTGTCGACCGCGGCCACGATCGCTTGCCGGAACCGCACGTCCGCGTAGGCCGGATCCCGCTGGTTGATGCCGAACCACAGCTCCGCCCCGAGGGGGGTGAACGCCCCCTTCCCGTAGGTTGCCGCGGCCCGCTCAAGGGTCTCGCTCTCCGCAGGCACAAGCGACCAGTCGACCTCGCCGGCCTCGAAGGCGGCGTAGGCGTCGCCGATCGTGTCGAACCCGACGAGCTCCACGGCATCCGGACCGACGGCGTCACCCACCGGTCCCGGTGTGCGCTCCAGCCGCAGGAGCGGGCCGTCGCGCCCGGCGAGGTGATACGGGCCGCTGCTGACCGGCTGCTCCCCGAAGCGGTCTCCCTCGGCTTCGACCACAGCCCGGGGGACGATGCCGTACAGCGGCGAGCCGAGCAGCTCGGGGAGCTGGCTGTAGGGCTCTTCGAGCGAGATCTCGAGCGTGCGGTCATCGATGATCCGCACCCCGGCAAGCTCCGTGGCGGTCCGCTCCACCGCGAGCGCCCGGTAGCCGACGATGAGATCGAGTCGGGTCCCAGCGAGTGAGGCGCTCCCCTGACGGGCCAGGCGCTCCAGCGTGAACTTCACGTCGCCGGCCGTGATCGGTGAGCCGTCGCTGAAGCTGCGCTCTCGCAGCACGATCGTCCATGCCCGGCGATCCTCCGAGGGGAGGAACGCTTCGGCCACATCCGGCTCAGCGGGATTGGTGTCGGTGGCGAGCGAGTCGAAGAGCAGGTCGGCCGCGATCATCTCCGCCTGCTCGGTGGGAGTGACCCGGGCGGGGTCGAGCGTGCTGAGGCCTGAGACCCCGAGCCGCAGCGTGCCCCCCCGCTGGACGCCCACCGGGAGCGTCGTCGACCGCGTTCCGCCCCGCTCGGTGCACGCGGCAAGCCAGGCGGGGAGGCTCACCGCGAGCGCCGCGATGAGGAGGAGTCTGCCGATCGGCCTCCTCACCGGCACGGTGCCACCTCACGAGGCGTTGAGCAGCAGCGCCAGCCCGACGGAGGTGAACACGAAGATCAGCGCCGCCACCACGGTGATGCGGTCGAGGTTCTTCTCGACCACCGTGGAGCCGGCCGCCGACGCTCCCAGCCCGCCACCGAACATGTCAGACAGACCACCACCCCGCCCGCTGTGCAGCAGCACCAGGAAGATGAGGCCCACCGAGACGAGGATGTGGAAGCCGAGAACGATGGCGGTCAGCACGGCGCATCACGCTATCAGCGACCGCTGCCGGGCGCAGACCGCCGGGGGCCCGGCGAGCCACGTCGGTCCAGGTGGCGGATCAGACCGCCAGGCGGTAGCGGACGACCTTGGCGAACTCGTCCGGGTCGAGGCTCGCACCACCGACGAGCGCGCCGTCGATGTCAGGCTGTGCCATCAGCTCGGCGATGTTCGACGGCTTCACCGACCCGCCGTACTGGATCCGCACCGCTGCCGCAGCGTCGGCACCGAACAGGTCGGCGACCGTGGACCGGATCGCGCTGCACACCGCCTGGGCGTCCTCGCTGGTCGCGGTCCGCCCCGTGCCGATGGCCCAGATCGGCTCGTAGGCGATGACCATCGACGCCACCTGATCGGCCTTCAGCCCGTCGAGGCCGGCCTTCACCTGTCCCAGCACCTTCTCGTCGGTGCCGCCCGCTTCACGCTCGGCCAGGGTCTCCCCCACGCACAGGATCGGGGTCATCCCGAACCGGAACACGGCCTTCACCTTCTTGTTCACCAGCTCGTCGGTCTCGCAGAACAGCTCTCGCCGTTCGCTGTGGCCCACGATCACCAGGCTCACGTTGAGCTTGGCCAAGAACGCGGGTGACACCTCCCCGGTGAAGGCTCCCTTCTCCTCGAAGTGGCAGTTCTGCGCGCCCAGCAGGATCGGGATCCTGTCGCTCTCCAGCGTCGTCTGTACGGAGCGGATGTCGGTGAAGGGCGGATGCACCGACACGTCGACCAGCTCGTAGTCCTCCTTGTCGAGGCGGTAGCCGAGCTTCTGCACGGTCTGAATCGCCTCGAAGTGGTTGTGGTGCATCTTCCAGTTGCCGCTGACGAGCGGCTTGCGACCGCGCTGCTCAGGCATTCGGAGCTCCCCGCAACGCTGCGAGGCCGGGGAGGTCACCGAGCTCGAGCAGCTCGAGCGACGCCCCGCCGCCGGTGGAGACGTGGTCGATCCCGCCGGCCAGCCCGAACTGGTCGAGCGCGGCCGCACTGTCGCCACCACCCACGACCGTGAACCCGGTCGCCTCGGCCATGGCGGCGGCGATCGCGTGGGTGCCGGCTGCGAACCGTGGATCCTCGAAGACACCCATCGGCCCGTTCCAGAACACCGTTCGGGCCGCGGCGATGAGGTCACCGAACTCAGCAGCCGAGCCGGGACCGATGTCGAGGCCCTTCCATCCGTCGGGCACGTCCGGCCCCACCTGGCGCACCTCGCCTCCTGCGGAGGGGTTCCCGATCTCACCGCCCGGCCCGAGCGCCGTGATGTCGACGGGGAGGTGCAGCTTGTCCCCCTCCCGCTCGAGCAGCTCGCGGCAGGTGTCGACCATGTCCTCCTCGACCAGGGAGTCACCGACCGTGTGTCCCTGGGCCTTGAGGAAGGTGAAGCACATGCCGCCGCCGATGATGAGATGGTCGGCGACCTGCACCAGCGCGCCGATCACCGCCAGCTTGTCGCTCACCTTGGCGCCACCGAGGATGCACACGAAGGGATGCTCGGGGTTCGAGCGCAGGGGCAGCAACACATCGACCTCGCGCTTGAGCAGGCGACCCGCGGCCGACGGCAGCGTGCGCGGCGGGCCCACGATCGAGGCGTGGGCCCGGTGCGACGCACCGAAGGCGTCGTTGACGTAGATGTCCTGCCCCTCGATCAGCTTGGCCACGAACGCAGGATCGTTGGCTTCCTCGCCGGGGTCGAAGCGCAGGTTCTCCAGCAGTTCGACGCCGGGCGCGAGCTCGGCCAGCACCCGCCGAACGGGCTCGATCGAGTACCTGGGGTCGGGCTTGCCTTTCGGCCGGCCGAGATGGCTGCACGCGGTGACCCTGGCGCCGCGCTCGATCAGCCACTCGATGGTGGGCAGGGCGGCGCGGATGCGGAAGTCGTCGACGACCTCGCCGTCTCTGATCGGGACGTTGAAGTCGGCGCGCAGCAGAACCCGCCGACCCTCGACGTCGCCCAGGTCCTCGAGGATGGGGACGTCGCCCGCGCTCACTTGTTCGCAGCGCCCACGATCTGCACGAGATCGACCAGGCGGTTCGAGTAGCCCCACTCGTTGTCGTACCAGCCCATCACCTTCACCAGGTTGCCCATGGCCATGGTGAGCTTCGAGTCGAAGGTGCACGATGCCGGGGAGCCGACGATGTCGGAGGAGACGATGGGCTCGTCGGTGTAGTCGAGCACCTTGGCGAGCGGACCCGACGAGGCGGCGGCTGCGAAGGCCTCGTTGACCTGTTCGACCGTGACCTCTTGCTTGAGCACCCCGACGAAGTCGGTGATCGACCCATCGGGCACCGGAACCCGCAGTGCCGTGCCGTCGAGCCTGCCCTTCATGGCCTGCAGCACCAGACCGGTGGCACGGGCGGCACCGGTGGAGGACGGGACGATGTTGACCGCTGAGGCCCGGGCCCGCCGCAGATCCTTGTGCGGGCCGTCCACCAGGTTCTGGTCGCCGGTGTAGGCGTGAACGGTGGTCATCAGACCCTTCTCCACACCGAAGGCGTCGTCGAGCACCTTGATCATCGGCACGAAGCAGTTCGTGGTGCAGGAAGCGTTCGACACGACCTTGTGGTTGGCGGGATCGAAGGTGTCGTCGTTGACCCCCACCACGAACGTGGCGTCGGCCTCAGTGCACGGGGCGGAGACGATGACGAACGGGGCGCCCGCGTCGAGATGGGCAGCGGCCTTCTCACGGGACGTGAAGATCCCGGTTGACTCGACGACCACGTCAACCCCCAGCTCACCCCAGGGCAGCTCCCTGGGATCGCGGATCGCGGTGATCCGGAGCAGCTTGCCGTCGACCTCGATGCCCTCGCCGGTGGGCTTGACCTCGGCGTCGAGGCGCCCCATCACCGAGTCGTACTTGAGCAGGTGGGCCATCTCGGCCACATCGCCGAGGTCGTTCGCGGCCACCACCTCGACGTCAACGCCCTGCTGACGCACCGCCCGAAAGAAGTTGCGGCCGATCCGGCCGAATCCGTTGACCCCGACACGAATGGTCATCCCTGCAAGCCTCCCTGATGGGACCGACGGCGGACGCCCCTATCGGATCACGCCGGGTCCTCGCGCTGCCAGTCGGGAGCCCGTCTGCGCCGACACCCGCCGACCGGTGCGGACCATGGCTCAGCGGTCGATGTCCCGGTGGACGATCTTCGGGTCGTAGCCCCGTTCGCCGAGCCGTCGGGCCATCTCCTCGGCGACCGCCACCGAGCGGTGATGGCCGCCGGTGCAGCCGAACGCGATGGTCAGGTAGCTCTTGCCCTCGGTGACGTACGCGGGCAGCAGCAGCTCCAGCAGAGAGGTCAGCGCGTCGAGGAAGCGCGCGGTCACTTGCTGACCCATGACGTAGGCCTTGACCCGCTCGTCGGTACCTCGCAACGGACGCAGCTCATCGACCCAGTGCGGGTTGGGGAGGAAGCGACAGTCGATCACCAGGTCCGTGTCCACTGGCAGACCGTGCTTGTAGCCGAACGACATGACCGTGGTCTGCATCCCAGCCTCGGGCGACTCCGCCTCGAACAGGTCGAGGATGCGGCTCCGGAGCTGGTGCACGTTGAGCTCGCTGGTGTCGACCACCACGTCAGCACGCTCCTTCACCGGCTCGAGCAGCGCCCGCTCCGCCTCGATCGCGCCCGCCAGCCCTCTCCCCTCGCGATCCAGCGGATGCCGGCGGCGGCTCGACTCGTACCGACGCACCAGCACATCGGTCGAGGCCTCCAGGAACAGGATCCGCAACCGCAGCCCCTGAGCCGCCAGCCCGTCGAGGGCGGGGAGCACCTCGTCGTGGTACGGGCCCGTTCCCACGACCAGCACGACCTTGGAGATGCTCGAGCCGGGTGCACCGGCGAGCTCGGCGACCTTCGGCATGAGAGCAGGCGGCAGGTTGTCGATGACGAACCAGCCGAGGTCCTCGAGGATGTCGGCGGCATGGGACCGGCCGGCGCCTGACAGCCCGGTGATCACGACGAACTCGCTCACCGCGGCTCAGGCTACCGGCGGGGTTCTCCCCGTCGGGCGATGAGGACGAGCAGACGGGGGATGGTGGCCGCGTCCGCATAGTCGGGGGCCCGAGCCACAAAGCCCGGCGGAGGTGCCGGCTCGAGCATCCGCTCGAGGACCAGACCGGCGTCCGCCAGCGCATTGACGTAGCGGGACAGGGGTCGGTGCACGAAGCGGATGTGCACCCCCTTCTCGACCTGTTCGACCGTAGCCACCTCGGACAGGTAGGGCCCCACCCGCCAGTACTGCTCGGGAGGGTCGAGGATCTGGTCGTCGATCCACCCGCTCCCCGGGGTCTGCAGGAGGGGATGGTTGAGGAACAGCACGAACCGTCCGCCCGGATGCAGCACGCGGGCCACCTCGTGGATGGCCTCGTCGACCTCGTCGATGTGCTCGAACACCAGGCAGGCCACGACCGCGTCGAACGCCCGGTCCGACAGGGGCAGGTGGGCGGCCCCGGCCCGCACGTAGCGGGGACCGCCGCCGCGGCGGGCCGCCTCGGTGATCTGGGCCGCAGTCGGGTCGACACCGACCACGAACGCAGCGCCCGCCCCGGTCACCGCCCGGGCCACCTGCCCCTCCCCCGTGCCGACCTCGAGCACGCGCTCGAAGCCCCCGAGCCACTCGCGAGCCAGGGGGAGGATCTGCTCCTCGTACTCGGGGTCGGCACCCTCGGTGAACTGCCGCTGCCACCAGCCCGCGTGCCGCTCCCAGAGCTCGTCCGTGGTCACCGGACACCACCGTGCAGCTTCTGATACACGGCCTGGGCGACCTGGTCAGGCAGCCAGCTCAGGGCCTGCAGCTCCTCGAGCGAGGCCCGCCTCACCGCGGTCACCCCACCGAGCTCCTTCACCAAGCGCTTCTTGCGGGCCGGGCCGAGCCCGGGGATCTCGTCGAGCACCGACTTCGTCATCCGCTTTCCCCGTAGCTCGCGGTGGTACGAGACGGCGAACCGGTGCGCTTCGTCTCGCACTCGCTGGAGCAGGTAGAGCGCCTCGCTCTGCCGGGGGATGCGCACGGGCCCGTCGCGGCCCGGTAGGTACACCTCCTCGAAGCGCTTGGCCAGCGCGGCGACCGGGATCTCCTCGTCGAGCCCCAGCTCCTCGAGCACGCGGCGCGCCACGCCGAGCTGTCCCTTGCCCCCATCGACCAGCAGCAGCTGCGGTGGATAGGCGAACCTGCCACCCCGTTCGCTCACCGGCTGCTCGCGCTCGGTCAGATAGGCGGTCAGGCGACGGGTGAGCACCTCCTCCATCGCGGCGAAGTCGTCGTTGCCCGGGACGCCTCTGATCCTGAAGCGCCGGTAGTCGCTCTTCTTCGGCAGCCCGTCCTCGAGCACGACCATCGAGCCGACGTAGTCGCTGCCTTGGATGTGGCTCATGTCGTAGCACTCGATGCGAAGCGGCGGCTCGGGGAGGCCGAGCACCTCCTGGAGCTCGTTGAGGGCCCGGGCCCGGCTGTTGTGGTCGGCCGCGCGCCGCAGCCGGTGACGGGCGAACTCCTCCTTCGCATTCTGGGTGACCGTCTCGAGCAGGGCCCGCTTGTCACCCCGTTGGGGCACCCGGATCGTGACCTTGGAGCCGCGCAGCTCCGAGAGCCAGCTCTCGTAGAGCTGGCGGTCACCGCACGCGGCGGAGACCAGCACCTGCTTCGGCACCCCCATGGCCGGCCGTTCGATGTACAGGCCCTCGAGCACCCGGTCGACCAGCTTGCTCTCGCTCAGGTCCTCGGCCCGGTCGAGCACCAGGCCCTTGCGACCCACCACCCGACCCCGGCGGACGTAGAACACCTGGACCGACACCTCGAGCTCGTCCCCCGCGATGCCGATGACGTCGAGGTCCTCCTCGCGGTCGGCCACCATCTGCTGGCGCTCGACCGCCTTCCGGACGGCGTTCAACCGGTCACGAAGGCGCGCCGCCCGCTCGAACTCCAGGTCGGCGGCAGCGGCTGCCATCTCCGTCTCGAGCCGGCGCACCACCGGCTCGGTGTCACCCTCGAGGAACTGGACCAGCTCGGCGACCAGCCGGTCGTAGCCCTCCTTGTCGATCTCCCCCACGCAGGGGCCCGAGCACTTCTCGATGTGGAACAGCAGGCAGGGGCGCCCGAGGCGTTGATGGCGCGCCAGCTTGCTGTCCGAGCAGGTGCGGATGGGGAACGTGCGCAGGAGCAGGTCGAGGGTCTCCCGGATCGCGTAGGCGTGAGCGTAGGGCCCGAAGTACCGGGTGCCCTTGCGCTTCTGGCCCCGCATCACCATCGCCCGCGGCCACTCGTCGTCGAGGGTCACCGCCAGGAACGGGTAGCTCTTGTCGTCCCGCAGCCGGACGTTGAACCGAGGTTGGTGCTGCTTGATGAGGCTGTACTCCAGCATCAGCGCCTCCACGTCGTTGCGGACCTGGATCCACTCGACTGACGCCGCCGCCTCGAGCATCTGCGCGGTCCGGGGCGGCAACGACGCGGGGTTCTGGAAGTAGCTCGACAGCCTCTGGCGCAGGCTCTTGGCCTTGCCGACGTAGATGACCCGGCCCTGCCCGTCCAGGAACTGGTACGAGCCGGGTGCATCAGGGATCGAGCCGGGGGGCGGTCGGTCAACCACGTTCCCAGCCTAAGATCCGCTCCACGCCATGGAGGCCCGACGACAGCGACGCTCATCGGCCGATGCGGTCGGTCTGGCCCTCGTGCTCGTAGCGATCGTGGCGCTCCCGCTCCTCGCCGCCGGCCGCATCACCGCGCGCTTCGGCGACTCCGACGAGGGCATCAACGGCGCCGTCTGGGCGACCAACAGCAGGGCCCTTCGCGAGCTCGGGGTGAGCGAGTCCCGCTTCGGAGGACGCCGTGCCGACGGCACCCTCTACGCCAGTCACCCACCGGGGATCGTCGCCGAGACCGCTGCGGCTGAGACGCTCTTCGGTGAGCGAGAGTGGGCCAGTCGCATGCCCGCCTGGCTCGGCTCGATGGCCGCCATTGCGGTGCTGTTCGTGCTGCTGCGCGCCGTCACCGGGCCGCTCGCCGCCGGTGGGGCTACCGCTGCGGTCGCCCTCACGCCGATGTACCTCGTCTACGGCTCGATGCTCGACACGCCCGTGACGTCGTTCGTCTTCGGGCTCGCGGTGCTCTCCGCCTGGCACGCGCTCTGGGAGGGCCGCTCGAGGTGGTTCACGACGGGGCCGGCGCTCGTCGTGCTGGCCCTGCTCGCTGCCCTCGCGGGTTGGCAGGCGACCGTCCTCGTCGGGCTCTGCGGGCTCTCGCTCATCGTCCGAGGCCTTCGCTCACCCGATCACCCGACTACACCGGGTGTCCTCCTGCTCGTCGGCGGTGCAGCTGGCGCGCTCTGCTCGTTCTCCTGGGCATGGTGGACCTACGGGGGTCTCGACGTCCTTCGTGAGAAGTTCACGGGACGCTCCGCCGGAGGGGAGGCGGGAAGCGTCATCGACATGATCACCTTCCAGGTGCCCTGGCTGCTCCAGCTCCTCGCGTTCGGCGTCATCGGCCTCGTCACCTGCTGCTTCGCGCTGCGAGCGCCCCGCTACCGACCACTGGCCGCGATGTCCCTGTCGGTCGTGGTGCTGTACGCGACGGTGTTCCACGCAGCGGCTGCCGGCCATCAGTACTGGAACTACTGGGCCCTGCTGCCCACCGCCGTCGGGTTCGCCTACCTGCTCGAGCGGCTCGCAGGCGACGCGAGGTCCCACGCGCCGGTCGCCGTGGCCGGGGCGGTCGCCGCCCTGGCGCTGGCGAACGGGCTGATCGCACCTCGTCAGGCCGCGGATGCGATCGCTCGTGGGCACCGCGCCGCCGATGCGCTGCTCACCATCCCACTGCCCGGGGAC
>JBBFLY010000041.1:0-26730 GCA_037478855.1 Acidimicrobiales bacterium | reverse complement strand
CGGGCGCCTGGGCGCGGGTGAAGCTCCTCGGCGAGAACCGGCGTACGAGCTCGGCCCGCAACGCCGCCCAGCCGCGGCCGGCCGGCCCCTCGTCAGGCGAGGCTCCTGTGGTCGCCAGCGCGTTGCGCCGCTCGAGGACCCGCAGCGCCAGCGCGACCGCCACGACGAGCCCAACCGGACGGGATGCCGAGGCCACCAGCCCGGCGACGCCCGCCACCCAGAGGTGGTCGCGCTCGACCGCGTAGAACGCCACCAGCGTGGCCGCGAGGCACAGCGCATCGGCGTAGATGGGCCCGTACAGGTACCACGCATAGGGATAGAGCAGCAGCGCGAGCAGCGCCGTTGCGGCCGCAGCAGGAGAGAGACGGAGCGCGCACCAGCGGTGGAAGGTGACCGCGGCGATCAACCCGCAGATCACCGTGACCACCGTTCCCGTCATGAAGATGCTGGGGAACAGGCCCGACAGCAGCCACACCACCACCGGGTAGGCCGGGAAGAAGGCGACCGACGACTGAACGCCCGGGTAGTACTCGTACCCCTCGCGCACGATCGTCCGGTACCAGTAGGCATCCCAGCGGGCCCAGCTCTCGAACCACGAGCCACCCACGACGTGGTCGGGCCGCGGGAAGTACGGGTCGCGGCTGAAGTGGGTCGCCGCGTACTGCGCGACGCACCACAGCAGCGCGCCGATCACCACGAACGCCAGCACGGGAACCCGCAGGCGAGCCCGCGCCGATCGCCGGCCGAGGCCGGCGGTGCGAGCCGTCGCCCGGTGGGATCGTCCCTGGATCGCGAGATCGGTCAGGTTGTCCTCGATCGTCATGGCCTCCCCCGCGCCGGCGACCCACGCTACCGCTCGGGCCGCACCCCGTCAGCGGCGGACGCGGCCCGTCAGCTCCGTCCCCGTCTCAGCGGGCCTCGAGCTCCTCGGCAAGTGCCAGCCACGCCTCCTCGGCGTGTGTGAGCTCCGCCACCACCCCGGCTAGCTCCTCGCCGGTGCGTGCCAGAGCAAGGTGGTCACCGGCCGCGGCCGCGAGCTCCTCCTCGAGCGCGGCCCGCCGCTGCTCGAGCCGGGCGATCTGCTTCTCCGCCTCCTTCAGGAGATGGCGGAGCGTGCCCACCGATCGTGGTCTCGGCGGGCCCGTCCCCGTGGACGTGGGGGTGGGAGCGCGAGCCTGGCGCCGGTTCGTCCGCTCACGTGGCGCAGCCCGGCGGCGGTCGCGACGGAGACGACGCTCCGCCTCCCACGCGGCGTAGCCACCGGGGCGACGACCCGCGGCGCCTGCGCCGTCGAGCACCACGACATCGGCGACGGTGCGTTCGAGGAAGGCACGGTCGTGGCTCACCACCACCAGCGCGCCCGGCCAGTCCTCGAGGAACTCCTCCACCAGCCGGAGCGTGTCGATGTCGAGGTCGTTGGTCGGCTCGTCGAGCAGGAGCACGTTCGGCTTGGCGGCGAGCACCATCAGCAGCTGCAGTCGTCGCCGCTCACCGCCGGAGAGCAACCGGATCGGTGCCCACTGCGCGTCCTCCCCGAACCAGAAGGTCTCGAGCAGCGCCGCGTCGCTCCAGTCCGGCTTGCGGGTCGGAGCAGCCACGGCGTCGCGGACCCGCTGCTCCGGATCGAGCGCCGCGCCGAGCTGGTCGTAGTAGCCGATCCGCACCGTGGGCCCGACGACGACGCTGCCGCTCGTCGGCGTGCGCCGACCCGCGATGATCTCGAGGAGCGTGGACTTCCCGGCGCCGTTCGGGCCCACGATCCCGAGCCGCTCGCGCCGGTCCAGCAGCAGGTCCAGGCCTTCGAACAGCGGGGGTCGATCCTCGAAGGCGAAGCCCACGCCATGGAGCTCGATCACCTTGTCACCCAGGCGGGGCGTGCCGAACTGCAGCGGGAGCACGCCCTCGCGTGCCGCGGGTTCGGCTCCGCCCTCCACGAGGCGGGTCGCCCGCTCGAGACGTGCTCTCGGCTTGCTGGTGCGCGCCGGTGCGCCACGGCGGAGCCAGGCCAGCTCCTTGCGGGCCAGGATGCGCCGGGTGGCCTCGGCGGCGGCCGCCTGCTCCTCCCGTGCCGCCCGCCCCTCGAGATACGCGTCGTACCCGCCGTCGTGCACGTAACCACGCCCCCGGTCGAGCTCGAGCACCCGGGTGCACACCCGGTCGAGGAGGTGCCGGTCGTGGGTCACCAGCACGAGGCCGCCCTTGAACGCGGCGAGCCGATCCTCGAGCCAGGCGATGGCATCGAGATCGAGGTGATTGGTCGGTTCGTCGAGGATGAGCAGGTCCGACGGCGCCACGAGGGTCCGGGCCAGGTCCACCCGACGGGCCTGGCCGCCCGAGAGGGTGTCCGTTGGGGCCTCACGCAGGGACCGAAGCCCCAACCGGTCGAGGACCGACTCCGCCTCCCAGTGCGCCTCCGCCGCCGGTGCCACCACATCGATCACCCGACCGGCCGGCAGCGCGACCGTCTGGCTCAGCGCCGCGATCCGCACGTTGCGACCGTGTCGCACGACCCCCGACTCCGGTTCGATCCGCCCGCTCAGCACACCGAGCAGGGTCGACTTGCCACACCCGTTGAGGCCGACCACCCCCCAGCGCTCGCCCGACGCGATCGTCAGCGACAGGTCGCGGAACAGCGGCTTGCCCGGCCGGCTCGCCGCCACCCGTTCGACGTCAACGAGGATCACCGGACCAGGGTAGGTAGATTCGCCCGCCGTGACGTCCACGGTCCGCGCCGACGCGCTCGGCGAGCTTCGCCGCACTCGCCGGCGCAACCGGCTCGCTGATGTGCACTGGGTGGATGCCCTCTACCGGGTCTACATCGCCGCGCTCGCCGCGGTGATCTTCGTCGTCTTCGCGTCGGGCCGCCTGCCCGACGACCGCCTCTCGAACGAGGAGGCACTGACCTTCCTGCACGACGCGGTGCCCGTGCTGAGCCTGGTCTTCGCAGTCGCGGTGGCGATCGGCGCCCGTTCGGGAGGTCGAGGTGGGCCCCTGGTGCTGGAGGGACCGGTCGTGATGCACGAGCTCGGGGCTCCGATCGACCGGAACCTCATCCTGCGCGCCCCGGCCATCAAGCAGCTTCGCTTCCTCGCCTTCGCCGGCGCGGTGGTCGGCGCCATCGTCGGGGAGCTCGCGGCGCGGCGGCTGCCGGTGAACGTCGCGGCCTCGATCGGGTGCTGCGCGCTGACGTTCGCGCTCGTCGCGGTGCTCTCCGCAGGTGTGGCCATGGTGCTGTCCGGCCGACGGGTGGGATGGCTCACCGCCAACGTGGTCGCGGTGCTGGTGGTCGCCTGGTCCGTCCTCGACCTGCTGGCGGGGACCACCACCTCACCGGTCACCCTGCTCGCCCGCTTCGCGCTCTGGCCGATCGAGGTGGCGCCGGTCGCGCTCGTCGGGGTGGCGGTGGCGGTGGCCGTCCCGCTGCTGGGGCTCACGACCATCGGGGGGATCTCGGTCGAGGCCGCGATGCGGCGAGCCGGGCTGATCTCGCAGCTGCGCTTCGCGGTGACGCTCCAAGACGTCCGCACGGTCGTGCTGCTGCGACGGCAGCTCTCGCAGGAGCGACCACGCGCCGAGCCGTGGATCCGTCTCCGACGCGGCAGCCGACTCCCTCCGGTCTGGCATCGCGACTGGCAGGGGGTGATGCGCTTCCCCTTGGTGCGACTGGCTCGCATGGCCCTGCTAGGAGTTCTCGCCGGGCTGGCAGCCGGCGCAGCGTGGCGGGGCGTCGCCCCGCTGCTCGTGGTCTCCGGCGTGGCCCTTTACGTCGCGGGCTACGACGCTGCGGAACCGATCGCACAGGAGGTCGACCACCCCACTCGATGGGAGAGCTACCCGCTCGAGCCCGGCCGGGTGCTTCTGCAGCACGTCCCCGCGGCCTTCGTGATCATGGTGGTGGTGTACGTGATCGGCGCGGCGTCGGCGATGCTGCTCGCACCACCCGAGGTCGTGCTGCGACTGGCTCCGATCACGCTCGTACCGGCGGCGGGTGCCGCCGCTCTGGGAGCGGCCGTGGGCACCTCGCAGGGGGCGCCGGACGTGGCCCAGATGGCCGGCCTCGGCCCGGACATGATGGGCTTCGTCCTGCTCGGCCGACTGGTGCTGCCCCCGGCTCTGGTGGTGCTCGGCCTGCTGCCGCTGGCCGCGGCGGGCTCCGACCCGAACGCCCTGAACCTCGCAGCGGTGCAGAGCGCCACGACCTCTAGCCTGTTCGCGCTGCTCGGAGCCTTCCTCTGGCTCCGCTACCGAAAGCCCAAGCACCTGTGAGCGCGCCGTGACCTTCGCCATGCCACAACCGCCCCCGCCGCCCGCGGCCCATCCCGAGGCCGCCCTGGAGGCGGCGGGCATCGCCAAGGACTACGGCGACGGCATGGGGCTCTCCCCGCTCGAGCTGCTGGTGCAGCCCGGGGAGCTGGTCATGCTCGTCGGACCGAACGGGGCGGGGAAGTCCACCTTCCTCGGGCTCTGCGCAGGGCTGCTCGAGCCGAACAGCGGACACGCCTACGTCCTGGGCAACCCGGTGGGCAGCTTCGGCGCGAGGGCCGCCACCTCCTACCTCCCGGACACTCCGGTGCTCTACGACGACCTCAGCGTGAACGAGCACATCGAGTACATCGCGCGGATGCACGACACCCAGGACTGGGAGAGCTACGCGGACGATCTGCTCGAGATGTTCGGCCTCACCGAGCGGGCCGACGACCTGCCGACCCGCTTCAGTCGGGGCCTGCGGCAGAAGACCGCGCTGATCCTGGGGCTGATCCGCCCGTTCAGCCTGCTGCTGGTCGACGAGCCGTTCGCCGGTCTCGACACCCCTGGGCAGGAGACCCTCGTCGAGGTGCTGGCGGACGTAGCCGAGCAGGGCGCTGCGGTGATCGTGTCCACCCATCAGCTCGACCTCGCGCCGAAGGCCACCCGCTGCCTTGGCCTCCGGGACGGCACCCTCGTCTACGACGGCCCCGCGAACCCCGAGAAGATCCGCACGCTGGTCGGCGGTTGAGCGTACGGTCCCGTCCGTGACCCCCGACCGTGCACGCAGCGTGGGACCGGACCGCCCGGCCGGCTCCGACGATGCGCCCTTCTACCGTCGCGGCATCCTGAGCGGACCGGTCGACCTCGAGCACGGTCGACGCGGCCCGAGGCGAGCCGCGCCCCGTGTGGAGGCGGTGCCGGGCCTGACGGTGGAAGTGCGGGGAACCGGTTTGCAGGGCACGGTGGTGAGGATCGGCAACGGTCGGGTGACGTTGCGCGACCGCTCGGGCCGTGATCGACAGGTGCCGCTGCGGGAGGGCGGGTTCAACGTCGACGGCCGGCAGGTCTCGCTCGTGCCGCCCCGCACCGCGACCATGAGCGAGCGCACCCCCTCTGGATCGATCGCGCTGCCCGGCGCACCAGCTCGGATCGCCCGGGCCAGCCGGATCCTCGTCGAAGGGGTGCACGACGCGGAGCTCGTCGAGCGGGTCTGGGGCGACGACCTTCGGGTGGAAGGGGTGGTGGTCGAGATCCTCGACGGTGCCGACCGGCTCGACGAGGTGGTGCGGACCTTCGGTCCCCGCCCCGGACGGCGGCTCGGGATCCTGCTCGACCACCTGGTCAGCTCCTCGAAGGAGTCCCGGCTGGCCGCCCGCATCGACCACCCAGACGTGCTCGTCACCGGGCACCCGTACGTCGACATCTGGGCCTCGGTGAAGCCGAAGGTGGTGGGCATCGAGCGGTGGCCCGACGTCCCCAGGGGCGTGCCGTGGAAGGAAGGGGTCTGCGCGGCCCTCGGCGAAGCGGATCCGGGGCGCTTCTGGAAGCGGGTGCTCGGATCGGTGTCGTCGTACGCGGATCTCGAGCCACCTCTGGTCGGAGCCGTCGAGCGCCTGATCGACTTCGTGACCGAACCCGCCGGCTGAGGGCGTCAGGTAGCGTCGGCGTCGATGTGCGACACCCTGTGCTCGATCCAGCCGGGACGCACCCTCTTCGCGAAGAGCTCCGACCGACCCCAGCGGGAGGTGCAGCTCATCGAGGGGTACGCACGCCGTGAACCAGGGGCGGAGCTGCGCACCCAGTACCTCACGATCCCAGACGCCGGCGCGGCGGCGGTGATCGGTGCTCGACCGGACTGGTTGTGGGGCTTCGAGCACGGTGTCAACGAGCACGGGGTGGCCATCGGCAACGAGAAGCTCTGGACCGTCGACGATCCGAAGCTCGCCGGTCCAGCGCTCATCGGGATGGACCTCGTCCGGCTGGGACTCGAGCGCGCCCGCACCGCCGATGACGCGCTCGAGGTGATGACGACCCTGCTCGAGCGGCACGGGCAGGGTGGCATCGCGGACGCCATCGACGACGAGGCGTACTTCTCCTCCTTTCTGATCGCCGACTCCCACAGTGGCTGGGTGCTCGAGACGAGCGGCCGCAGCTGGGCGGCCCGCCCGGTGCCTGCGGGGAGCGGAGCCGCGATCTCGAACCGGATCAGCATCCGCGACGACTGGACCCGTGCCTCAGGCGACCTGCGAGCAGGCGACGACTGGGATCGCTTCCGTGACCCGGAGGCCTGGACCGGGCTGGCCGACGTGCGACTGGCAGTCACCTGCCCGGTGGTGGCGGCCGGCTGCGCGCCGTCGGCGGTCGACCTGCGGCGCACGCTTCGCGACCATGGCCGACCGCCGACCGGCTCCGCTCGGGTCGCGGGCCTGCCCGATCCCACCATCGGCCCCGACGGCACCGGGATCACGGTCTGCATGCACGTGCGCGGGTACCAGTGCACGACCTCGTCGATCATCGTGGAGCTGCGCGACGGCGGCGAGCCACCGGTGCGGGCGTGGGTCGCCATGGGCAGCCCGTGCGTCAGCGTGTACCTCCCTGTCTTCTTCGCCGAGGGTGGTCACACGCCGTTGGTGCCGGCAGCGCTCGGCGAGCTGCGCACCTATCAGCGGTTCGCCGCGCTCAGGGACCGGGTCGAGACCGAGCCCTGGGACCGCGCCGCGTCGGATCGGGCGCTGGCGGAGATCCGAGCGGTGTTCGACCCGCTCGAAGACGAGCTCTGGCAGGAGGCCGACGACCTCAGCGGCAACGCAGCGCGCCGCACACGGTTCGTCGACGCCGCGTGGCGGCGGCTGGACGAAGCGCTGACACGACTCGGCGTGTGAGGCAGCTGGGCTGAGCTGAGCTGCCCGGTTGCGCCAGGGAGGGCCCGGTCAGCTTCCGGACCGCCGGGTCAGCTCTCGGGGACCAGTCCGAGGGCCCGGTCGACCCGCAGCGCCGCCTCCTCGTCGTCGACCTTCCAGGACACGGCGAGCTCAGAGGTGAGGATGTGGCGAGCCTTGGCGTACATCGACTTCTCGGCGGTGGAGAGGGAGCCGTTGCGCTGGCGCAGCGCCAGGTTGCGCACCACCTCGGCGCACTCGTACACGTCGCCGGACTTGAGCTTCTCCTGGTGGTTCTTGAACCGGCGGGACCAGTTGGACGGCACCCGCACGTCGGTGGCCGCGAGCACCTGGAGCACGTCGGCGGCGTCCTCCTCGGAGATGGCGGTGCGCACGCCGAGGTCCTCCGCTCGGTCCTCCGGGACGGAGACCTTCATGTCTCCCGCGGTGCCCCACCCGCGCTCGGGGACCGACAGGACCAGGTAGGTGACCTTCTTGCCGTCGACCACCCGGGTCTCCCGGGCGATGATCTTCGCCACGCCATGGGCGGGGTAGACGACCTTCGTACCGACTTTGAACCGCACCGACGACCTCCGAGCCGAGCCGTGGAACTGTCCATTGTGCCGCACCGGCAGTCGGTTCGCACCATCGGCCACCCGACCCTGATCCGGCCCGTCACGGCGGAGCCCGACCGTCTAGGGTTCCGGGATGAGCCGGATCGCGAACAGCTGGGCCCTGGCCAGATCGTCCTGGTCGGTGCTCCGCGATGACAAGGAGCTGGCCCTCATCCCGGTGATCAGCTTCGTCTGCACGGTCGTCGTGATCACGGCGGTGGGCGGCACGGTGTGGTTCACGCTCAACCCGACGCAGCGGGCAGGTGAGACCACGATCACGCCCACGCCGCTCACGTACGTGGTTGGCGCGGCGGGCTACCTGCTGACCACCTTCGTCGTGACGTACTTCGCAGCCGCGCTCGTCGCCGGCGCCCATCAGCGCCTCACCGGCGGCAACCCGACCCTCGGCTCAGCCTTCAGGAAGGCGAGATCCCGTCTCGCACCCCTCCTGCTGTGGTCGCTGCTCACCGGCACGGTCGGGCTGATCCTGCAGGCCATCCGAGACCGGGCGGGGTTCCTCGGGCAGATCTCGGTGAACCTCGTCGGCATGGCGTGGGAGATCGTCACCTGGCTGGCGGTCCCGGTGGTGGTGGTCGAGGGGACCGGGCCGATCGAGTCGCTGAAGCGCGCGGCGGTGCTGTTCAAGCAGACCTGGGGCGAGAACCTGATCGCCCAGGGGGGCTTCGGCATCCTCGGGCTGCTGGCCGTGCTCCCCGCTCTGTTGATCATCTTCGTCGTGGTCCCCGCCGTTCCCCTCGCGGGCATCGTGCTCGCGGCGGCCTGGATCGCCGCGACGTCGGTCGTGCTGAGCGCGCTGAACGGCATCTACCGCGCCGCGCTCTACCTGTACGCCTCGACCCGGCAGGCACCCGCGTCCTTCAGCGTGGAGGAGATGCAGGCGGCGTTCAGGTCGAAGGCCGGCCACAGCTGATCGTGCGGGGAGCTACCGTCGGCACATGAGCGAGCGCGCGAACGACTCTGTCACCTACGAGCTCACCGGCCCTGTCGCGGTCATCCGCTTCGACGACGGCAAGGCGAACGCCATCTCGCACGGGGTGGTCGAGCAGCTCGACCGGGCGCTGACGAGAGCCGAGGGTGACCAGGCGAAGGCCGTGGTGCTGCTCGGTCGCCCTGGTCGGTTCTCAGCGGGCTTCGACCTCACCACCATGCGGGCCGGCGCCGAAGAGGCGCGCGATCTGCTGCGGGTGGGCGCCGAGCTCGCCCTGCGGATCTACACCTTCCCGGCACCGGTCGTGCTGGGCGTCACCGGGCACGCCCTCGCCATGGGTGCGATCCTGCTGCTGTCTGCCGACACGCGCATCGGCGCCGCCGGCGAGTTCAAGATCGGACTCAACGAGGTAGCGATCGGGATGCCCGTCCCCAGGTTCGCGACGGAGCTAGCGAGGGACCGGCTCACCCCGAGACATCTCACCGCCGCGGTCAACCTCGCCCGCATCTACGACCCGGCGGGAGCGGTGGAAGCCGGCTACCTCGACGAGGTGGTCTCGCCGGACGACGTCGAGCAGGCGGCACTCGATCACGCCACCAGCCTCGCCACCACCCTGAACCCCACGGGGTTCCGGCTCACGCGCCGCTCGCTGCGCGGTGATCGGGAAGGCCAGGTCCGGGCCGGTCTGGCAGCCGACGTCGCCTCGTTCGTGGTCGAGAGCTGAGCGGTCGCCACGGCCGTGACGGCCGGTGACGCTGCTCAGGGTGCCGGCCGTTCGACCGTGCGCCAGGCCCGGGCCTGCAGGTACGGCGCGAACGCGCCGGCGATGGCTCTGAGGTCCTCGGGGCGCTTCGGGTGCCGCAGCTCATAGAGGGTCGGGAACTCGTTCGCGGCCACCACCAGCTCCCACAGGCGGACCGCTGCGTCACCGGTCGGCGGTGGCAGGATGACCGGTCCGAAGACGGCGTTGCCGTCGGCGAAGACGATCGTGGGGACGCCGAAGCCGCCGTGACGGCCGACGAGCTCGTCGTGGTCGGCACGAACCTCCTCCGAGGTGGTCGGATCGTCGATCGCGGCATCGAGGACCGAAGGGTCGAAGCCCGCCTCCGCGAGGACCTGCCGGTGCACCGCGGGATCGTGGGTGGGGCGACCTTCGACGAAGAACGCCTGTCCGACCGCCTGGTACCAGCGGTCGATCGCCTCCTGGGACTCACGGCGCAGGAGCGCACCGATGCGCATCTGCGACCAGCCGTACGACCAGGGGCGCTCCCAGGGATGCTTCCTGCCCGGCTCGAGGTTGATCTCCTCGAGGCTGAAGAACCGCCAGCGGATGTCGAGGCCGACCCGATCGCGGACCTCGCGGATCCACAACGACGCCTGGTAGGCCCACGGGCACATCGGGTCGAAGTGGAAGTCGATCTGCTCGGCCATGCCGGTAAGGTACCGCCGAGCCTGACAGCTTTCACTCTGCCTGAAACAAGGCGCGCCGCGGGCGCTCAACGCCGAAGGGGGACAGATGGACGAACCGGTGGTCGATCGGCTCGCCGAGGAGTGGGCATCGCTCGACGCGCTCTGCGACGACCTGACCGAAGACGAGTGGAAGACCCCGACCGACCTTCCGGGCTGGACCGTGCAGGACTGCCTCAGCCACGTGATCGGCGTGGAGCGCATGCTCCTCGGCGACCCGCAACCCGACGTCGACGTCTCACACCTCAGCTACCTCAGGGACCCGTTCGCCCGGTCTCTCGAGACCTGGGTCGAGCAGCGCCGGTCGCGAGCAGGGGCCGAGGTGCTCGCCGAGTTCCGGGAGCAGATCCCCCGGCGGTTGACGCATCTGCGGGCCATGACCACCGAGGACTTCGACCGACCAGGGTTCTCACCGATCGGTGAGGTGCCCTACCGCGAGTTCATGGCCGTGCGGGTGTTCGACTGCTGGATGCACGAGCAGGACATCCGCCGGGCCCTCGACCGCCCCGGGCATCTCACCGGCCCGGTCGTGGACGTGGCGCTCGTCCGCTTCAAGGCGGCGCTCGGCTACGTCATCGGCAAGAAGGCAGCAGCTCCCGAAGGCAGCTCCGTGGTGCTGCACACGACCGGCGGCCCGGAGGTCACCTTCCCCGTGATCGTCGAGGGCAGGGCCAGGCTGGTCGACGCCGCACCCCCGGAGCCGACGGTGCGGATCACCCTGCCGTTCGAGACACTCGTCGCGCTCGGAGGGGGGCGGTGGGACCGCACGCAGGCGCACGCCGCCGGTGGCATCGCCATCGAAGGGGACCGCGAACTCGGCGAGCGGGTGCTCGACTCGCTCGCCTTCACCCCGTGAGCAGCTTCACCCCGTGAGCAGCCACCCGGGTGCCTACGCCGGCGGACGAACGAACAGCATCGCCCGGGGGGAGCCGAGCAGCACCCCCTGTGCCACGCTGCCGAGGGGATGGGGGTCCACCCCACTGCGCCCGTGCGTGCTCATCGCGATCACGGCATCGTCGTGATCGGCCAGGAAGCCGCACAGACCCGCAGCCGGGTCCGCCGCCTCGATCAGCTCGAACGTCGCGCTGGGCACCTCGGGACGAATCGCCTCGGCGCGCTCCTGCAGGTACCGCAGCTCCGCGGTGTGCGCCTCGACACCACCCGTGCCCTCACGCACCACCCCGACGAGGATCAGCGCCAGCTTCAGCTCCCGTGCCCACTGCACCGCGAGCGGCAGCACATGCTCGGACTGCGGTGAGCCGTCGAGCGCGACGACGATCTCGGTCATCGGCAGGCCACGACTCACATCGGTGCTCGGTCCGATGACCAGCACCGGCACGGGCGAGTGGATCAGGACCTTCGCAGGCATCGCCCCCAACGTCTGCCGGCGCAACAGCCCGGTCGGCTTCGTGCGGATGGGGATGGCGATGATCGGATCCGCCCGGTGCTTCGCGGCTTCGATCAGGGCGGTCGCCAGGTCGTTCTGGAGATCGACCCAGAAGTCGACGTCGGAGCCGCTCATCGACATGGCCTTCGACTTGAGCGCCGCTTTCGACGCCCGGTCGCTCGCCTCGGTGATGTTCACGATCACGACCCTGGCGCCGCAGCGCCACGCGAGATCTGCCGCGGGTGCGAGCACCGCCCGGGCGGGAAGCGAGCCGTCGAAGGGGACGATCACGTTCTGGTACACGCGGGCATTCTGACTCAGCCGGGCGATCCGGCGATGCTTCCTCGTCGACCCGGACCGATGACCCGGTAGATGGTGAAGAACGCCACGGCCGCCACGGAGAGCACGACCGCCCACGCGATGACCGGGCTCGACGCGTCCGTGCCAGCGGTCGCGAGGTGCACGGTGGCCAAGCCGTACAGCAGGTAGCTCGTGAGATGGATCCGGTACCACCAGTGCTTCGGCAGCCGCTTCATCAGCAGCGAGGTGATCTCCACCGCTAGGAGGAGGTAGAACGCGACCACACCCCAGGCCACCGCGGCCGGCTTCCAGGAGCTGGCGAACGGCACGAGCAGATCGGCGGGTCCGAGCTCCACGTACGAGTCGGCCCAGAGCCCCAACAGGTGGATCACCACGAACACCACCGTCAACCCACCCAGGAAGCGGTGCAGATCGAGCAACCAGGCAGCTTTCGGTCTGCGCCCGAGGGCCCGGGTCGACAGCGCCAAGCCCCACAGCACCGTGAGCGCCGCGAGGGCCCACGCCACCAGACCACTCGAGCGGGCCAGGTGCCACCAAAGCTGCGTTGAGGCCAGCATCACCGGACCACCGGCACCGGCAGTTCGAAGGCCTCGAACCCACCGACCCGCCGGCTGATCCCGTCCGACCCCACGAGCAGGGCCGCCATACCGTGCTCGGCGATCAGCGACGAGCCGACCCGCTCACCAGCGATGAGCGATGCCTTCGCCACAACCTCCGCTGAGGCCGCTGATGCACCGAGCACCGCCACGGTCATCAGCCCCGATTCCGCGGGCAGCCCCGTGGCAGGGTCGATCAGATGGTGGAAGCTGCGGCCTCGCACCAGCCACCGCCGGCGCGCAACGGAGCTGGTGACGACCGCACCGGCCGAAAGGCTCACCAGCGCCCGGTCGTCGACGTCGATCAGCCAACCCTCCGGTGAGGGCGCGACACCACCGACCCGGACATCCCCACCGATGTTCACGAGCGCCCCCTCAGCACCGGCGTCGAGCATCAGCTCGACGACCCGGTCAGCTGCCAGACCCTTCCCGATCCCGCCGAGGTCCAGCCGAACACCCGGCGGCAGCAGCACCGTCCGGCTCGCGGCATCGAGCACGATCCCCGCGCAGCCTGGGCTCGGGAGCCCCGCCACCGTCCCCGGATCGTCACCGGCTCCCCCACTCGGGGCGAGCTGATCGAAGCTGCGGTCATAGCCCGCCCGCTCAAGCGCAGGCAGCACCGTCGGGTCGAAGTAGCCGTACGTGTCCCGCCAGGCCTGCACCGCCCGGCACACGGCATCGAAGGTCACCTCGCTCAGCTCGATCGCACTCCCCGACGCGGCGTTGAGTCGACACAGCTCGCTGCCGGGTCGGAACCGGCTCCAGCGCTGCTCGAGCTCGTCGATCTCGGCGATGGCCGCGCGGATCGACCGCTCCGCCCCAGCACCCTCCGCGAGGAGGTGCAACTCCGAGCCCATGGCCCGCAAACGGCGCTCAGCTGGCATGGCTCTTCGTCACGGGCTTCGGGGCAGGGGTCGGCGCGGATGAGGCGACGGGCGGGACGGACGCGCTGGGCGGCGAGCCGCCCTGCTGGACGGTCGTGCCGCCCGACACCGACCGACTCGCCGGGCCGGGTGTTGCGCCGCTGGCGCTTCGACGCCCGCTGCTCGCTGAGCCACGGCCGCCCTCCGACACCAGGAGGTGGCGACGGACGATCGTGACGGGGGGCGCCGCGGGAAGATCCGGGGACGGGGATGCCCCCTCCTGGGCCGACGGGCCGGCCGCCAGCTCCACGGTCGAAGCAGCCTGGTCGGCCCGTCCGAGTGCCATGCCCGTCATCAGCACCCCGGTGGCGGTGATGCTCAACCCACCGGCGACGATCCGCCCCACCGGGGCGGCGTGACGTCGGAGTCGAGATCGCGACCCGCGATCCCGTCCCGCCGGTTCGCCGAGGTGGGCTGTGCGGCGCTCAGTCATCGTCGTGCTCCCGCTCGTGGTCGTCCTCGCGCTCGCGCTCGTCCTCGCGATCGCGATCGCGGGAGTCGTCATCGTCGACCTTCGGCACCGTGGTCGGCGCGACGGTCGTGGCCGGCGCCGTGGGCGCCGTCGCCACCGGGCTCACCGGGCGGTCATCATCCGGATCCCTCACCGTCGAGCCTCGCCCGGTGGAGTCATCCACGCCGGGGAACGCGCTCTGCGCCGGTGCCGGCACGGTGACGTACTCGTCCACCACCACGACGCCCGGAGCGGTGGTGGACGTGGTGGTGGCGTCCACGAGATCGCTGACCGTCTGGTAGTCCAGGCTCCCGACCTCACCGTCCTTGCTGGCCAGCCCGAGGATCCCCAGGTTCGCCGCGATCGCCGCGCCACAGGCGGCGACCGACATCGCGCCCGCCACCGCGACCGAGAGTGCAACTCGACGATCCATCTTCATCCCGCTACCTCCTGCGCACTGTCTCGTGACCTGAAGGACGGACCGCTCCGCGAACCCCACGTCGCTCGCAGTCCCCCAGCTGCGGCTCTCACGGTACGGGGCAGCTCCTGAGCGGATGCCAAGACCCAGGCAAAGAGATGGCAAAGTCCGGCCCGAGCACCGCTCGTCGTGCCACCCTGTGTGTCGTGCACGTGCTCCTCGTCGAGGACGACGACGCGATCGCCCAGCCACTCGCGCGCGGTCTCGAACGTGAAGGGTTCGAGGTGACCCGGGTCGCCACCGGATCCGCGGCGATCGCCCACGACCCAGTCGATCTCGTCCTGCTCGACCTCGGGTTGCCCGACCTCGACGGCTACGAGGTGTGCCGCACGTTGCGCAGCCGATCCTCGGTGCCGATCATCGTCATCACCGCCCGTGGCGACGAGGTCGACCGGGTGATCGGCCTCGAGCTCGGTGCGGACGACTACCTGGTCAAGCCGTTCGGGTTCCGCGAGCTGGTGGCACGGATCCGGGCCGTCACCCGCCGGGCGCTCGCGGGCGCACCGTCCTCGAGCGAGCCGACCACGGTGGGCCCGCTGGCCATCGACACCCGCCGACGACGCGTCTGGGTCGGTGGCCGGGAGGTCACGTTGACCCGCAAGGAGTTCGACCTGCTTGCCCTGCTCGCGGAGGACCCGGGTGCGACCCGGACCCGCGACGAGATCCTCCAGCAGGTCTGGGACCCGCACTGGTACGGGCCGACGAAGACCCTCGACGTGCACGTCGCGTCCCTCCGGAGGAAGCTCGGCGATCCGACGCTCGTCGAGACAGTCCGCGGGGTGGGCTTCCGGCTGCGAACCGCGGACTGATCATGCGCCGACGGCTGCTGCTGTCCTATCTGGCTCTGACCCTGCTGGTGCTCGC
The DNA here is from genome assembly GCA_037478855.1 of Acidimicrobiales bacterium. Classification (GTDB taxonomy): domain Bacteria; phylum Actinomycetota; class Acidimicrobiia; order Acidimicrobiales; family Acidimicrobilacustridaceae; genus Rhabdothermincola. Next base: position 11,553 of record JBBFLY010000041.1, on the reverse strand, counting down.
GGCGCTCGAGGTCCCACTGGCGATCGCGTTCTCCGCCCGGGAGCGGGAGCGACTCGAGGCCGGTCTCCTACGCGACGCCTTCACGATGTCCGCGTTCGTCGAGGACTCGCTCGAGGGTCGCCAACCGCTCGATGGGCAGGCGCTCGTCGAGCGCTACACCGAGCGGACCGGTGCCCGGGCGGTGATCATCGACGCCACCGGCCGGGTTCAGGCCGACTCCGACCCACCGGTCGAAGGCGAGCGATCCTTCGCCGACCGGCCGGAGTTCGCCGAGGCCCTGCAACAGCGCATTGCGACGGGGACCCGGTGGTCCAAGACGCTCGGCGCCGAGCTGTTGTACGTCGCCGTGCCCGTCAGCTCCGGGGGAACGGTCCACGGTGCGGTTCGGCTCAGCTACTCCACCGACGAGATCACCAACCGAGCCCACCGCTACTGGCTGCTCCTCGGTGCGATCGCCGCCGTCTCCCTCCTCGCCTCCGCCGTCGTCGGCACCCTGCTCGCCCGATGGGTGGCCAAACCGGTCGACGAGCTGCGCCGGGCCGCGACCGCACTCGGGCACGGCCAGCTCAGCGCCAGAGCACCCACCGAGTCCGGTCCGCCGGAGCTGCGCGAGCTGGCTCGGGCGTTCAACGCCACCGCGACGCGGCTGGAGATGCTGATCGACGCGCAGAAGCAGTTCGTCGCGAACGCGTCACACCAGCTCCGAACCCCGCTGACCGCCCTGCGCCTGCGGCTCGAGATGCTCGAGGACCACGTCGACGGGGACGCGACCGAAGACCTGGCCGGCGCATCGCGTGAACTGCAGCGCCTCGCCCGATTGGTCGACGGGCTCCTCGCCCTGGCCCGCGCCGAGCGCGAGAGCAGCACCTCCACCGCCGAGCCGCTCGCCGTCGACGCGGTGCTGAACGAGCGTGCCGAAGCCTGGGAACCGGTGGCCGCCGAGCGCGGCGTCGCACTGCGAGCGGATGGCGCCGGCCTGTCGGTGCTGGCCACCCCCGATCACCTGACGCAAATCCTCGACAACCTGATCGCCAACGCACTTGAAGCCTCGCCACGAGGATCGACCGTGCACCTCTACGCCGAGCCCGGCGAGCCCGGCGCGGATGGAACCCGATCCATCACCATCCACGTCACCGACGAAGGACCTGGCCTCACCGTCGAGCAGCGAGAGCGGGCCTTCGACCGCTTCTGGCGGGCCAGCGCGAATCGCGGCGAGCTCGGCGGCAGCGGGCTCGGGCTTGCGATCGCACGCCAGCTGGCCAGAGCCGATGGCGGCGATTTGCGTCTCGACGAGGCCCCCGGGGGCGGGGTCGACGCGGTGATCCGCCTCCCGTCCGCGCCGATGCGCCGCTGAACCGCCCGGTGGAGCCGCGCCGCGCACTCGTGCCACGGCCGCACCGGTTGCCTCCCAGCGCCCTGGTCAGCTCGTGGCTTACCGTTGATCATGGCCGTCGCCATCACCGGACTGCTGATACTCACCCTCGCCGCGTTCGCCGCCGCGCTCGTCGGCCAGCTCCGCTTCACGAGCACCCGTAGGCGGCTCGACCGGGCCGTGCGCACCGACCCGCTCACCGGCCTGCAGAACCGCGCCGCACTCGCCGAGGCACTCACCGCGGCTCGGGACCGGGCCGAGCGGACCGCTGCCCACGCCGCGGTGGTCGCCGTACGCCTGCACCGGTTCGAGCTGATCAACGAGACCTACGGTCCCGAGATCGGCGACGGCCTCCTGGGGGCGGTGGGCCGACAGCTCAGCAACCGCCGCCGCCCAGGCGAGGTCGTGATCCGCGACGCGGGACCTCAGTTCATCGTGGTGCTCACCGCGGCCGACCGTGACGAGCTGCATCGCCGCTGTGCGGAGGTCGGCGCCGCAGCGGCGGTGCCCTATGCGATCGGCCACGACCACATCCGGGTGACGATGGTGATCGGCGCGGCGCTCGACGGGCGCGCCGATCCGTCGCGGGACCTGCTGGCCGATGCCGAGCTGGCGCGAGAACAGGCGGCTCGCGGCGCATCGTCGGGCACCGCGATCGTCATCCACGACGAGCGCCCGCGCGCCTCCGGCAGCTCATCGATCCCCGACGAGCGACGGCTGCGTCAGGCTCTCGACCGGGGGCAGCTCCGCCTCCACTACCTGCCAGTCGTCGAGCTCGCGTCGGGACGGCTCGCAGCGGTGGAGGCCCGGCTGGCCTGGGAGGATCCCGAGCGGGGCACCGTCATCGCCCGGGACCTCCTCGACCAGCTGCAGGAGACCGGCCTCATCGTGCCCGTCGCCTGGTGGGTGCTCGAGGAGGCCTGCCGGGAGAACCGTGCATGGCAGGACCGCTTCGCAGCCACCGAGGTCCGCACGATCACCAGGGTGGCACCACAGCTGCTCGCTCACGCCGAGCTCGCCGACCGGGTGCTCGGGATCGTGGAGCGCACCGGCGTCTCCGTCGACCGGCTGTGTCTGGAGATCCCCGAGTCGGTGTCGGGCGGGGAGGTGGAGGAGGCCTGGCGCGCCCTGCGCCCACTGAAGGAGGCCGGGGTGCTGCTCAGCCTGGCGGAGTTTGGGATCGGATACTCGTCGCTGCGGTATCTGCGCAGCTTCCAGCTCGACCTGCTGAAGATCGACCGGAGCTTCGTGGAGAGCATCGGCTCAAACCGGGTCGACGACGCGCTCGTCGAACAGCTGGTGAACCTCTGCCACGCGCTGGGCATCGCCGCGCTGGCCGAGGGTGTCGACAGCGAGTACCAGGCCACCCTTGTGCGCAGCCTCCGCTGCGACTACGCCACCGGTGCGCTCGTCGGCGAGCCGATGCCGGCCGACGGGATCGACGAGCTGCTCGCAGCCGGTACGGTCAGGCTCCGCCGCCCGGGGACTGGCTGACCAGGTCGTCCGGTGCCGACGGCGGGGCGAACAGGTAGCCCTGCACCCGGTCGCAACCGAGGAGCCGGAGCATCTCGAGCTGGTCGTCGGTCTCCACACCGACCGCGACGACGACCAGACCCAGGTTGTGAGCCAGCTCGATCGTGGCCCGGACGATCGCGGTGTCCTGCTCGCTCCTGCCGAGACCGGCGACCAGACTCCGGTCGATCTTCACGAAATCGAGCGGGAAGCGCTTGAGGTAGCCGAGCGAAGAGTGGCCGGCGCCGAACTCGTCGAGGCCGATCCGCACGCCGAGCGTACGCAGGTACGAGACGCTGGCGTCGATCGTCGCTTGATGCCCCAGCAGCATGCTCTCGGTGATCTCGAGCCAGAGCCGCTCGGCTGGGACGCCGGACGCGTTGAGCGCCTGCAGCACGTGGTTGGGCAGGTCGGGATCAGCCAGCTGCCGCGGGGACAGGTTCACCGAGACCGCCTGGGGCCCACCGCCACGCTGCAACCAGGCGGCGAGCTGCGAGCAGGTGAGGTTCAGCACCTGCGAGCCGAGACGGGTGATGAGCCCGGTCGACTCGGCCGCGTCGATGAACTCCGCCGGGGAGAGCAGCGTGCCGTCGCCCTCTTGGACCCGCAGCAACGCCTCCGCGGCGACAACCGTCTCGGAGCCCACGTCGATGATCGGCTGGTAGTGGACCACGATCGACTCGTCGTCGATCACCTGGCGCAGCCGTTGCTCGACGTTGCGACGACGGGAGCTCTGCTCGGCGATCGCCTCGCTGTAGGTCTCGATGCGATCGCCACCGGCCTCCTTCGCGATCGCCATCGCGTGGTCGGCGTCGCGCAGCAGATCCTCCGGTTCGTCTCCTGACCGACCGAAGGCGACGCCCAAGCTGGCGGTGAGCTCGATCCGGGACCCGTCCACCGTGATCGGCTCTCGCACCGCGGCGAGCAGGCGCGATGCGGTGCGAACCGCCTCCGCGGGGTCGTCCACTGCAGGGAGCACCACCGCGAACTCGTCGCTGCGCAGCCTGGCGGTGGTCGCGTCCGGACCGGCCACCCCAGTCAGGCGATCACCGACCTCGACCAAGGCGCAATCCGCGACCTGCCTGCCGTAGCCTTCGTGCACGGAGCGGAACCCGTCGAGGTCGACGAGGATCACTGCCACCGGGCGACCGTCGCCCTGCGCCCGCTGCAGCGCCTGTTCCAGTCGGTCGAGCAACCGGACCCGGTTGGGAAGTCCCGTGAGCGGGTCGGTGAAGGCCCGGGCCACGAGCGCGTTGAGCGCTTCGACCCGCTCGGTGACATCGCGGGCGTTCAGCACCAGCCCGCCGATCGCGGGGTTGGCTGTGAGATCGCTCACGATGAGCTCGAAGTAGCGCCAGGTCCCGTCCGCCGCCTTCACACGGAGCTCGACCGGTGAGCCGATCCCCTGCTCGTCGCGACGGGCCAGCGAGATCAGGTCGTCGGGGACGTCATCGGGGTGGATCAGCTCGAGCAGGTTCACGCCTTCGAGCGCCCCGTCGGGGTGGCCGAGGATCCGGGTGGTGGCGGGGCTCGCGAACTCGATCGTCCCGTCCGCACCGAGCACGGCGATCACGTCGTTGGTGTGCTCCACCAGCGCGGCGAACCTGCCCTCGCGCGCCTGGCCGCCGGAGTCGGTGCCCACCGCGTCGGGCAGCTCGCGCGCCACCATCGACACCGCCTCGATCTCGCCCCGCCGATCCCGATGGGCGACGATCACCGCGGAGACCGGCATCGGCTCTCGGTCGCCGGTGAGCAGGGTGAGCCTCCCCCGCCAGCGCCCGTACTTCACGAGCGCGGGCAGCACCTTGACCTCGTAGTGCCCCTTGGACCACTCGTCGAGCAGCTCGACCAACCAGATCCGGTCCGCCGCCCGGATCGGCACGAGCGTCACGAACGCGTCGTTGGCCCACAGCGCTTCGTGACCGACCGATGCGAAGACGGCAACCAGGTCCGGGGTCTGCACGAGCGTGTCGGTGAGGATCCGGAGGATGTCGGGGCCCTCCGCGGTGTCATCCCCGGTCGGTCCGGCGCTCCCCGCTGCGGCCGGAGCAGCCGCGGTGGCGTCCCTCGCGGCGATCGCGTCGTCACCCGCAGGCGGCGGCTCGGCGCTCGGGCGGGCGACCGGGCCGCTCGGAGTGTGGGTGACCTCGAAGACGATCGGACGCTCGTCGTCGGTGCGGACGATCAGCGTCGTGCAGTAGCCGGGTCGGTTGGCGGCGACACGGGCGAGCGCCAAGAGCGCGGCCTGGTCGTCCGCCTGGACGCCGAGCGACACCGCCTCGCGCAGGACGTCCTCCTTGGAGAACGCAGGTCGCTGACGTTGATTCGCGGCCGACAACCGCCGGTTCCACGTCGTCAACTGCTGCCACCCTTCGCTCGAGCAGGCCCGGCCGGAACCCTGCTCACGGTTCTGGGATCGATCGCTGACCGTCGGAGGCCGAGCGCGCCGACCGCTGACCGCAGGAGCCCGGTCACCGCAGACGCACCGAAGGCGGGCGCGACGCCCGACGACGAGCCGGGCCCCTGATCCTAGTCGGCTCGCGCCACCTGCAGGACCGCCGAGCCGGCGACCTCACCCGCCGCCAGCCTCGCGAGCGCGTGGTTGGCGCGATGCAGCGGATGGACCTCGATCTGGGTCCGGATGGGGATCTCGGCCGCGAGCGCTAGGAAGGAGCGCACGTCGTCACGGGTCACGTTGGCCACGCTGCGGATCTGGCGCTCCCACCAGAGCTGGTCGTAGGAGAGCTCCGGCACCCGATCGAGGTGGATGGCGTTGATGGCCACGATGCCGCCCCGGTCGAGGGCCGCCAACGCCGCGACGACGACGTCACCGACCGGCGCGAAGGTGATGGCCGCATCGAGCGGAACCGGTGGTCGCTCCTCGAGCCCACCCGCCCACACCGCGCCGAGGCCGATCGCGCGCTGCTGCTCCGAGGCCGAACGGGTGACGACGTAGACCTCGCAGCCCCAGTGGCGGGCCACCTGGATGACACAGGTCGCGGAAGCGCCGAACCCGTACAGACCGAGACGTGCTCCCGCAGCGTCCGGTCCCAGACCCGCCACCGCCAGGGAACGGAAGCCGATCGCACCACCGCAGAGCAGGGGCGCGGCGTCCAGGTCACCGAAGCCATCCGGGAGGAGGTGCACGAAGTCGGCGCGAGCCGTGAGCTGGGTGGAGAACCCCCCGTCGCGGTCCCAGCCGGTGAAGGTGGCCTGCTCGCAGAGGTTCTCGCGCCCGCTGCGGCAGAACCGGCAGACCCCGCACGTCCCGGCGATCCAGGCCACCCCCACCCGGCTGCCGATGAGGCCGGGGTCGACGCCCTCCCCGCTCGCCCGCACCACGCCGACGGCCTGATGGCCGGGGACGATCGGCAGGCGTCGAGCCGGGAGATCCCCCTCGCAGAGCTGGAGGTCGGTGCGACACACTCCGCAGGCGGCGACATCGACCACCACCTCGCCGGGTCCCGGTTCGAGCGCGGCGCCCTCGACCAGCTCCAACGGTTCGGCGGACGCCGGTGCCGGATGGCTCAGGCACATCGCACGTCTCATGGCCCGCACGCTAGCGAGCGCGGGTTGGATCCGTCCCCGGCCACCCAGCGGGTCGGCGACGTGCCCGGCCGGCTGGTCGAGCACCCCGCCGCTGGGGCTGGACGCGAAGGAGGGACCGGCCAACCGGCCGGTCCCTCCGGTCCCCCCGCCAGCGATCAGCGGCCCGCGGTCAGAGCGCCCAGCAGTTGAAGCGCACGGGCTCGTTGCGCAGGGCGTCGCGAACGCCGTCGTACACCGCACCGTCGAGGATCAGCCCGACATGGCCCACCACCCGCAGCCAGCACTGGTCTTGCAGCTTCACGTTCTCGGCGCCGTCACGCAGTGTGGCGTTGGTGACCGGACGGACCAGCTCATCCTGCGCGGTGTAGATGTTCGTGTACCTGACCGGTGCGATCACGTCCGGGCCGGCGTTCAGCTCGTTCAAGAAGGACGAGCCGATCGCCATCTGCTCGCAGGCGATGACCCCGATGCAGCTCCCGAAGCCGAGGATGTCGGCGATGTTGGCCACGTAGGTGCCGTAGTGCGGTGCACCCAGGCTGATCACCCGGTCGACCTTCGACGCGCCGCCGAGGTACTTGACGTAGTACCGGGCGACGAGCCCGCCTTGAGAGTGCCCGATGAGATCGACCTTGGCGGCGCCGGTCTGGGCGCGAACCTGATCCACGAGGCTGCCGAGCGGCACCGAGGTCTGCGCGATGTCGCCGAGGCCGAGACCGGGCAGCTCGTAGATCCACACCTGGTAGCCGTCGTTGCGGAGGCGGGCGGCGAGGGGCTCGTTGGCGAACGCCGGGGAGAACGTCCCGGCGACGATGATCACCGGGTCCTTCGTGGTGGCAGCGCCGGCGGTGGCCACCAACGGTGTTCCCACTCCCAAGAGCGCGGCCACGATGGCGAGCACGACCAGCGTGCGGCGATGACGACGCATCTCTCCCTCCTCCAGCTGCCACGACGGGGTGGCTGTCCCCGTCACCCCCAATCGATCGCCCGGGGTGACCCCGGTCACACTATTGGCCTGATCTCAGCCGTGTCAACGCTCAGGGTGGCAGGCTTGCACCGTGAGCGAGCTGACGCTGGTGGTGTGCGAGAGCGACCCCGTCACGGGCGCCGCCGTCGAAGCCGTCGCCCGCGCCCAGGGCTTCCAGGTCGTCGCCCGGTGTGTGAACGCGGTCGAGCTGTTGCACCTGCTCCGCTCCGTGCACCCACACGTGGTGGTGATCCGCCATGAGCTGCCCGGCACCATGGGGCTCGACGCGGCCCGGGAGCTGCAGTCCGCGACACCCTCGACCGGATCAGACGCCCCGGGCGGGCGCACACCCCTCGTGGTGCTCACGACCTCCGCGCCGGAGCCCCACGTGCTCGCCGCCGATCCCGCCCTCGCGGACGCGCTGCGCTGGGGTGACCTCCCAGCCCTCGAAGCGATCCTCGCCCGGCTTCGCGAGCAGCTCGTGAGCGGCGAACGTCGACGTGGCACCGACCGGCGCTCGGGGCAGGACCGACGCAAGCGCCAGGACTGGACGAAGGTCTTCGCCGAACGCCGCAGCGGTCAGGACCGTCGACGCGGCGATCGGCGAAGGAAAGACGGCGAAGCAGACTGAGCGGACCCCACCCGGCCGGGATTCAGACGGGCCGGCGTGCAGCCGCGGCGGAGTCCAGCCGCGGCGGGGTTCAGCCGCGGTGCCGCCCAGCACGCTGGCGCACCACGACGACCAGCGCAACCAGCGCGGCGAACAGCACCGCCACCAGCGCGAGCCGGCGTGACCGGGTGTCGGCCAACCCAGACCGGTCGACCAGCCCCGAGGCGGTGTCAACGTAAAGATCCTCCCTGGCCGTGCTCACGATCACCTCGCCAGAGCCGGGCAGCACCTCGACATCCGCCCGGTCGGTGTGGACGACGATGTCATCACCCCGAGGCGAGATCTCCACGTCAGCGTCATCGGTCTGCACGACCACCTCGCCCCCGTCCACCTCCACCCGGGCGCCGCCGGGCAGGTCAACCCCGGCACGGTCGACAACCAGCGCGGGAGGTTCGAGAAGCGCGTCGACGGGTGCGGGCTCGTCGTCAGGAGGAGGCGAGTGGCGGCGACGCGAGCGTTGCGGGTCGTACTGCGGCATCAGCTGCTCCAAGCGGGAGGATCCGGTCGAGCACCACCTCGAACTCGGCGGCGGCCTCTGGTGCACCGGGACGATGGCCGAGCGCGTGGATCGGCAGGGACTGGGCTGCCGCCTCCGCCACCGCAGCCCGCAGGTGCACCGGGGGGAGCACGTCCGCGCCGTACTGCTCGATCAGCTGCTCGTGCCAGTAGCGGGCATCGCGGGTGCGGCCCAGCCGGTTCACCACGATGCCGGCGATCGAGAGGGTGCCGCCGCGGCGCTGGCTGATGCGGCGGATCGTGCGCGTGATCTGCTCCACGCCGTCGGAGGCCCACGCAGCGGGCTCGGTGACGATCAACGCCCGGTCGGCGGCGAACAGGCCGTTCACGGTGAGCAGCCCGAGCGACGGCGGGCAGTCGATGATGGCCAGCTCACAGTCGAGCCCCTCCATCGCTACCTGCAGCCGGTCCTGCGCGCCGATCGGGTCGGTGACCAGCTGGGGCTCCCGGGCGGCGAGCGCCGGCGAGCTCGGCGCGACGAGCGGCAGTCGGCCGCTCCCGGCTGGCCAACGGGACGGCTGCAGCACCTCGGCGAGCACCCCGGGGCGCTCCGCCTCCAGCGCGCGGTCGACGGTGACGGGAGGATCCCACACGGCGAGCCCGGTTGTGGCGTTCGCCTGGGGATCGAGATCGATCACCACGACGCTCCGGCCGGCGTGGGCCGCCGCCGAGGCCAGACCGAGCGCGACGGTCGTCTTGCCCACCCCGCCCTTCTGGTTCACCACGGCGATCGTCGTGCGCCCGGACATGGCTTCCAACGGTAGTGCAGGAATACCCAGCGCCGCCCAAGCCTTGATTCGTGCCGTGACGCAGCTCAAGCCAGGCGATCCCGCACCTGACATCAGCCTCCCCGACCAGCACGGCGAGCAGGTCAACCTCACCGACCTGAGAGGCAGGTGGGTGGTCGTGTACTTCTACCCAGCCGACGACACGCCCGGCTGCACAGCCGAGTCCTGCTCGTTCCGGGACAGCTACGAGGACTTCACCGAGGCCGGCGCCGAGGTGCTCGGCATCAGCAGCGACTCGGTCGAGTCGCACTTGCGGTTCGCGGAGAAGCACCGGTTGCCCTTCCGCCTGCTCGCCGACGTGGATGGTCGCGCTCGCGACGCCTTCGGTGTCGGGCGGAGCCTCGGTCTGCTCCCCGGGCGGGTCACCTTCGTGATCGACCCCGGCGGCACGATCCGCAAGGTGTTCAGCTCGCAGTTCCGCCCCCGGCGACACATCGACGAGGCCCTAGCCGCGATCCGCTCCGGCAGCTGAGCCGCGGGGTGGCGCCGCCCGCCACACCCGGGGTCGCACGACACAACCGTCACACGGATCGACAACGCGTGCGCGCCCGCGGCGGTACCGCCGCTACGGTCGACCGACATGAAGGCCGTGCAGACGTTCACCGTCGTCTCCCAGCTCCCACCCTCCCTCGAGCCGCTGCGGGAGGTCGCCCTCAACCTGGGGTGGAGCGACGACGAGCGGGCACGGGACCTCTTCCGCCGTCTCGACCGCGACGGCTGGGAGCTCGAGGGGCGCGACCCGGCGCTGATGCTGTCCACCATGTCCACCGAGCGCCTCGAGCAGCTCGCGGCGGACGCCGCCTTCACCACCCTCGCCGCCGCCGTGCGCGACGAGCTGCGCCGGACCCTCGACGAGCCCCGCTGGTTCCAGCACCGGGAGGGCTCACCCCTTCGGGCCGTGGCCTACTTCTCACCCGAGTTCGGCATCGCGGCCGCACTCCCCCAGTACTCGGGCGGGCTCGGCGTGCTCGCCGGTGACCACCTGAAGGCCGCTGACGACCTGGGGCTGCCGCTCACCGGCATCGGTCTGTTCTACCGGCACGGCTACTTCCGCCAGGAGCTCGACAGCCGTGGCTGGCAGGTAGAGCGCTTCCCGCGCCTGGACCCCCGGGCCATGGCGCTCTCTCCCGTCAAGGACGTCACCGTGACGGTCGAGCTCGCCGGTGTGCCTGTGCACGCACGGCTGTGGAAGGCCCAGGTCGGACGGGTCGAGCTGTACCTGCTCGACACCGACATCGACGACAACGACGACTACAGCCGCCTGGTCTGCGACCGGCTCTACGGCGGAGGACCTGAAGAGCGCATCCGCCAGGAGATCATGCTCGGCGTCGGTGGGGTGCGCGCGCTCGAAGCGCTCGGCGCCCGACCCCAGGTGTTCCACATGAACGAGGGTCATGCGGGCTTCCTCGCGCTCGAACGCATCCGCCGCCTCATGCTCGACGACGGGCTCTCCTTCCCCGAAGCCCGGGCGGCGTGCCGTCCTGGGACGATCTTCACCACCCACACCCCCGTGCCCGCGGGCATCGATCGGTTCCCCCGGGAGCTGATGGAGCGGTACTTCGGGGACTGGTGCCGCGAGCTCGACATCCCGATGGACGAGCTGATGGCCCTTGGGCACGAGCCGGGCACGCCGGAGGGCGAGATGTTCAACATGGCGGCCATGGGGCTGCGCCTGGCCGGCCGGTCCAACGGCGTCGCGAAGCTGCACGGCGCGGTGAGCCGCACGATGTTCGCCGGCCTGTGGCCCCAGGTGCCACCACCCGAGGTTCCGATCACGTCGGTGACCAACGGCGTACACGCCCGAACCTGGACCTCGACAGGCTTCCGCGAGCTCTACGAGCGGACGCTCGGTCCGCGCTGGCCCGAAGCCGAGCCGTCCGCGTGGAAGGCCATCGAGGAGCTCCCCGCCCGCGAGCTGTGGAAGCTGAGACGGGCCGCCCGGGAGCGGCTGGTGAGCTACGCCCGGCACCGACTCCGCCAGTCGGGCCTGCGGCGAGGACTGTCGGAGTCGCAAGTCGCGTGGACCGACGAGGCGCTCGATCCGGACGTGCTGACCATCGGCTTCGCCCGCCGCTTCGCCGCCTACAAGCGGGCCGCGCTCCTGCTCAAAGACCCGGAGCGCCTGAAGCGCATCCTGCTGAACCCGGAGCGGCCGGTACAGATCATCTTCGCCGGCAAAGCT
>JBBFLY010000040.1:0-27034 GCA_037478855.1 Acidimicrobiales bacterium | reverse complement strand
CGTATCAACCGCAGATGCAACCGCACCCGCATACAGTCGGGACTCATCGGGGCCTCCTTGGATCGATGTCGGAAAACACCGATTCCAGCGAGGCCCCGACCCACACCGGTGGACCCCTACAACACCCTCACCCCACAATCACCCGCAGCGCCCCTTTGTTGAGCGCACCAGCACTTGCGCGGACGCGCGAAATCGGCCGCGGGTTATGGCGAGCCGAGCGGCTCGCCCGCCGTGCCGCCCTGAGTCAGGCGCCACCCCGGCGATCGATGAGCGCGTCGAGCAGCCCGGTGGTGAGCGTCCCCTGATCGAAGGTCACCCCCGGTGGTGGCGCTTCACCCAACCGCACCGCCACGATGCCCTCCGAGGGCACGATGGCCACGATCTGCTGCTGGTAGCCGAGCGCCCACACAACGCTCTCCGGGGCGCCGGGCACCAACTGCGAGTCGGTCTGCCCTGCGGTCTGTCCACCGGTGGGGGGTGCTTCGTCGCGGCCGGTCACCGCGATCAACGGCGACGCGATCCGACCCCGGTGGTTCAACCAGAACAGAAAGCCGTACGCGGCGTTGAGCGGCGTGGAAGGTGCCCCCGTCGCCAGCTCGAGATAGTCCTCCGAGATGATGCGCCGACCGTCCCACTCGCCTTTGCGCAACACGAGCAGACCGAACCGGGCCAGGTCCTCGCAGGTGGTCTGCAATCCCATGAAGGCGAGCGCGTTGCCCGCCGGGTCCCGCGACAGACGCGAGTGCTTCATGCCGATCGGTGCGAACAGGCGGCGCTCCGCCAGCTCCACCGGGTCCTCGCCGGTCGCAGCCTCGAGCACAGCTGAGAGCGTCTGGATCGCCGAGTTGTTGTAGGCCCACACCTCACCGGGCGGATGGTCCTGGGGGAGTCCGACCGCGAAGGCGGTCTTGTCGGGAGCTTGCACGGCCATCTGCAGGTAGTCGGTCGCGAGATCCCAGTGACGACCCGAGTCGTTGCTCAGCAGGTTCCGGATCGTCACGGCCTCCGCTGGGTTGCCCCGCCACGCCGGGATGAAGCGGGCCGCCGGATCGTCAAGCGTGAGGTCGCCGTCATCCTGGGCGATGCCCACCAGCAGGCTCGTGACGGACTTCGTCACCGAGAACGCTTCACGGGCGCTCGTCGGCCCGGTGCCCCGCCAGTAGCGGTCGACGACCAGCCGGCCGTCACGGGTTACCACCAGACACGCGGAGCCAGCCTCCTCGGCCTTCGCGGCCAGTGCGTCGAGCGCTGCTGGATCGAAGCCGCCATCGCGGGGATCGATCCGCTCCCACTGCTCGGCAGGGAAGACCAGGGGGGAGCCGGCGTGGGCCGTCGCTGCCGGGCGGTAGGCGTCAGGGTCAGGAGTGGCGGTCTCGCTGCACGCTGCGACCAGCACGGTGAGGGAGGCCACCAGCGTGACCAGCCGGCGCGACGAGAAGGCCATGTCGCTCACTGTAGGTGCCGGCGTTCGCGCCAGCCGGTGGCTGGTGTCGGAAGCGTCGGGCCTCAAGCTCCTGTCCGGCAGGTCCTCGGGCACGTCCTCGGGCCGGCCGTCGGGCCGGCACGCTGGCGAGTTGCGGCCCAGAGCGGCGCGAAGACGTGGCGGACCTCGGCGCGATCAGCTCCGGGGTCGACGAAGGTCGAAGCGGTCGAGCTCCATCACCTTCACCCATGCGGCGACGAAGTCCTCCACGAAGGTGACCTTCGCGTCCTCGCAGGCGTACACCTCGGCGATCGCTCGCAGCTGCGAGTTCGAGCCGAAGATCAGATCGACCGCGGTGGCCGTCCAGCGGAGCGCTCCGCTGGCGCGGTCCCTACCCTCGAAGACCCCCTCGTCGGAGCCGGCCCGCCACTCGGTGGCCATGTCCAGCAGGTTGACGAAGAAGTCGTTGCTCAACACCTGCGGACGGTCGGTGAGCACCCCGTGCGTGACCCCACCGCTGTTCGCACCGAGCACCCGCATCCCGCCGATCAGCACGGTCATCTCTGGTGCGGTGAGCGTCAGCTGGCTCGCCCGGTCGATCAGCAGCTCCTCGGGGCGACGCTTGTCTCCCGGTCGCGCCCAGTTTCGGAACCCGTCCGCACGTGGCTCGAGCACCGCGAACGACTCGACGTCGGTCTGCTCTGCGGTGGCATCCGTGCGCCCTGGGGAGAACGGAACGGTCACCTCGACGCCGGCTTGCCGGGCGGCCTGCTCGATCGCCGCACACCCACCCAGCACGATCAGGTCGGCGAGCGACACCTTCTTGCCACCCGACGAGGACCCGTCGAAGGCGGCCTTCACCTTCTCGAGTGCTGCCAGCACCTGCGCGAGCTCGGCGGGGTCGTTGACCGGCCAGTCCCTCTGCGGGGCGAGCCGGATGCGGGCGCCGTTCGCGCCACCGCGCTTGTCGGAGTTGCGGAAGGTCGACGCCGACGCCCAGGCGGTGCGCACGAGCTGGGCCACGCTCAGGCCGGAGTCGAGGAGGGCACGCTTGAGTTCGGCGATCTCCGCGTCCCCGATGAGGGGATGGTCGACCGCTGGCACCGGGTCCTGCCAGATCAGCTGCTCGTCGGGGACCTCGGGGCCGAGGTAGCGGGAGACGGGGCCCATGTCCCGATGGGTCAGCTTGAACCACGCCCGGGCGAACGCATCCGCGAACTCGTCGGGGTGTTCGAGGAAGCGCCGTGAGATGGCCTCGTAGATCGGGTCGAACCGCAGCGCCAGATCCGTGGTGAGCATCATCGGTGCGTGCCGTCTCGTCGGATCGTGCGCGTCGGGCACGGTCCCATCGGCCGAGCGGTCCTTCGGTCGCCACTGGTGAGCCCCTGCCGGGCTCGTCGTGAGCTCCCACTCGTAGCCGAACAGGTTCTCCAAGAAGTTGTTGTCCCAGCGGGTCGGGTTCGTCGTCCACGCACCCTCGAGGCCACTCGTGATGGTGTCTGCGCCCTTGCCCGTGCCGTAGGTGTTGCGCCAGCCGAGCCCCTGCTCCTCGATCGGGGCGCCCTCCGGCTCGGGACCGACGTAGCGGGTGCCGTCGGCTGCGCCGTGCGCCTTGCCGAAGGTGTGACCACCGGCGATCAGTGCCACCGTCTCCTCGTCGTTCATCGCCATGCGGGCGAACGTCCGCCGGATGTGCTGCGCGGCGAGCAGCGGATCGGGCTTTCCGCCCGGCCCCTCGGGGTTCACGTAGATGAGACCCATCTGGTCGGCACCGAAGGGATCGAGCAGCTCGTCGCCGTCGTGGCGTTCGTCGCCGAGCCAGGTGTCCTCCGGACCCCAGAAGATGTCCTCCTCGGGCTCCCACACGTCCTCGCGCCCTCCGCCGAAGCCGAAGGTGCGCAGCCCCATCGACTCCAGCGCCACGTTCCCGGCGAGGATCATCAGGTCCGCCCACGAGAGCTTGCGTCCGTACTTGCGCTTCACGGGCCACAGCAGCCGGCGGGCCTTGTCCAGGTTCGCGTTGTCGGGCCAGCTGTTGAGGGGGGCGAAGCGCTGCGTGCCGGTGCTGGCACCACCGCGACCGTCGTGGATCCGGTAGGTGCCGGCGCTGTGCCAGGCCATGCGGATGAACAACGGCCCGTAGTTCCCGTAGTCAGCGGGCCACCAGTCCTGCGAGTCCGTCATGACCCGCTCGATGTCGGCCTTCACCTCGGCGAGGTCGAGCGTTGAGAACTCGGCTGCGTAGTCGAAGTCCTCGCCGATCGGGTCGAAGCGCGACGTGCCCTGCGCCAGGGGTCGGAGGTTCAGTTGGTCAGGCCACCAGTGCTGGTTCGCCGTGGTGCCGGTGGCCAGATGCGGCCGGTGCATCACGGGACAGCGCGCTGCGGGTGCCGCCACCTCGCTGGAGGTGGCGAGCTCACCGCCGGCCTCCTGCTCGCTGCCTGGGGCGCGCTCGGGCGATGCCCGAACGGTCATGTCGTCGTCGGGGTGTGGGCTCATCTCGTGCCTCCTGGGAGGGAGTCGGGCCCCGTCACGATCGTGGCGGGGTGGTGGCGGGTCAGCGTTGTGAGGGTTCGGCACCTTGGGGCCTGCGGCGTGACGGCCGGGGGGTTGCGTGCTTGGCGGCAGCGCGCTCGGGGTTCCCGGGCGCGTCGCACTGTGGACACCAACCCCAGTAGATGACCTCGGCTTCGTCGATGCGGAAGCCGTGGTCGTCGGCGGCGTCGAGGCACGGTGCGGCTCCGAGCGCGCACTCCACGTCGACGACGCACCCGCAGCCCCGGCAGACGAGGTGGTGGTGGTTGTCGTCGACGCGGGTCTCGTAGCGGGCGACCGAGCGGGCGGGCTGGATGCGACGCAGCAGCCCGCCCTCGGTCAACGCGCTGAGCGCGTCGTAGATGGCCTGACGCGAGATCGCGCCGATGTCGGCTCGCACGGCGTGCTCGATCTCCTCCGCGGTCGCATGCGGGTGTCGGGCGACCGCTTCGAGGACGGCGATGCGCTGCGCAGTGACCTGCAATCCGTGCCTGCGGAGCAGCTCAGCTCTTCCGGGAGTGTCGCCATCCATGTCGTCACTCTAGCCAAGTTCTTGATTAAGTCAAGAAAAAGATTCGTCCAACAGAGTCCCGCGCCGGGTGAGCACGTCACCGCGACAGGGCGCTGGCGAGGCAGCGCTGCACGAGGGGGACCGCCGCAAGCAGGGGAGCCCGCAGGAAGGAGCGACACCGGGGGAGAGGCACCGCGCGGCGGGAGACCCGTGGCGAAGGCCAGGACGGTCAGCACGGAGCGACGGGGAAGCTCGGGTCGGATGACGGTGCGAGCCCCATCGAGCCGCAGCGCAGCGCCACCCACGTCGTGCTCACCGAGCACGAGATGGGGCGTCGCATCGCCCATCAGGTCACGGGAAAGCTGGTCGACTACATCGAGCTCGACGAGGGCTTCGCCCTGGTCGAGACCCGGGTGCCCCGGGAGCTGTGGGGCCGGACGCTCGGTGAGGCACAGGTCCGGGCGCGCTTCGGTGTGACCGTCGTGTTCATCAAGCCGGCCGGTCGGTCCGTCACCTACGCCGCTCCGGACTCACCGCTTGACGCGGACTGCCTGGTGCTCGTCGCCGGAGACGTCGTCGCGGTGGAGGCGTTCGCGGAGCTCACCTGACCGCACCCGCCACCGCCACGCCCGCATCCGCCACCGCTGACTCCGCGCTGCCCGCGCGCCCCGCGCTGCCCGCGAGGTCCTCGCCGGGCGCGGGGGCGGCGCGCTCGCAGGTCGCTGGGTGGTCGATGGACGCGACCCCCGCGCCGACCATTGGCAGGAGACGCACGTTGGATCCGCTGCGGCGAGGGACCGCCACGCCCTCCGTCCGCTCGGAGCGACGCTCACTCGCGCCACGGGCGTGCGAGGCGGGCAGCTCCAGAGCCACCACACCGGTCTCCACCAGCGATGCCAACAGCTCGCAGCAGCGCAGCGGATCCAGCCGCAGCCGTCGGGCCAGGGACGCCACACTGTGGTGCCCGTCCATCGCCACGATCAACCGCCAGCGCTCCGGGTCGAGCGTGAGCGGATCAGGCCGGGGACGCTCCACCAGCCGGGGCACCGCCTCGACCGTCGGGACGACCCGGATGACGCGCTCCCAGGCCTCGACCTCCCGCCGTGCCGCGTCGAGCACGTCGTCCACCGACAGCGGCGGGCCGGAGGCTGCGTGCACCTCCCGGCCGGCCTCGAGCTCGAAGCTGCCCCGGCGGTTGCGCAACGCCTCACAGCAGACCTCGACGAGCAGCTGGCGCCAGCGCTGGCCGCCCTCCCGGCGAGTGGTGTTCGCCGCGGCGGCACTCACGAACCGACCCTCACGCATCCCGATGAGCACGTGGTGCGCGCCGACGCGCACCCGCAGACGCCCGGTGCAGCGGTGCTGCGCGAGCAGCTCAAGCACTTCGTCGAACCCGAGAACCTCGAACGTGCCGGCCAGGGCCAGCATCGCCACCACCTCCCAGACATCGGTTCCAGCGACACGACGTACTGCGGGGCTCCGCGCTCCGGTGACCCTCACCCTGCCGGCGTCGGCGGTCGCTCCCGAGGGCGACTCCGACCTCGGCTGGGCGGTCCGGTCGACAGAGAAAACCTACCGGCCCGCACGCCGGTTCAGATCCCGGGGATGAACGGCCGGCGCGCAGGCAACCGGTAGGGTCGTGCCAGGGGAGCCGGGCCTCCCGGGTCCGGCCCGGACGGAGAGCACCGGAGTCGACGTGTACCTGAGATCCCTGACGTTGAAGGGGTTCAAGTCCTTCGCCGAGGCGACCACCCTCGAGCTCGAGCCGGGGGTCACCGTGGTCGTCGGTCCGAACGGCAGCGGCAAGTCGAACGTCGTCGACGCGATCGCGTGGGTGCTCGGGGCGCAGGCTCCCAGTGCCGTGCGCTCCCAGAAGATGGACGACGTCATCTTTGCCGGCAGCGCCAAGCGACCTGCGCTCGGACGGGCGGAGGTGTCGCTCACCATCGACAACAGCTCCGGCATGCTGCCCATCGAGTTCAACGAGGTGACCATCACCCGCACCCTGTTCCGATCCGGTGACAGCGAGTACGCGCTCAACGGGGTGCCCTGCCGGCTGCTCGACATCCAAGAGCTGCTCTCCGACAGCGGCGTCGGTCGCCAGCAGCACGTGATCATCAGCCAGGGACAGATCGACGCCGTGCTGAACGCCCGGCCGGAGGAGCGACGGCTGATCATCGAGGAGGCGGCGGGGGTTCTCAAGTACCGCAAGCGCAAGGAGAAGTCCGAGCGGCGCCTAGCAGCCACCGAGGGCAACCTGCTGCGCCTGCAGGATCTGCTGCGCGAGGTCCGCCGCCAGCTGCGGCCACTCGAGCGCCAGGCGGAAGCGGCCCGCAGGCACGGCGACCTCGTCGCCGAGCTCACCGCGCTGCGCATCTTCGTCGCCGGTCGCGAGCTGGAATCGCTGAAGAAGCGCCTGGAGGCAGCCGCCAGCCAGCGGGCCGAGCTCTCCGACAGCGACCGGGACATCAGAGCCCGTCTCGCGGAGCTCGACACCAAGGTGCTCGCCACCGAAGCCCGGCTGTCGGCCATCGGAGGCGACGACCTCGGTGACTCGCTGGCGCAGTTCGAGTCGCTGTTCGAGCGGGCCCGCGGCCTCGGCACCCTGCTGTCGGAACGTCGCCGTGGCATCGACCGCGAGCGCAACGCCTCCATCGACCAGGGCGTGGTCGCCACCTTGGAAGCCGAGTCGGCCCGTCTGCGGGCCGAGCTCGAGCAGGTCGACCGAGAAGCCGCCGCCATCGCCCCCGAGCTCGACGCCCTGGCCGAAGCCGAGGCCGCGCTGGCAGCCGAGCGGGCCGCGTTCGAACACGAGTGGGGCGAGGGGGTGCCCGCTCCGAGCGGGCGGGCGGCAGAGGTGCGCGGCGAGCTCGCCGCGCTGCGGGCCGCAGCCGAGCGGGCCGAAGCCGAGCAGGCGCGCGTACGGGCCCGGCTCGCAGCGGTCGACGAGAAGCAGCAGCGGCTCGGCGCCGAAGCAGACCGGTTGCGCGCCGAGCTGGCCGCCGCCGAGCAGGCGGAGCTGCCGCTGGTGGAGTCGCTCGATGCCGCAGAGCGCGAGCGGGCCGAGTGCGAGGCCCGCGCCGCGGCAGCAGAGGAGGCCCACCGGGCCGCCGAGAGCGAGCTGCACGCCTGGCGCGCCCGTGCCGAAGCGTTGGCCCTCGCGCTCGACGAGGCCCGCTCCAAGGCTGGCACCGAACGACTGGCCGGCATCGACGGCGTGGTCGGCACCCTGCTCGACGTCGTGGACGTCGACCCGGGCTGGGAGGCCGCGTTCGAGGCCGCCGCCGGTGACGCGCTCGCCGCGGTGGTGGTCGACAACCCTGACGTCGCCCGTCAAGCGCTCGCCGCCCTCCACGGCGAAGCCCTCACCGGAGCCGTCCTCGCCCTCGGGGTCGAGCACCCACCCAGGGCACCGCTCCCCATCGGTGAGCCGCTGCGACGTCACGTGCGGGCCAGCCGCCACGACGTCGAGCGCCTGCTCGACGCGCTGCTCGGCGCCGCGGTGGTGGTCGACGGTGGGTGGGCCGAAGCGGTCGACGTGGTGCTGGCCCACCCGGACGCCCTGGTCGTCACCCCCGACGGCGACCGGTTCGGTGACACCGGCTGGCGCATCGGCAGCGCCGGGTCGGGTGCCACCGGCGCAGCGCTCGAGGAGGCGCAGCGCCGCACCGAGCAGGCGGCGCTCGCGGTCGAGCAGGCCGCGACCCAGCTCGCCGCGGCTCGCCAAGCGCTCGATGACGCTCGCAGAGCCGAGGACGAGCTGTCGCGCGCCCTCGACGACAACGACGGGCGGCTCAGCGCCGCAGCCGACGGCCTGCAGCGGGTCGAGACCGAACGGCGTGACGCGGCCACCGAGTCCGACGCGCTGCGCGCCCATCTGGCCGAGCTCGACGACCGCCTGGCGCGCGAACGCGAGCGCATCGCCGAGCTCGAGTCCACGTTGCCGGCGCTGGAGGCCGACGAGCAGGAGCTCGCGGAGGCGGGACGGCGCATGGGCGAGGCACGCGCCCGGCTCGAGGAGCGTGCGGCGGAGGTGGGTGCGCGACGTGCCGATCTCGACGTGCGCAGCGCGGCCACCCGTGAGCGCCAGCAGTTCCTCAGCCGTCGCCTGGCTGAGATCGAGCAGCGTCTGGAGGGCGCGGCCGCCGAACGGGAGCAGGCGGCGCGACGGCGGGCCGAGCTCGACGCGAAGCAGGTGGCCACCGACCGGCTGCTGTCGTTCGTCACCGAGCGCACCGAGCAGATCCAGCAGGTGCTCGACCAGCTGCGTGAGCGACGCCGCCGCCAGAGCGAAGCGGCTCGTGCGGTCGCGGCCGAGCTCGACGCGCTCCGCAGGGAGCGCAGCGAGGCAGAGACCCGCCTCGCTGAGGTCCGTGAGCAGCTGCAACGGCTCGAGATCACCGACGCCGAGACCCGCCTGCGCATCGAGACCGCGGTCGAGGCGTTGCGTCGCGACCTCGACACCGAGCCGGCCGTGGCGCTCGAAGCCGAGTGCCCACCGCTGCCGGAGAACGTGACGCCCGCGGCGCGCATCCGCGAACTCGAGCGGGAGCTGCGCATCATGGGCCCGATCAACCCGCTCGCACTCCAGGAGTTCGAAGCCCTCCGGGAACGGCACGAGTTCCTGCAGCACCAGCTCGACGACGTGAAGGAGACCCGCCGGGAGCTAGCCAAGATCATCAAGGCCATCGACGGCGAGATCGTCAACGTCTTCGCCGCTGCGTTCGCGGACGTGTCGGCGAACTTCGAGCAGCTGTTCTCGACGCTGTTCCCTGGCGGCACCGGTCGTCTGCGGCTGACCGACCCCGAGAACCTGCTCGAGACCGGCATCGAGGTGGAGGCCAAACCGTCCGGCAAGAACGTGAAGAAGCTCTCTCTGCTCTCCGGTGGGGAGCGCTCGCTCACCGCGCTGGCGTTCCTGTTCGCGGTGTTCCGCAGCCGGCCCTCACCCTTCTACGTGATGGACGAGGTCGAAGCCGCGCTGGACGACATCAACCTGCACCGCTTCCTCGGGCTCATCGACGAGTTCCGGCGTGAGGCGCAGCTCATCATCGTGAGCCACCAGAAGCGCACGATGGAAGCCGCGGACTGCCTCTACGGGGTCACCATGCAACCCGGCGGCTCGAGCCGAGTGGTCTCCGAGAAGGTGCGTGCCGGCGCCTGAGCCAGGTGCGAGCGCGTCAGGGCAGTCGGGAGAACCACACCAGCGACAGCACCCCCGCGGCTGCGAGCAACGCCACGCCGAGCCCGACGAACCAGGTGGTGATCTCACGGGGCTCGGTGACGTAGCCGACCGACGAGCCGATGTTCTCGTACACCTCGGTGAGCTGCTGCTCCGAGCCGGCGGTGTAGAAGCGCCCGCCCGTCTGCTCCGCGATGGCCCGCAGCGCGGCCCGGTCGACCGGTACCCGGATCGGCAGCGGCTCCTCCGGGACCGTGATGGTGCCCCGGTCGGTGCCGAACGCGATGGTCGACACCGGCACGCCGGCCTCCCGCGCGGCGCGAGCCGCCAGCTCGTTCGGGCGACCGTCCGTCGTGGTGCCGTCGGACATCAGCACGATCCTCGCCGGGGGCTGCGTGCCCTCGTCGTCAGGTGGGACCTGCCGCAGCGCGTCGAGGCAGGTGAAGATCGCCTCGCCGATCGCGGTGCGCTCGCCGAGCTCGAGGGCGTCGATCGCGGCCTTGACCTGCTGCCGGTCGGTGGTGGGTGGCACCTTCAGCGAGGCGTTGCCGTTGAACGCGACCAGCCCCACGTTGATCTTGGGGGGAAGGATGTCGAGGAAGACCTTCGCCGCGTCCTTCGCCGCTTCGATGCGCGACGGCTCCACATCGGTCGCCTGCATCGACAGCGACACGTCGATCGCCATCATGATCGTGGCTCGCTCCCGTGGGACCCGCTCCTCGCGTGACGGCTGGGCCAACGCCAGCACCAGCGAGGTCAGTGCGAGCAGCTGCACCGCCGCGGGAAGGTGACGCCGCCAGCCGGGGCGTCTGGGTGCCACCGAGGCCAGCAGCTCGAGGTTGGTGAACTTGACCGTGTAGGCCCGGCGTCGCCACTGGACGATCACGTAGGCGGCGAGCAACGCCGCGACGCCGAGCAGGAGCCAGAGCCGGGTGGGTTCCAGGAAGGTCATGGTCGGGCCCTCGTCAGTGCATCGACGCGTTCGCGCCGTCGGACCACCAACCGGACCAGGTCGAGCAGCCAGTCGCGGTCGGTGCGCAGCACCAGATGGTCGGAGCCGGCGGCACGGATGCGCCGGGCGATGTCGGCGCGCTGGTCGGCTGCCCGTGCCGCGTAGCGCTGGCGCAGCTTCGGACTGGCGGTCTGCACCTCGAGCCGCGCGCCGGTCTCGGGGTCTCGGAGCTGCACCAGCCCGACATCGGGGAGCTCCAGCTCGCGAGGGTCGACCACCTCGACCGCGAGCACCTCGTGGCGCGCGGCGAGGGCTCGCAGCGGGCGCTCCCACGGGCTGCGATCGAGGAAGTCCGACACCACCACCGCCAGGTCCCGGCGCTGCATCGTCGCGCCGAGCCGTCGGAGCGCGAGCTCGAGGCTCGCGGCTCCCTCCCGCTCCTGTCTCGCCGCGTCGATGACCCGGTGCAGCAGGGCCTGCAGGTTCACCCGTCCCGAACGGGCGGGGATGGTGGTGAGCGAACCCGCCTGCATCGTCACGGCCCCGACCCGGTTGCCGCCGCGCGCGGTGAGGAACCCGACCGCGGCGACGGCGGCGACCGCGAGGTCACGCTTCTCGCACCCCGCGGTCCCGAACCCGAGGCTGGCCGTGACGTCGGTGAGCACCCAGCTCTCGAGCTCCCGGTCGGCGATGGTCTGTCGGACGTGCGGGGTGCCCAGTCGGGCGGTGACGTTCCAGTCCATGCGCCGCACGTCGTCACCGGGCTGGTACTCGCGGGTCTCACCGGGGTCCGAGCCGTGCCCAGGCACCAACCCTCGGTAGTCCCCGTGGAGCATGCCGTCGAGCCGACGGGTGATGGTCAGCTCGAGGCGACGGATCACCTCGGCGCTGGGTGTGACCGTGACGCTGGGCGGGCGGCTCACCGTGCCCCGCAGCTGCTGGTTCGCCGTCATGACGCGACCTGCGGCCATCCGGGTGGGGTGGGGAACGGCTCGGTGGGCGCGGCAGGTTCCTGCGAGGGTGCGATGCGCGGCGCGGGGATGGTGCTGAGCAGGCGGGCGAGGAGGTGCTCGACGGTCAGCCCCTGGGCCAGGGCCTCGTAGCTCAGCACCAGCCGGTGGCGAAGGACGTCCGGTGCCACGTCGAAGACATCCTGGGGGAGCGCGTAGGTGCGCCCCCGGAGCAACGCCAGTGCCCGCGCTCCGGCGACCAGCCCGAGGCTGGCCCGGGGGCTGGCGCCGTAGGAGATCAGATCGGCCAGCTCCGGCAACCCGTACGCGGCTGGCGATCGGGTGGCGAGCACGAGGTTCACGGCGTAGTCGACCACTCCGTGGTCGACGTAGATCTCCTCAGTCGCGGCCTGCAGGGCGCGGAGCTGTTCGAGGGTGAGCACCGGTGTCGCCCGTGGGGGTCGGACGCCCATCCGGTGCACGATCTCGATCTCCTCGGTTGGCGACGGGTACCCGATGACCACCTTCATCAGGAACCGGTCACGCTGCGCCTCGGGCAGCGGGTACACACCCTCGGACTCGATGGGGTTCTGGGTGGCGAGCACCAGGAACGGCTCGGGCACCCGTCGGGTGGTGCCGCCGACGGAGACCTGGTGCTCGGCCATGACCTCGAGCAGCGCGCTCTGCACCTTTGCCGGCGCACGGTTGATCTCGTCCGCCAGCACGAAGTTGGCGAAGATCGGCCCCCACTCGATGTCGAAGCGCTCTTCGGAGGCCCGGTAGATGCGTGTGCCGACGAGGTCCGCGGGCAGCAGATCGGGGGTGAACTGCAGGCGGGTGAAGCTGCCCCCGACGACGGTGGCGAGCGTCTCGACGGTGAGTGTCTTGGCCAGCCCGGGCACCCCCTCGAGCAGGCAGTGGCCACCCGCGAGCAGGCAGACGAAGATCCGCTCGATCGCCCGGTCCTGACCGACGATCACCTTCTTCACCTCGAAGATCGCACGCTCGATCAGGGCGTGGTCGGCACCCGGGGCGCCCGGAACGACCGGGGCTCCCGGAGCGCCCGGAGCGCTCGCCGTGGCATCGCCGCCGGGGGAGCCCGCCTCCGTGACGGCAGGCGGGATGCTCGTCGGTTCGTGCATGCTGGGCAACCCCTCTCGTGCAGGTGGGATCAGCTCGGAGTGGACCAGCTCGGAGTGGACCATCTCGCGTCGAAGCGCAGGATAAAGCTCCGCGCGTGGCTCGGATCGGGCGCAGCCGCTCCGCACTCACCGGGTGCCCACCGGTGCTCGACCCACCGGCGGTACGGTCGGGGTGATGCGTGTGCTCGTGGTGGACGACGAGGTCGACCTCGCGGAGGCGGTGGCCCGGGGGCTGCGGCGCGAGGGCTACGCGGTCGACGTGGCCTTCGACGGCGGTGAAGCGCTGGAGAAGGTCGCGGTGAACGCCTACGACCTCGTCTGCCTCGACCTCACCATGCCCGGCGTCGACGGCCGCGAGGTCTGCCGGAGGATCCGTGACGACGCGACGCTCGCCGCGCAGCCCCGCATCCTCATGCTCACGGCGCGCGACAGCCTCGAGGACCGGGTGAGCGGTCTGGACCTCGGTGCGGACGACTACCTGGTGAAGCCGTTCGCCTTCCCCGAGCTGGTAGCTCGGGTCCGCACCCTGCTCCGCCGGGACACGCCAGCCACCTCGGCGGTCATGCGGGTCGGAGAGCTCGAACTCGACGAGGCCAGGCACGTCGCCCGGCGCGCCGGGCGCGTGCTCGACCTGACCACGAAGGAGTTCGCGCTGCTGCGCTACTTCATGCTGCACGCGGGCGAGGTGCTCTCGCAGGAGACCCTGCTCGAGCACGTCTGGGACGAGCACGCGGACCCCTTCACGAACACGGTGCGGGTCACGGTGGGGACGCTGCGCAAGAAGCTGAGCGCCGCGGGTGAGCCACCGCTCATCGAGACGGTCATCGGGCGCGGCTACCGCCTGCTGGATCAGCCGTGACGTCCTCGCGCAGCGTCCGCTCGGCCCGATGGCTCCCCAGTTGGCTGGGGTCGATCCGCACCCGCATCGCGCTGCTCTACTCAACGATCCTCTTCGGCCTCGCGGCGTTCGTCGTCGGGGTGATCTATCTCGGGCTGGCCCGCACCCTCGACGATCAGCCGATCACCCGGAAGGTGGGGGAGCGGGTGGTCATCACCGCGGACGGTCGCGCCTACACCTTCCCCATCGAACAGGTCGACAGCTACCTCTACATCGAACGTGAGGCCAACGCCCGCGCCCTGGCCACGCTCCGGCAGTACTCGTTCGGCTCGTTGCTGATCCTGTTCGTCTCGAGCGTGGGGGTCGGTTGGATCGTCTCCGGTCGGGTGCTCGAACCCATCGATGACATCACCGCGGTCGCCAGGGAGATCCAGGCCACCGACCTCTCGCGGCGCATCAACCTCGAATGGCCCGACGACGAGCTCAAGCACCTGGCCGACACGTTCGACGACATGCTCGCTCGCATCGACCAGGCATTCGAGAGCCAGCGGCAGTTCATCCACGAGGCCTCCCACGAGCTGCGCAACCCGCTCGCGGTGATCCGCACGAACCTCGAGGTCAGCCTTGCCGACCCGGACGCCACCGTGGACGATCTGCGTCGCACCGCGCAGGTCGTCCAGCGCTCCACCGAGCGCATGGCCCGGCTCGTCGATGACCTGCTGGTCTACGCCCGCCAGGGCAGCCTCTCGGTCGAGCACGAGCGGGTCGACGTCTCCGCGATCGTCACCGGGTCGGTCTCGGAGTTCGAGGCGATGGCGACGGAGCGCGAGGTGCAGCTGGTGTGCGCGGCCTCCGCGGGGCTGTGGGTCGACGGCGATCGTCTGGCTCTCCAGCAGGCACTGGCCAACCTGCTGGCCAACGCGCTCGAGGTCAGCCCGGCCGGCTCCACCGTGCGGGTGAGCGCGGGTCGGGAGGGGCCGTGGGTGTGGATGGCGGTGAGCGACGAGGGTCCGGGCATCGCCCCCGAGGACCACGAGCGGGTCTTCCAGCGCTTCTGGCGGGGCGATGCCCGCACCGGTCGGGAGGAGGGCCACAGCGGGTTGGGGCTCACCATCGTCCGCCAGATCGCTGAGGCGCACGGCGGCCAGGTCCGACTGGCCTCGGCGCTGGGTCGGGGGGCGGCCTTCACGGTCTGGCTGCCCGCCGCACCGACGGACGTCAGCTGAGCGGAGATCGCCCGGTGCGCTTAGGTCGGCTTTCGCGGCAGTTGCCTATTGTCAGCTCGTGAGCTTGCCCTGGAACCGCGAACCTCCCACGAGCCCGCCGGTCGGCGGAGAGCCTTCCGCCTGGGGTGTGCAGCCGCCCCTCCGCTCGCCGGAGGGCTCCCCAGCTGGCCCCTTCCCGGGCTTCCCGGGCCCGGCGTTCGCACCGACGCCGCCACCCTCACCGCCCAGTCAGCCTCCCTCCTCCCGCTCCCCGCGGCGGGGGGGTGGATGGCGGATGATCGCCACCGCGCTCGCCATGGCGGCGCTGATCGGGGCCGGCTTCCTCGCCCGCGGGTTGGTGGAGGGATCGAGCTCGAGCTCTGCGACCTCGATCACACCCCTGTCGCTCCCCGCGGGTCCCACGCCGCAGGTGAACACCTCCGGCGAGGAGCCGGTCGCTGCGGTCGCAGCCGCGGTCGGCCCCGCGGTCGTGCAGATCGAGACCGGTGAGGGACTCGGCTCAGGCACGATCTATGACTCGTCGGGCCTGATCATGACCAACGCCCACGTCGTCGGGAACGCCCGCGTGGTGAGAGTCCGACTGGCTGACGGCTCGAGCTATGACGGCCGAGTGCTCGGCGCGGATCCGAGCAGCGACATCGCGGTGGTCAAGATCGATGCCGGCGACCTGCCGGTCGCCCGGCTCTCCACCGAGCAGGTCCAGGTGGGGCAGATGGCCGTGGCGCTCGGCAGCCCGTTCGGTCTCTCCCAGACCGTCACTGCGGGGATCGTCAGCGCGGTGGACCGACCGGTGGCGAACGAGGTCGGTGTGGCGGTGAACATGTTGCAGACCGACGCGCCGATCAACCCCGGGAACTCGGGGGGCGCTCTCGCCAACCGCAAGGGTGAGATCATCGGGGTGCCCACGGCGATCTTCAGCCAGAAGGGCGAGAACAACGGCATCGGCTTCGCGGTGCCGATCGACACGGCGAAGCGGGTCGCCGACCGGATCGTGAGCGGCCAGCCGCTCGAGCGGGCGGTCCTCGGCATCCAGGGCCAATCCCGGTCCACGAGCGACCAGCCCGGGGCCGTGGTGTACAGCGTGCTGCCCGGTGGGCCCGCGGCCGACGCGGGGATCAGGTCGGGTGACCGCATCGTCGCCGTCGATGGCAAGCCTGTCCGGAGCTTCGAGGAGCTGCAGGGGCGCATCGGGACGTACGCTCCGGGCGACCGCGTGCAGGTGACCTTGGTGCGAGACGGTCGGACCCTCACCTTGGAGGTCACGCTCGGCAGCGGCCGCTGAGACCCACCGTCCCCCTTCCTTCCTTACCTTCCTTGCGGGTCCTCCCAGCCCGCTCGGGCGCACCCTCTGGGTGCGCCCGAGTCGGTTCTCCAGCCTGTCGGGGTCACCCGGCGAGCCTGTTCCTGAGCGGGTGGGCGAGCGTGTCCTCCCCAGGGTGAGCGAGCCCGCTCACCGCTAGGCTCGACCGGCCATGGAGATCCTGCTCCCCCTCATCGTGCTCGCGGTGCTGATCGGTGTCGCTGCCGCCCTCGTGGGCACTCGTCGTCGGCGGCTCCGCGGGCTGGAGCCACCACCCGACGCGCCCCGTGTCCCCCGGCACGTGCTCGACGAGCTCGCCGAGCGCAGAGCCGCGCAGGACGCGACGGTGGAGCCCGTCGAATCCGCGGAGCTTCCGCCCACCGAGGTCGATGAGGCGCTGCGGGAGGCGATCGAGGAGGCCGTCGCCCCCGCTGAAGCAGAGGCGGTCATCGCCGAGGCGGAAGCCATCGCCGTCGAGGCCGCACCCGCCGAAGCGCCCGTCGAAGCACCGGTCAAGCCCCGCTTCCGTGACCGGCTGAGCAAGGCACGGGGGCTGCTGGCTGGCTACGTGGGCTCGCTGGTCGGGCGCACGAAGATCGACTCGGAGACCTGGGAGGAGCTCGAAGAGGCGCTCATCAGGGCCGATGTCGGCGTCGAGGCGACGACCGAGCTGCTCGACCAGCTGCGGGCCCGGGTCAAGGACGAGGGCGTCACGGACGGGGCTGCGCTCCTCGAGCTGCTCAAGGACGAGCTCAAGTCCCGGCTCTCGGGCTTCGACCGCTCGCTGCGGTTCGCGCCGACCCCCCCGACGGTGTGGCTCTTCGTGGGGGTGAACGGGGTGGGCAAGACCACCACCATCGGCAAGGTCGGCAAGCAGCAGACCGCAGAGGGACACCGGGTGGTGATGGCGGCAGGGGACACGTTCCGCGCCGCGGCCGCAGAGCAGCTCGAGCTGTGGGCCGAGCGCGCCGGAGCGCAGCTCGTCCGTGGGGCCGAAGGTGGCGATCCCAGCGCGGTGATCTACGACGCCATCGAGGCCGCCGCGGCTCGTGGGGCTGATCTGGTGCTGGCGGACACCGCGGGACGCCTGCACACCAAGGTCAACCTCATGGAGGAGCTGCGCAAGGTTCGGCGGGTGGCCGACAAGGGCGCGGGCACCGTCACCGAGGTGCTCCTGGTCCTCGATGCCACCACCGGTCAGAACGGTCTCGTCCAGGCCCGGGAGTTCACCGAGGCGGTGGAGCTGACGGGGGTGGTGCTCACCAAGCTCGATGGCTCGGCGAAAGGTGGCATCGTGGTCGCCATCCAGGCGCAGCTCGGCATCCCGGTCAAGCTGGTCGGTTTGGGTGAGGGTGCCGACGATCTCGTACCGTTCGACGTCGACGAGTTCGTCGACGCGCTGTTCTCGTAGGGGGCACCATGCGGTTCATCAAGGGATTGACGTATCTGCTGATCCGGCTGGTGGTCCTGCCGTTGAAGCTCGCCTTCGCCATGCTCGGCGGAACCTTCAGGGCGGGCATGAAGGTGGGTGCCGCGCCCGTGAAGGTGGGGTGGCGGGCCACCCGCGCTGCGGGCATCTCCGGGGTCCTCTGCTTCGTGCTCGGCCTGGCGCTCGGGCTGCTGTTCGCTCCCGCCAGGGGTCGTGAGCTGCGCGAGAAGCTGCGGCGCCTACTGACCGGACAGTCAGGTCTGTCCGACGATGAGCTCGCGGAACGGGTGGCCTTCGAGCTGGGTCACGCGCCGCGCACCTGGCACCTGCCGCAGCCCGAGGTCGTGGTCATCGACCACCGGGTGCAGCTGCGGGGCAGCGTCCCCCACGAGTCGGCGCGCGAGGAGCTCGTGCGCGTGGCGGCTGGCATCCCGGGCGTCGCCGGCGTCGATGACCTGCTCGAGGTCGACGGCGGCGCAGGGGGCGAGGGGGACGGCGAGCGGAGCTGATACCCCAGGCAGCCCCGGTGGTTGCCCCACTCGGCCCGCCCCGCTCACCCAGACGGGCCGGTCCGCTCGGCGCCCGCCGACCCGGCCCGGTGCCTCTTCGGCTCCGATAGGCTACGAGACTCATGTTCGACGCCCTCTCCGACCGGTTCGACGCGATCTTCAAGCGCCTGCGCGGTCGCGGCAAACTGACCGAGGCCGACGTCGACGAGGTCCTCCGGGAGATCCGCCTGGCGCTGCTCGAGGCCGACGTCAACTTCCAGGTCGTCAAGGGCTTCGTCGCCCGGGTGCGTGAGCGCTGCCTCGGCGCGGAGGTCAGCCAGGCGCTCAGTCCCGCCCAGCAGGTCGTCAAGATCGTCAACGAGGAGCTCACCCGCACGCTCGGCGGTGAGACCTTCCGACTCACGTTCAGCCCCAAGCCACCCACCGTCGTGCTGATGGCTGGCCTGCAGGGCTCCGGCAAGACCACCACCTCGGCCAAGTTGGCCCGGTGGTTCAAGAGCCAGGGCCGCAACCCCCTGCTGGTCGGTGCGGACCTCCAGCGGCCCGCGGCGGTCGAGCAGCTCCGCACGTTGGGCGCGCAGATCGACGTGCCGGTCTTCAGCGAGCCGAGCGACCCGGTCAGCGTTGCCCGTCGCTCGCTCGAGGAGGCCCGCAGGCTCGGCCGAGACGTGGTGATCGTGGACACCGCCGGCCGGCTCGCGATCGACGCCGAGCTGATGCAGCAGGTGCGGGACATCTCCGCCGCGGTGAACCCGCACTACACGTTCCTGGTCATCGATGCCATGACCGGCCAGGACGCGGTCACGACCGCTGAGGCCTTCCACGAGGCCCTCGCGCTCGACGGCGTCATCCTCACCAAGCTCGACGGCGACGCCCGAGGTGGTGCCGCGCTCTCGGTGAAGGAGGTCGTGGGCAAGCCCATCGCCTTCGCATCGACGGGCGAGAAGCTGAAGGACTTCGACCTCTTCCACCCCGACCGCTTGGCCGGGCGGATCCTTGGCATGGGTGACATGCTCACCCTGATCGAGAAGGCCGAGGAGGTCTTCGAGAAGGAGCAGGCCGAGGCAGCGGCCGCGAAGCTGCTCGAGGGGCAGTTCACCCTGGAGGACTTCCTCGAGCAGATGCAGCAGATCAAGAAGATGGGCCCGCTGTCGGGTCTCATCGGGATGCTGCCAGGTGTCCCCAAGGAAGTCCGCGACGCCCAGATCGACGATCGCGAGATCGCACGCATCGAGGCAATCATCCGCTCGATGACCCCGGAGGAGCGACGCAACCCCGACTGCATCGACGTCTCCCGTCGCAACCGCATCGCGGCGGGGAGCGGCACCCAGCCGGCGCAGGTGAGCGAGCTCCTCAAGCAGTTCAAGGAGGTCTCGCGGCTGATGAAGCGCATGGGCGGGATGGGTTCGAAGCGGATGAAGCGGGGCCGCAAGGGCAGGAAGGGCGGCGGTGGCGGTGGTGGTCGGGCCACCCCGAAGGGAAGGGTCACGGCGAAGGGTGCGCCGCTGCGCCTCCCGACGATCGACCCGAACGCGCTGCCGACCCTCGAGGACCTCGAGGGTGGTCTCCCCGGCCTGCCGGGTGCGCCCGGAGGAGGCCGACCCCGCTGATGGCCCGACGCCGCCCGCTCGGCTTGATCCGAGCGGCTTCGCGGGCGAACAATATCTGGCCGCCCCCACAGGGCCCGACCCCGGATCACCGGTGACCGGCACCGGCACCCTGCGAGAAGAGAGAAGAACAACGTGGTCAAGCTCCGCCTCATGCGGATGGGCAAGAAGAAGCAGCCCACCTATCGCATCGTTGCCGCCGACAGCCGCTCGCCGCGCGACGGCCGCTTCATCGAGATCCTCGGGCACTACGACCCGCGCCGTGGCGAGGGTGGTCAGGCCACGGTCGTGATCGACAACGACAAGGCGGTCGAGTGGCTCCGCAAGGGCGCGCAGCCGACCGAGGCGGTGGCGAAGCTCCTGACGATCTCCGGCGCCTGGGCCCAGTTCACCGGCGAGGCCCCCGCCGCCGCAGGTGAGGTCCCCGCGGGTGCGGCGAGCGGCGCCGCGGAGGCGTCTTGAGCGACGACGAGGTCCTCGGCGACCTCGACGACGAGTTCGATGACCCCGGGCTCGATGCCGAGGATGCCGAGCTCGACGACGCGACCGACGACGCGACCGACGAGGACGAGCTGGACGGGAACCGGCTGCCGGCGGCGACCGCCCGCGCGGTGCTGGAGTACCTGGTCCGCCAGATCGTCGACGACCCGGACTCGGTCGAGATCGACGTCGACGACCGGGGTCGCCGACCGAGCTTCGACGTGCGCGTCGCCCAGGGGGACATGGGGCGGGTGATCGGCAAGCGCGGTCGCGTCGCCCAGTCCATCCGCACCGTGGTGCGCGCCGCCGCCGCACGCGACGGCGTCGAGGTGGAGGTCGAGTTCGTCGACTGAGCGCCCCTTGCTCGCCGTCGGCCGGGTCGCGAAGAGCCACGGTCTGCGCGGTGAGGTGGTCGTGGTGCTCACCAGCAGTGAGACCTCCCGGGTGGCCGCCGGTTCGGTGCTGTTCGCCGGCGGGCGGGAGCTGGTCGTGGTGGCCTCCCGTCCCTACCAGGCCCGCTACATCGTGAAGTTCGAGGGCGTCGACAGCCGAGAGCAGGCCGATCAGCTCCGCGGCGTGGAGCTGACGGCGCCGCCCTTGGAGGGGGCCCCTGACGACCTGTGGGTGCACGAGCTGGTCGGGGCCGAGGTGGTCGAGGTCTCTGGGGTGTCCCGGGGTCGGGTCGAGGCCGTCCAGGCGAATCCGGCGAGCGATCTGCTGGTGCTCGAGTCCGGGGCGCTCGTGCCCCTCACGTTCGTGGTTGGCTGGCGCGACCCTGGACGAGTGCTGGAGATCGACCCGCCGCCGGGCCTGTTCGAGCTGTAGAGCCCTCCCGAGTGGGAGGGTCCATCCCGAGCCGGAGGGGTAGCCGTGCGAATCGACGTGTTGACCATCTTCCCCGACATGATCGAGGACTTCGCGGGGCGGAGCCTGCTCGGCCGGGCGCGCCAACGTGGGCTTCTGGACGTTCGGGTTCACGATCTGCG
The DNA here is from genome assembly GCA_037478855.1 of Acidimicrobiales bacterium. Taxonomy (GTDB): domain Bacteria; phylum Actinomycetota; class Acidimicrobiia; order Acidimicrobiales; family Acidimicrobilacustridaceae; genus Rhabdothermincola. Next base: position 5,964 of record JBBFLY010000040.1, on the reverse strand, counting down.
GGCGGTGGCGACCGATCCTCACCGCTCGGTCGACGACACCCCCTTCGGCGGGGGAGCGGGGATGGTGCTCATGCCGGGGCCGATCTTCGAGACGGTGGAGACGGTCGACCCACCTCGGCCCCTGCTGCTTCTCGGGCCGGGAGGCCGGCGGCTCGACCAGCAGCTGGTGCGCGAGCTCGCGTCCCTCGAGGGGTTCTCCCTGCTCTGTGGGCGCTACGAGGGCGTCGACGAGCGGGTACGCACCCACCTGGTCGACGGTGAGATCTCGATCGGCGACTACGTGCTCGCCGGTGGTGAGGTGGCGGCCATGGTGGTCCTCGAAGCGGTGGGCCGGCTGGTGCCTGGCGTGATGGGCAACGAGCGGTCGGCGCGGGAGGAGTCCTTCACCGATGGGCTGCTCGAGTATCCGCAGTACACGAAGCCGGCGAACTACCGCGGTCTGGAGGTTCCCGCGATCCTCCGATCCGGGGATCACGGCAAGATCGCCCGTTGGAGGCGCGCGATGGCGTTGCGGCGGACGCTGTCGGAGCGGCCGGATCTCATCCTGGGCCGGGGCGGTCTCACCGACGAGGAGGAGTACCTCCTGCTCGAGTTTCCCGAGGACTGACGTTTCAGCGCAGCACCGGCAGCGAGACCCGGGCTGCGCGTGGTCGGCGACGGCACTTTGTGCCGGTGCCGAGCGGGCGCCTATCCTGCGGAGTCCCCTCCCAGGAGAACGACCATGAGAGCCACCGACCTCGTCGACATGCGGAGCCTGCGCACCGACATCCCGGACTTCGCGCCCGGCGACACGCTGAAGGTGCACGTCCGGGTGGTCGAGGGGAACCGGGAGCGCATCCAGGTGTTCCAGGGGGCGGTGATCCGCCGCCAGGGCGAGGGTGTTCGGGAGACCTTCACCGTTCGCAAGGTCAGCTTCGGTGTGGGGGTCGAGCGCACCTTCCCCGTGCACTCGCCGATCATCGCCAAGATCGAGGTGGTCAGCCGTGGCGACGTCCGCCGCGCGAAGCTCTACTACCTGCGCGACCGCGTCGGGAAGGCGGCCAAGATCAAAGAGAAGCGCGACTGACGCTTCGATGTCCCGGCCGTCTCGCGTGCCCGCGGGACTGGGGTGAACGGTGAGCACCGAGGATCTCGAGGACTACGAGTCCGAGCTCGAGCTGCAGCTCTACCGCGAGTACAAGGACGTCCTGCCGATGTTCCGCTACGTCGTGGAGACGGAGCGTCGCTTCTACCTCGCGAACGAGGTCTCGCAGGAGGTCCACGGTGAAGGCCCCCGGCTGTGGGTCGAGCTTGACCTGCGCGACGCGTGGGTCTGGGACATGTACCGGCAGAACCGGTTCGTGACCCACGTGCACATCACGACCTTCAAGGACGTCAACATCGAGGAGCTGCCCCGCGAGGACCTGTCGTGAGCCGAGCCCGGCAGGCGCTGGGCGCTCGCGGCGAGGCGATGGCGGCCGCGTGGTACGAGCGGAACGGCTACACCGTGCTGGCCCGCAACTGGCGCTGCCGCGAGGGCGAGCTGGACCTCATCGTGCACCGGGGACGGACGATCGTCTTCTGCGAGGTGAAGACCAGGACCTCAACCGCGTTCGGCGTGCCGGCCGAGGCCGTCACCGCGCAGAAGCGTCGCCGCATCCGGCACCTGGCGGCGAAGTGGCTCGAGGAGGAGTCGCCGCTGCGACCGCGGGAGATCCGCTTCGATGTGGCGTGCATCCTCGCCGGAGAGCTCGAGATCCTCGAAGGTGCCTTCTGAGGTCACCGGTGGTGCCGCTCGAGGGCTGATGCCCTGTCGTCGGCAGACGGGTGGCTCCCGGTGCGGTCATCGCACGAGCCGGCGCTCCGATCCATCTCGCCATCCCGCACGGAGGGTCGGGCACGGCACGATCGGCGGCGACGGTGCTCAGCGGGTCTGCAGCTCCGCCGGCAGGTGCGAGGTGTCGGCGAAGCGCAGCAGGCTGAACGTGTAGCCCGAGCTGATCTCGATCGGTTGCAGCGTGCTCACCGAGGCGTGGAACGACACGAACCGCTCCCACTCCCACGGCACCGGCTCGATGCCGAGCAGGTACCCGAGTGAGACCGCGTTCGTCCCACCGTGCGCGACCACGACGATCCGTCGGTCGGGTTCGGTCAGCTTCCACAGCGGCGGATGCTCGGAGAGCCGCAGCACCCCCGCGGCGTCGAGCATCGCCTGCAAGCCCTTCGTCACCCTGGCGTGGAAGTCGCGGAAGCTCTCACCCCCTGGGATGCCCTCCCACTGCTCCTCGAGCGGCCTGCCGCGGTTCTCGCGGAAGACCCGCTCCACGACCTCGCTCGGCGTTCCCTGCCAGCGGCCCATGGAGATCTCCGCGAGCCAGGGGAGCGTCACCGGTTCGATGCCGAGGGCGTCCGCGATGGGCTCCGCGGTCTGCTGGGCACGCCGCAGTGGCGAGACCAGCAGCTCGTCGGCTGCCAGGCCCTGAAGTGCCCGAGCCAGTGAGCGGGCCTGCTCCACCCCGCGCTCCGTGAGTGGTGGATCGTCGACCGCTCGACCGGCTTCATCCCATGCCGGCTCACCGTGGCGGATGAACAGCAGCTCCACGGAGCGGCAGCATACGGCTCGCCGCCCCGGCCGCCTCCGTGCCCGTTCCGGGGCCGGCCCGCCGGTGGTGGGGTCCCGTTGCTGGTCGTCTCGTACGCCGGTGACCCCTGCGCTGGCGTGCCCTGCGAGTGACCCCTGCGCTGGTGACCCGGACGCCGGTGCCCCCTGCACCGGAGACCCCTGCGCCGGAGACCTCGGTCGGGTCGTCGGGGTCAGCGAACCCGGCCGGGGCGTCGCCGGTGGCGCGCCTGCCAGCACCCGCGGTGCCAGTGGCGGCGGAGGTCCGGCGCGCTGAGCGGCACGACGACCAGATGACCTGTGCCCGCGGGGATGTCCTGGTTGCACCCCGGGCAGACGTAGCGCTTGCGTGCCTCGTAGGGCTGGACCCGGCGGACCTCGACTTCCCAGCCGTCGGGATCGAGGTCTCTCCAGGTGCCTGCTGCGATCACCCGAACACCGCCCAGGCGAGAAGCAGCACGACCACGACCATCGCGGCGATCACCATCGCGTAGTCGGCGGTCGACCTGCGCTGCGAGCGGAACGGGTTGAAGCCCACGCGGTCAGTATCGTGCGTGTCCACCTGCGGGCGCACCCTCGGCGCGACGGGTGCCGGAGCTGGACCGGCAAGGCCGGGCTGGCGATGCCGGCCCGGTAAGGTCTGGCGCTGTGAAGGCTTTGAGGGTTGTCTTCCTGTCCGGCGCGCTCATCAGCGGAGCGCTCGCGCTGAACGCGTGCGGTGACGGAGGGGAGGTCGCCACCCCCACCGATCCGACGCTTGCTCGCGGCCAGCAGGTGTTCCGGCAGAACTGCTCGGTCTGTCACGGCGGCAAGGGTGGAGGCGGTCAGGGTCCCCGGCTGGCCGGCGTGGTCGCGGGGCGCTATCCGAACATCGACGATCAGATCGCGGTGATCACGAACGGTCGAGCGGGGATGCCGGCGTTCGGCAAGCAGCTCTCCGACGACGACATCCGTGCCGTCGCGGCGTACGAGCGCAGCCTCTGACCCTTCCGACTGTCCCACCGCTTCGGTAGCATCAGCGCACGCTCGATGGCCGGCGACACGGCCGTCCTCCGCACCGGTCCGCATGATCAGGTCGAGGAGGGCCAATGCTCGCCACCGTCTCGTCGGCCACCCTGCTCGGGGTCGACGGTCACGCTGTCTCCGTCGAGGTCCACGTGTCGAGCGGCCTCCCTTCGTTCGCCGTGGTGGGCCAGCCCGACAGCTCCTGTCGCGAGGCGCGCGATCGCGTGCGAGCCGCGATCCTCTCGAGCGGTCTGCAGTGGCCTCAGCGCCGCTGCACCGTGAACCTGGCACCCACGGGCATCCGCAAGGCAGGGGCCGGTCTCGACCTGGCGATCGCAGTTGGGGTGCTCGTGGCCACCGAGCAGCTCCAGGCGCCGATGATCGCCGAGGTCGGCTTCGTCGGCGAGCTGGGGCTCGACGGAGCCATCCGCACCGTGCCTGGTGTGCTCCCGCTCGTCGACGCCATCGATGCGTCGGTGGTCGTCGTGCCGCCCGATGCCAGGGTCGAGGCCCAGCTCGTCGGCCGTCACGAGGTGCGCGTCGTCAGCACCCTCCGCGAGCTGGTCGACTGTCTGCGGGGTGACACGCCCTGGCCCCCGGTACCGCCGCTCGACGAGGTCCGGGCCGCTGACCTAGGGCCTGACCTGCGCGAGGTCCACGGCCAGCCGGTGGCTCGCCGCGCGCTCGAGGTTGCCGCCGCGGGCGGTCACCACCTGCTGATGGTGGGTCCTCCCGGCGCTGGCAAGACCATGCTGGCCAGGCGGCTCCCGGGGCTGCTCCCGGAGCTCGACGGTTCGCAGGCGCTTGAGGCCACCCGCATCCACTCGGCGGCCGGCGTCGCGCTGCCACCGGGTGGCCTGGTGCGCCGTCCCCCCTTCCGCGCACCGCATCACGGCGCGTCCGCGGCGGCGCTGATCGGGGGTGGTTCGGGGCAGCTGCGGCCCGGCGAGGTGTCTCTCGCGCACGAGGGTGTGCTCTTCCTCGACGAGCTGGCGGAGTTTCCTGCGCACGTGCTCGACACGTTGCGCCAGCCTCTCGAGGAGGGCGTGGTGCGTCTGGCCCGGGCGGACGTGAAGGTGTTGCTGCCTTGCCGCTTCCAGCTCGTGGCGGCGATGAACCCATGCCCGTGCGGGTTGCGCAGCTCGCCTGACGCCTGCCGCTGCTCGGATCTGCAGCTGGCCCGGTACTGTCGGCGCATCTCGGCTCCGCTGCTCGACCGGTTCGATCTACGCATCGACGTCTTGCGACCCGACCCGTCGGAGCTGCTGAGCCCGAGGCCCGCCGAACCCACCCAGGCGGTTGCGGCACGGGTGCTCGCGGCGAGAGAGCGCGCCTGGCGGCGAGGCGTTCGCTCGAACGCCGAGCTCGACCAGGCGGGTCTTGAGCGACACGCTCCGCTCTCCCGGGAGGCGGCTCGCAAGCTCGAGAGGGATCTGCGCGCTGGGCGACTCACCGGTCGGGGCTTGCAGCGCGTCCGGCGGGTGGCGCTCACCATCGCGGATCTGGCTGGCGACACGGGGGAGCTCTCCGTCGAGCACGTCGCGGAGGCGTGCGCGCTGCGGACCGAGCCGTCGTTCCTCGTGGCGCGGATGGCCGGCTGATGTCGCGACAGCCGGATGATGCCCGGTGGCCCCGGCTGCCGGAGGAGGCGTACCTGTTGGCGCTCGCCTCACTCCCGCAGATGGGGCCGTCCCGTCTGGCCGCGCTCGTTGGGAGCCGGCCGGCGGCCGAGGTGTGGCACGAGCTCCGCCGTGCTGGGCGAGCCGGCGAACGCGGCGCGGCACGCGACCGGGCGGGGACGGCCGTTGAGCAGCTGAGCGCCGGGTGGGCTCGCGCAGCCGACAGGATCGACGTTGCCGACCTGTGGGAGCGGCACCTGCGTGCTGGGGTTGAGGTGCTGGGCACCGGTACACCGGGGTACCCCGATCCGTTCCTCGTGGAGGAGCACCCACCTCCGCTCGTGGTCCAGAGAGGCGAGCGCTGCGCGCTCGAAGGCCCGAGGGTCGCGATCGTCGGCACCCGTGATTGCACGAGGTACGGGCGGGATGTGGCCTTCGAGCTCGGTCGCGAGCTCGCTGCGGCAGGGGTGCGCGTGATCTCGGGATTGGCGCTCGGCATCGACGGGGCGGCGCACGCAGGAGCGCTCGAGGCCCGCGCCGCACCGCCGGTGGCGGTGGTGGGCAGCGGACTCGACGTGGTCTACCCCCGTCGAAACCAGAGCCTCTGGCGAGCAGTCGCCGACGTCGGGCTGCTGCTCTGCGAGCACCCGCTCGGGACCGCTCCTGTCGCGTGGCACTTCCCCGCCCGCAACCGCCTGATCGCCGCGCTGGCCGACATCGTCGTCGTCGTCGAGTCCCATG
>JBBFLY010000039.1:0-28310 GCA_037478855.1 Acidimicrobiales bacterium | reverse complement strand
GTGGATGACGGGGTCGCCACCGCGGGCGCTGGCCCCGAACTGGTCGAGGATGGCCTCGACGTTCGTCTCGCGAAGGTCGGCGACGAGCTGTTCGAGTCCGATGCCTTCGAGGTCGAGCACCGAGGCTTGGTCGTGCACGTTGTCGAAGAAGGCTGCCAGAAAGGGGTTCGACAGCGGGACAGCGGCGAGCGTTGGTGATGCCCCGAAGGACGCTGGGTCGGTGACGCGGCTCGTGAGGACCCCGTAGACGAGGGTCTGCGCGCACATGTCAGCGAACGTCTCCGGCGTCACGCTTCCGACGAGCTGCTCGCGGACCTCTCTCATGAGGGTGTTGAACGGACCGTTCGGCTTCTCCGCCGCCAACGCCGCTGCGACCTCCCGTCGGAGGCCCTGCGCGGTGGCGGCCATGCGTTCGGCGAGGCGGACCGCCGAGGCGATGGCCTCGCCGTGGCGGAGCTTGAACGCCGAGCGCCACTCCTCACGCCATTCGTCCACGTCTGCCGGATCGTCGGGCCACGCCAGGTGCGGGAGCAGTTCCGTTGCGAGGCGCTTGAGATGCTGGGCGGGTGACTGTCCGGGGCGCCACGGGATCGAGCGGATCTCGGCGGGCTTGTCGGGCTGCTCGAAGAAGGCGATGAAGTGCAGCTCGACGGTGTCGCCGGTGCTGGTGGTGATGATGAAGAGCAGGTCGTCGAGATCCCAGGTCCGACGGGTTCCCGATCCCGTCGCCCGCTTCTTGGTGACGAGCTTGTCGAGGAGCCGGTGCAGCGCCGTGAGCGGGAGGCGGGGGCCGTCGAACTCGAGGAAGAAGATCCCCCAGGGCTGGTTGGTCTCCAACGGGCGGAGCTGTCGCAGCGAGGTGAGGTGCGGCACGCGGTCAGCAGGGATGCCGAGCTCGTCGGGATCCCACTCGAAGGTCGCCTCTTCGAGGTCGTCGGCGTCGATTGGCCAGTCGAGCTCGTTGGTGAGGAACTGGATGACGTCGTCGAAGGACGTGATGTCTCGCAGGTGGTTCGGATCGAGGACGGTCATGGCGCGGTGTTGAGCTCCATCCAGCACACGAGCTGGGGTTTGGGTGCTCCGATCGGCACGTCGAGCCGCTTGAGGTAGGTGTTCTTGATGTGCTTGAGCACCCCGTCGCGGATGCTCACCAGGAGCGGACGTTCGGTCGTGCAGACTCGCGGCGTATCGGGTGTCGATCGGATCGCGCCGGCGATCTGCTCGGGTTCGTCGAGCACCGTGCCGTCAGGAAGGGTGTAGAGGTACCAGCGGGTGGCCCCGGCTTCGAGGGTGAACTCTCCCGACTCCGTGTCGAGTGCGGGCAGGCGGTAGCAAAAGAACACGCCCTCGCTGCCTTCGGCGGTGCGTTGGCGTCCGCTGAAGATGGCCTTGGGCAACCCGGCGAGTCGCTCTTCCAACCCTTCGTGCTGGTCGAGCAGCTCCTGGTACTCGAGGTGGAGCTGCTCCTGGACGGTCGTCTCTCCCTCGTAGGACGCGTTGAACTCCTTGAGCGCCTCGTAGTCGTCCTCTGGCTTGAGCAGCTTCTTGCCCTCGATGCCGAGCGTCTTCGAGATGAGCAGCGTCTTGTGGCTGACCTTGCCGTAGAGGCGCAGCAACGTGTCGAGGTCGTCAGGCGGCAGGAAGTTCCAGAAGGCGATGCGGCCCCGCTGCTTGGCCAACTCGGGATGGTCGGCCACGAGCCTCGCCTCGATCTCGGGGTTGAGGCGGCGGTCGACACGACCGATGCGCTGCATGAGCCGGACAGGGTTCCAGTGGATGTCGTAGTTGATGAGCCGGGTGGCGTCCTGGAGGTTGAGGCCTTCAGACAGGACATCGGTGGCGATGAGGATCTGGATCTCCTCTTGGCCGGCGGCGGCGAGCTCTGCGGACGAGAGGCCGTTGTAGTACGGCGAGAAGCGGCGGATGGCCTCGGCTCTGTCGGTCTTGGTGCTGCTGTCGAGCTCGGCGACCCCCTCGATGCCGGCCCTCTCGAGCTCCCTGCGGAGGTATCGGGCGGTGTCGGCGAACTCGGTGAAGATGAGGACCTTGTGGCCTGCCAGCTCCTTGGACTTGAGGAGTCGCACGAGCTTCTTGAGCTTGTCGTCGTGCGCCGGTTCGAACGAGCGGGACTCATCGAGGAGCGTGGCGATCTGATCGAGATCGAGGTAGGTCTCGGCCAGGATCTCGGGCACGTCGTACTCGTCGCGGGGTAGCCGGTGTGCCTTCTCGAGCAGCTCCGGCGGAATGATGTCCTCGTTCTCCTCCTCGGGCTCCTCGCCGTCGCCCCATAGGGACAGCTGGCGGACCCGCGCCTGGGTGAGCATCTCCTCGTGCTGGTCGAGCCAGCGCTCGTAGCGCTTGCGCTCGGCCGGCGACTCGCTGTTGACGTCGACGAAGGCGAGCAGCTTGCGCAGCAGCCGGTCGCACGACAGCTCGAAGGCGTAGACGGAGCTCTCGAACCGCTTGAGGAAGTTGGTACGGATGAGCCCGACCACCTGGGCCTGGCGGTTCCACTCCAATGGGTCGATCGAGGTGTCGGGGCCGGTGTAGTAGGCGAGCGGGTAGTACATCGGCAGCGCGAACAGCGGCTTCTGCTTCTGGAACGCCGTGTCGACCAGGTCGAGGAGCTTTCCGTAGCTCTTGCGGATCGAGTACTCCGCGACCTTCGGATCCTCCCGCTCGGGGAACGCCGCCGCGTTGCCGGTCTCCTGGATCTGGCTCGCCCGGGCGTACGCCCGACTCCGCTGGACCACGAGCCCCTGGAACAGCTCATCGCCGCTCAACAGCTCGGCCGCTTCCTCGGCGGCTTCGGCCTCCGGGACATCGTCGCCGAGCTGCTTCTTGAGGGTCTTGGTGATCGAGTTCAGGCGACCGCTGAGGCTGGTCACGCCGAGCGTCCGGGAGAAGTAGGCATCGTCGCCCCGGCTGAACAGCTCGACGAGGTGCTTGAAGTCGTTGAGCGAGTTGTTGATCGGAGTCGCCGTGAGCATGAACACGCTCTTGTGGCGGCCCTCGCCGATGAGGTCGTAGAGCTTGTAGTACCGGGACCTGGTGAACGGGTCCTCGGGATCGCCACGCTTCCCGGTGTTGCGGAAGTGGTGGGCCTCGTCGATCACCACCGCGTCGGCCAGCTCGGCGATCCGCTCGAACCGCTCGGGGTACTCCAACGCTCGGGTGAGGTCGGTGTGACTGAACACCGACAGGTTCGAGAAGTCGGCCGACCCATCGACGCCGCCGATGTGGGGCAGGTGCTTCTTCAGCTCGGGCACCCACACCGAGTCCTTCACCGACTTGGGAGCGAAGAGCACGACGCGCTTGTTCTCGTGGAGAACCAGACGCTCGAGGAGCATGAGCCCGACGTAGGTCTTGCCGAGTCCGACGCCGTCGCAGAGGAAGGCGCCGCCGTGCTGGCGGGCGATGTTGACCATCGACCAGTACGCCTCCTGCTGGTACCGGTCCAGCTTCGGGAACATCCTCGAGTGGTGCTGCTCCCATTCGTTCGCCGTTGGCTCCAGCTCACCGAACATGGAGCGCAACGCCTGGGCGTAGACGTCGAAGGGACTGAACTCCTGGGCGTGGCGCTCGATCACCCTGACCACGTCGGGCGAGATGTCGACCGCGTCGTCCCAGTGGTGCTCGTACCACTCCTGGAGCTGGGCGACCTCCGAGCTGCTCTCGATCTTGATGTTCAGCTCGACGTTCTGGGTCAGGCCCGGCCGAGTGAAGTTGCTCGAACCGACGAGCGCCTGGGATCCGATGACCTCGAAGCGGCCGTGGGTGATGTAGGTCTTCGCGTGGAACTTGTCCTTGTTGTAGACCCGACACTCGATCTGGCCCGACGCCAAGGCGGCAACGATCGCGTCGATCCCGGTGAGGAACGGGTCGCGCTGCTTGTCGTCCTCGATGCTGTCGTCGAGGTGGGCTTCGGCCCGCTGCTTGACGGCCAGCAGCATCGCCTTCTTGGTCCGGTGGGTGACCTCGTCGCCCATCAGGATCCGGATCTTGTCGAACTTCTGCCAGTGGCCGTCCAGGTCGAGCAGCGCGCCGATCTCGAAGTAACCAGTGGCGATGTCGATGCTGCTCGCCAGCTCCGACCACTCGCGCAGGTAGTCGAGCCCGTTCCGCCCGCCCTCGCTGTTGTCGACGATGAACAGCGGCCCCTCAGCCATGCCCCGAGCCTCGCTCGCCCACCTCAACCCCGTGCATGCCCTCGTCTGCTCCCCTGCGCTGATCGCGATTCGGACATCGACCGTACCTGCCCCTCGGTGGGCGAGTCAGCGACAGTGGTTGGTACGCCGCCACCGTGACCACCGAGCCGAATCACGGTTCGGGATCAACCGCCGAGGCGCTCCGCGCGGGCATCATCGGACGGGCAGACGCCAACCCGGAGCAAGCGATGCCTGAACAAGACAAGCGAGTGGTGAGGGCCACGCTCCGATGTCTGCGCCAGGACCTGGCCCAGGAGGTCGGGCCCGACGAACTGAAGGTCGCGCTTCGGACCGTGGCCGACGACATGGCCGCTGACCCGACCTACCTGCTGCCGTGCCCACTCGTCGACGCTGAACACGCGGTGATCGAGAAGGCGAACCTGCTTGCCACCGACGAAGCCGCCCATCGCGAGCGGATCGAGGCGCTCACGGACCGGTACGCCATCAAGGTCAAGACCGGGGACCGGCGGGCCGCCCTCTGGCAGGACGAGGACGGGACGTGGTGGCTCCTCGCCGCCGGGCGCCGGAAGAACGACACCGCAGGCGACTTCTACCGAGAGATCGAGCGGTTCTCAGCCGATGCCACGCCGATCGCACCCACCGACGACGACTACCGGCTGCAGCGGCTGGAGACGGCGTACGAGGAGGAGTGCGAAGCGGAGCGCGCCGCGCACGCCGAGATCGTCGGCGCTGTGCTGTCAGCCGCCAGGGTGCCGGCCTCGATCTCGACGGTCGATGTCTTCGGTGCGGCGGTGTCGGTGAGGATCGTGCCGGACGAGGCAGGGCTCGCCGTGCTCGAGATGAGCTGGGAATTCGCTGAGTTCGATCAGCAAGACCGCTTCCCCATGGACGTTCTCGCGATGGTGCCCGGCCGGGACGACATCGACGCGTGGGATTACCTCCCGCCTCGAAGCAACAGCGACTCCCCTCACACCTGGTACACGTACGTCACCGCCGAATGGGTCGACCACATGGCCACCTCCGCGGAACTGGACGAGCTCCTCACCAACGGAGACGACTGGCAGCCCGTCAACCCATCCAGCGACGGCTCCGAGCACTACAGCCACCTGGCGAAGGGCTCGATTGTCACGCTCGCCTACCTGACCGGGATCGAGATCACCGCGCTGTGCGGAGCGAGCATCGTCGCTCATCGGGACTACGAGCGGTTCCCGGTGTGCCCGACCTGCCAGGAGAGCCTCACGCTGCTCCGGTCGCTCAGGAACCCAGAGGGCGCCTGAGCGACCGCCGCTACAGCAGTCCTGCAGCCCGGGCAGCGCGAGCGCGGCGACGATCGTCAGCCGTTGCCGCGGCCTCACGGGCCTGGGTCTTCACACGTCCACGCTCGGTGAGGATGCGCATGACCTCGTCGGCGGGGATACGCAGGGCGTTGCCGACGGTGAAGCTCTCGATTCGGCCCTCTTCGCAAAGGCGTGTGAGATGGGTGCGCGAAACGCCGAGGAGCTTCGCTGCTTCGGTGGAGGTCAGTGGCTTGCCGGTCGCGACGGCGGCAACGGACTCGCCGCGTGCGTAGGCATCGATCGCGAACAGGAGCTGCTCCCGCACGGCGGGAGGCAGCGAATCGAGATCGATCTTGCCGCTGGTCGTCGCATCGTCGGCAGCGTGCTGGAGGCGCTCGCGCTCGTCGGCAGCGAGTTCGGAGGGGTCAACGACGTTCACGGGTGAGGTTCGCATGAGTCCATTCTCCTCGGGCAGGACTTAATAAGTGCCACAAGTGACATACCTGCGTCAAGTGCTAGGATACGAGCCAGGCCTGGAATCCCCCAGGTCGAGTGTCACACCCCACCTGCATACTGGCACCGAGGCAAACGACACGCCTGTAACTCGATCACCGCCCGAAGGACCCTCCAGATGTCGAAGCTCCACGACCTGCTCGACCAGATTCGAAACGAAGTCGCTCCGGCCGACTCCACCCTGAGCGATGCACGTGAGCACCGCGACGCTGTCTTGACGTCAGCGGGGTCCTTCGACGGAGCCCTCCGCACCTATCGCTCAGGGTCGATCGCCCACGGAACCGCGAACGACGACACCGATGCCGACTGCGGGATCGTGCTCGACAGACGGTTCTGGACTGCGCTCGGACCGGACGGCGACGACGAGGGCCCCGGCGAGGTCGTGGAGCAGGTCCGCAGCAAGGTTCGTGCCGACCTCAACGACGAGGGATGGGAGGTCGCGACCAGGCTGACGAAGCGCGCGATCGAGGTGAGGTTCCCTGACGGGCCGAGCGTCGATCTCATCGTCGGTCTCACTCGGAAGGATGCGCCCGGATTGTGGATCCCGAACCTCAACTCGGGTTCGTGGGATGCATCCCATCCCGAGCGACACACCGAGCTGCTCACGGACGAGCCGAAGTCGCTCCGGGTGACGCGAGCACGAGCGATTCGGTTGGCCAAGGCCTGGAACAAGCAGCCGACGCAGCCGGGGCTGTGCAGCTTCAACCTCGAGGCGCTCGCACTCGCTGCCGTCGAGTCAGGGATGGGACTGCCGGAAGCTCTCCATGCGATCGCTGACCACGGCGCTACCGATCTGGCCAAGCGCCTCACGCCAGACCCCGCCGAGGTGTCGCCGCCGATCAAGCTGCTGCTCGACCGGGACATCGTGGTCAGCCGGCTGAACTCCCTTGCCGCATCCTTGGCGAAGGCGATCGAGTCGGAGGACGACGACGAAGTGCAGGACCTCATCGCTGCCGCGTTCCCGAACTACCTGGAGCCAGCAGACCGACAGTCCAAGGCATCGGTTTCCGCCTCCCTCCGAGGCGGCAACGAAGGGGTCCGCTACACGGCGAGCGGGATCACCGCAGCCGCTGCGAGCCAGGTCAAGACCACCCGGTCGTTCGGAGGATGAAGAAGCGCTACCACGGGCCGTGGTTCGGCAACGACACCGAACGGGCTCGGTTCGAGTTCAACGCTCGGGCACGTCGACTCCCCTTCCGGCGGCGTCTCACCCGCGGCGGCGTCGAGTACGCCGTCCCGATCGTCCTTGGCCACTTCGAGGATCGAGTAGCGACGATCAGGTTCGGAGCCGAGGCCCCCACCTTCGTCACCGTCGAGGTCGACGGCCCCACGGATTCGAAGCACCGATACCCGGATGGCCATCTGTGCATGTGGCATCCGGACGACCCCGAGACGAACCGGTGGGTGTTCAGGGACGGACTGGGTGCCCTCATCGACCATGTCGCGCTACACCTCTACCGCGAAGCACATTGGCGGGAAACTGGCGAGTGGTTGGGCCCCGAAGCGCCGCACAGCCCGAAGGTCGCGGCGTGAACCCTGCGTACGTCCCGGCTCTGATCGCTGGAGCTGTCGCAGTGGTTGTCGCTCTCCTCAGCCCCGCGTTCACGGCTGCGGCAGAGCGACGACTTCGCAAGCGTGAAGTGCTCGCCAAAGCCGTGGGCGCACTCGCCGCCTACCGCGAGTACCCCTACGTGATCCGCCGCCGGGACGAGAACGACCAAGCGGCGGAACGGCGGAGGATCTCGACCGAGATCATGCAGGTCCAGCGCGAGTTGACCGAAGCCTCGATCTGGATTGGAGCCGAGGCTCCGAGCCTCTACGACGAGTACGTGGTAGCCGTCGAGGACCACCGTCGGATCGCGGGTGGTCTCATGAACGAAGCGTGGCGCACCCCAGCCAGCACCGACGACGCCGGCATGAACATCGCTGACTTCCACGAGAAGCTTGCGCCATTGCGTGCTCACGATGCGGTGCTGGCCGAGCTCATCCGCAGCGAGGTGTCCTTCAGCTGGAATCCGTTCCGGTAGGTCTGCCCCAACCGCCACCACCGGGCGTCAGCATCCGGAGGACGTCGCCGGCCTTCAGCTGGATCGTGCACTTGTCGGGGAGGCGCTCGGCTCGGGCCTCGTCGCCGCCGGGCAGCAGCCAGTTCTCCCCCACCGCCCCCGGCTCGCCGCCGGTGAGGCCCCACGGCTGCGACACCCTCCGCTCGGTGATGAGCGACACCGTTGCGTCCTCCAGCACCTGGAGGTCTCGCTCGATGCCCTCGCCGCCGGCTGACCAACCCGCGCCGCCGCTGCCCTGCCGCAGCCGGAAGCGCAGCACCCGCAACGGGAACGCCCGCTCCAGTGCTTCGATGGGGGTATTCCGCGTGTTAGTCATCGCGGTGTGAATTCCCGACTGGCCGGGGCGGGGTTCAGCTGATCGGTAGTCAACTTGATCTGTGTTGGTCATCGCGGTGTGCACACCGCTCATGCCGCGACGGAACGAGCGGCCGCCCTGCCCGCCGGCGACCGTCTCGTAGTACACCCAGCCCGCGCCGCCGATGAGCACGTTGTTCATCGTCCCCTGCGACGCCGCGCCCACCCGGCCGGGCAGCGCGAGGGCCAGCGCGCCGAGGCACACGTCGGCCACCCGCTGGCTGACCTCGACGTTGCCCGCGCCGACCGCAGCCGGCGGGCGGGCATTGACGATCGTGCCCGCGGGCGCGTGCACGTGCACCGGCCGCAGCACCCCGCCGTTGCTCGGCAGGGTGGGGTCGAGCGCGGATCGCAGCGCGAACGTGACCGAGCTGACCGTCACCGCCTCCACCGCGTTCACGTTGCCGGGACGCTGGGGGTCGGTGCCGGTGAAGTCGAAGGTGACCTCATCACCGTCGACGGTCATGGTCACCACGATGCGGGTCTCGACCTGCTGGTGCGGCTCGGGTCCGAACGAGTCGACCACGTCCTCGAAACGCCAGGAGCCGTCGGGCAACGAGGCCAGCTCGGCGCGCATCCGGCGTTCGCCGTAGTCGAGCACCTCGTGCAGCGGCTCATCCGCGTACACCCGCAACCGCTCGACGCCGAGCACGTTGGCCCCGATCTGCGCGTGCAGATCGCCGTCGCGCTCGACCGGGGTGCGCGAGTTGGCGACCAGCACGGCTCGCACCTCGTCGGTGAGCTTCACCGGCGGGATGCGCAGCCCCTCCTCGAACACCTCGACCGCGTCCGCCGGCAACGAACCGGGCGCCGCGCCCCCCACGTCGGCGTGGTGCGCGCGATTGGCTACCCATCCCACCAGCCGGTCGCCTACGAAGCACGGGGCGACGAGCGTGATGTCGTTGAGGTGCGTTCCGCCGGCGAACGGATCGTTGAGGATGACCTGATCGCCGGGCGCGAGCGACGACCCGAAGCGGTCGATGGCGGCCCGGACCGATGCCGGCATCGAGCCGAGGTGGACGGGGATGTGCTCGGCCTGCACGAGCAGCGCGCCGTCGGCGGTGAACAGCGCGGCGGAGCAATCGGCGCGCTCCTTGATGTTCGGGCTGAACGCGGCCCGCTGGAGCACCGCGCCCATCTCCTCCGCCACCCCGGTGAGCCGGGAGACCAGGATCTGCAGCGCGGCCGGGTCGAGACTCACCGGTCCCCCACCCGGCGCAGCACCAGCGCGCCCACCTCGCCCGGTTCGGCCCGCCAGCCCGCCGGCACCCAGATGGTGCAGTCCGGCTCCGCGACCACCACCGGCCCGGTGACACGGGCGCGCTCGACCGGCGGCAGATCGGCGAGCGTGACGGGCGGCTGCCGGCGGGCCGTGGCGCGCGCCGCGATGACCTCCACCGGATGCCCCGGCCGGTCGTAGCCGTTGTGGCGCCGGTGTTCGTCGTGGAAGCTCTCTACGGAAGCCACCCGCAGCTCGTGGCTCTGCCCCTCGTAGCGGCAGTCGAGCCAGGTCTCCACCTCGACGTCGCCGTCGCCGCCCCCTAACGCGGCGCACGCCGCCGCGGCGAGCGCCTCCCGAGCCGCCGCCAGACCCTCATGATCGGTCGGGGTCGGCCACGAGCGCACCAGGTCACGTTGCTCGGGCGCGCAGAGGATGCCCGCTGCCGAGAGCACGCCCGCGCGGGCCGGCACGATCACGCACCGCATCCCGAGCGCGTCCGCCAGGTCACAGGCGTGCAGGGGCCCCGCGCCACCGAAGGCCACCAGCGCCAGCCCCCGGGGATCGACGCCGCGCTCCACGGACACCTTCCGCAACGCCTGGACCATGTTGGCGTTCACCACCGCCAACACTCCGTCCGCATCGACGCCCGCGCGGTCGAGCGCGCGCCGGGCCAGATCGACCTCGAGCGTCCCGAGCCCGGGGAAGGGAGCGTCGAGCGGGATGCGACCGGCGACCAAGTTGGCGTCGGTGACCGTCGGTTCGGTGCCACCACGCCCGTAGCAGGCCGGGCCGGGCAGGGCACCGGCGCTCTGGGGACCGACGACCAGCGCACCCCCGGCATCGATCCGGGCGATCGAGCCGCCGCCCGCGCCGATGGTGTGGACGTCGAGCGACGGCAACCGCACCGGCAGGCCCGCCACCTCTCGTTCCGCGGCCGGCTCGGGGCGACCACCGCGCACCAGGCACACGTCAGTGCTCGTGCCGCCCATGTCGAAGGTGACAGCGTCCGGGAACCCGTTCGCCACCGCCACCGCAGCACCCGCAGCCACCCCTCCCGCTGGCCCGGAAAGCAGCAGCGAGGCCGGACGCTCCGCGGCCTGCTCGGCGGGGACGAGACCACCGGCGGACGTCATCACCAGCACGCGACCGGCCGCATCGAGCAGCCCACGCAGGTACCGACGGCACGCGGGACGCAGGTAGGCGTTCGCCACCGTGGTCACCGTGCGCTCGTACTCTCGGAACTCGGGGCTGATCTCGTGCGAGCAGGTCACGTCGAAGCCCCGGTCCACGAGAAGCCGGGCCACCTCGCGCTCGTGGGCGGGCTGCAGATCAGCGTGGAGGAGACAGACCGCGATCGCCTCCACACCGGCGAGCTGCGCGTCCGACGGCAGCGAGGACGGATCGAGCGGCACGAGGACCTCCCCGTGCGCGCCGAGGCGTTCACGCACCTCGAAGCGCAGATGGCGGGGCACCAGCGGCTCCGGGCGGTCGACTGTCGGGTCGTACAGCGACGGTCGGTCCTGTCGCGCGATCTCGATCACGTCCGCGAGCCCTTCGGTGGTGACCAGCGCGACCACCGCACCCTTGCGCTCGAGCAGGGCGTTGGTGGCGACGGTGGTGCCGTGGGCCAGCACAGTGACCCCGCCGGCGCCGAGAGCAGCGATGCCTTCCCGTACAGCACGACCAGGATCGTCAGGTGTGGAGGGCACCTTCAGCACCCGACCGTCGTCGGTGACCAGGTCGGTGAAGGTGCCCCCGGTGTCACTGCCGATGCGCATCACCCCACCGCATCCCCCGTCGGCGGTTCGAGGACCCAGACGTCCTCGCCTAGGTGGTCGATCAACGTGCGGTGCAGGCGGGCGAGACGTTCGTCGCGACGATCCCAGACCAGCACCGCTTCCGCCGCGTGACGGGCGAGCCACGCGTCCCGGCGGGCCAGGGCGGCGGAGGCCTGCTTCGTCGATCGCGGCTCGCCGGGTTCGAGGGTGATGACGTCGATGGCGTCGTCGAGCAGGTCCCGAAACCGGTGCTGGTCCTCATCGGACCAGACCTTCTCCGGATGCGGATACGGCAGCACGGCGATGTACGGCACGCCAGCAGCCTTCGCGGCCTGCGCGCCGAGGGTCTCCGCGCCGAGTCGCAACCCGGTCACCACCACCAGGTCCGGAAACCGCTCGTGCCGCGCCCGGACGAGCTCCTCGAGCTGCCGGCGCACCTCAGCGGCGACGGGGCTGTCCTGCGAGCCCCCGAGCTGCGCTGGCCGGTGCCCGAGCACCACCAGCGGGTGTCCAGGCAGGGGCGCCTCGACGATCGCCTCCCGCAGCGCCGCACCCTGAGGCTCCCGGGACGGCTCGACCCATCCGAGGTCGGCGGGTGGCTGTGTGCCGGACCGCCCCCGCTGCTCGAGCGCAGCCTCCACCGCGAGCCGGTCGACGAGCTCGTTCATCGGGTCGCCGCCGTGTCCCTTGACCCAGCGGAAGGTGACATCACCGCGTGCGCGCACCAGCTCGACCAAGGGCTCCCAGAGGTCGCGGTTGGCCACCGGCTTGCGCTGGCTGTTCACCCATCCCCGCTCGAGCCACCCCTCCCACCAGCGGTCACGGAAGCAGTTCACGACATAGGTGGAGTCGCTGACCACCTCCAGCCGGCCGGGATTGGCCCGCACCGCCTCGAGCGCGGCGGTGATCTCCATGCGCTGGTTGGTGGTCCTCGCCTCGGCACCGGAAGCGAAGGCGCCGCCGGGCACCGCCCACGCCCACCCGCCGGGGCCGGGGTTCCCACTGCACGCGCCGTCGGTGTACACGACGGTGCTCATCGCCGCGGCGCTCCGGTCATGCAGGCATCCTCGCACGCGTGGATCTTCCACCCGTCCCAGCGGAGATCTACCGCCCGGTAACCGATTTCAGCGGGCATCATCAGACCCGATGATCATCGACCAGTTCGTCCACCAGCTCCCGGACACCGATCCCGAAGAGACGCAGGAGTGGCTCGACTCGCTCGACGCGGTCATCGACGCCAAGGGCAGGACCCGCGCCCGCTACCTCATGTCGAAGCTCACCGAGCGGGCACGGGAACGCCAGGTCGGCACCCCCGCCGAGGTCAACACGCCCTACATCAACACCATCCCCGCCAGCGAGCAGCCGTGGTTCCCCGGTGATGAGGCGATCGAGAAGCGCATCCGGGCGTTCATCCGGTGGAACGCGGCCGTCATGGTGGTCTACGCGAACAAGCGGGCTGACGGCATCGGCGGCCACCTCTCCACGTTCGCGTCGTGCGCCACCCTCTATGAGATCGGCTTCAACTGGTTCTTCCGCGGCAAGGAGGACGGACTCCCGGGCGATCACGTCTACTTCCAGGGCCATGCCGCACCCGGCATCTACGCCCGCGCCTACCTCGAGGGTCGGATCGACGAGGGGCAGCTCGACAACTTCCGGCGGGAGCTCTCCAGCCACGGTCCCGGTCTGTCGTCGTATCCGCACCCCTGGCTCATGCCGGACTTCTGGGAGTTCCCCACAGTCTCGATGGGTCTCGGGCCGATCAACTCCATCTACCACGCCCGCTTCAACCGCTACCTCCACCATCGCGAGCTCGACGACACCAGCGAGTCACGGGTGTGGTGCTTCCTCGGTGACGGCGAGTGCGACGAACCCGAGACGCTCGGTTCGATCTCGCTCGCCGGGCGGGAGCACCTGGACAACCTGATCTGGGTGGTGAACTGCAACCTCCAACGCCTCGACGGACCGGTGCGTGGCAACGGCAAGATCATCCAGGAGCTCGAGGCGGTGTTCCGCGGCTCGGGCTGGAACGTGATCAAGGTGATCTGGGGCACGGCCTGGGACGAGCTGCTCGAGCGCGACACCGACGGCCTGCTGCTCCACAAGATGAACACCACCGTCGACGGCGACTTCCAGCGGTACGCGGTGAGCGACGGCGCGCACATCCGGGAGCACTTCTTCGGCCCGGACCCGCGCCTGCGCAAGATGGTCGAGCACCTCAGCGACGAGGAGCTGCGCGCCCTGCCCCGCGGGGGTCACGACCACCGCAAGATCTACGCGGCATACAAAGCGGCGACCGAGCAGCGGGGCGCGCCCACCGTGATCCTCGCGAAGACCGTGAAGGGTTGGGCGCTCGGGTCGGCGGTCGAGGGCCGCAATGCCACCCACCAGATCAAGAAGATGACCGTCGAGCAGCTCCGGGAGCTTCGTGACCGGCTCCGGCTCGACGATGTCATCCCCGATGACGCGCTGGAAGGCGACCGGCCGCCCTACTACCGCCCACCGGAGGGGTCGGTCGAGCACACCTACCTCATGGAACGCCGTCGCGCCCTCGACGGCCCCCTGCCGGCGCGGGTGGTGAGGATCCGCCGGCCCCTCGAGCTGCCACCCGATGACGCACTGGCGGAGTTCGCCGCCGGCTCGGGCGGGCAGAAGGTGTCGACCACCATGGCCTTCACCCGGCTCATCCGCACCCTGGCTCGCACCGAGCGCTTCGGGCCGCGGGTGGTGCCGATCATCCCCGATGAGGCGCGCACCTTCGGGATGGACGCCCTGTTCCGGGAGCTCAAGATCTACGCCGAGCAGGGACAGCTCTACGAACCGGTCGACGCCAAGCTGCTCCTCTCCTACGTCGAGGACAGGCGGGGGCAGATCCTCGAGGAGGGCATCACCGAAGCGGGCTCGATGGCGAGCTTCACCGCCGCAGGCACCTCCTACGCGACCCGCGGCGTCCCGATGGTGCCGTTCTACATCTTCTACTCGATGTTCGGCTTCCAGCGGGTCGGTGACCTGATCTGGGCTGCCGCCGATGCGCAGGCCAAGGGCTTCCTGCTCGGTGCCACCGCCGGGCGCACCACCCTGGCGGGCGAGGGCCTCCAGCATCAAGACGGCCACAGCCACGTGCTGGCGTCGACCGTGCCGACCTGCCAGGCCTACGACCCTGCCTTCGCCTACGAGATGGCCGCCATCATCCGAGACGGGCTGCGGCGGATGTACGGCGGGCCTGGCGGCACGGGTGAGTCGGTCTTCTACTACCTCACGCTCTACAACGAGACCTACGAGATGCCCCCTCAGCCCGCCGGGGTGAGCGACGAGGAGATCTGCGCCGGGATCTACCGCTTCGCACCGGCACCTGAGGGGGTGGAGCCTCAGGTCACCATCCTGTTCTCCGGCACCGGGCACCTCGCCGCCCGCGAGGCGCAGGCCAAGCTCGCCGACCAGCACGGCATCGGCGCGGAGCTGTGGAGCGTCACGTCCTGGAAGCGGCTGCGCGAGGAGGCGCTCTCGGTGGAGCGGTGGAACCGGCTCCATCCCACGGCGCAGCCCCGCACCCCGCTAGTCACCGAGCGCCTCGCCACCAGCACCGGGCCCGTCATCGCGGTGACCGACTTCATGAAGGCGGTGCCGGATCAGATCTCCCGCTTCGTGCCCGCCGGTCGTCGGTTCGTCCCCCTCGGCACGGACGGCTTCGGGCGGAGCGACACCAGGGAGGTCCTCCGACGCTTCTTCGAGACCGACGCCGCCCACGTCGAGGTGGCGGCGCTCTCTGCGCTCGCGCAGGATCGGGTGATCGACCCGTCGGTGGTCGCGAAGGCGATCGACCGCCTCGGCATCGACCCCGACGCGCCCGATCCCCGCACCCGCTGAGCGGGCGCGCGGCGACCGTGCACCTCGCCCCTGCGGAGCTGCTCGATCCCCGCTCCCGCTGAGCGGGCAGCCCTGGCGCGCCGGGTGGCTAGCCTCAGGTCATGGCTGCCAAGACCCTGCCCGTGACCGGCGATCCCGACGCGGACGCGCTGCTGGCCTCCGATCCACTCGCGCTGCTCATCGGCATGCTCTTGGACCAGCAGGTCCCGATGGAGTGGGCGTTCCGGGGTCCGTACACGCTGCGCGAACGGCTCGGCGGCTCCTTCGACGCGGCGAGCATCGCCGCCACGGATCCGTCCGCGCTCGAGGAGCTGTTCAAGCAGAAGCCGGCGCTGCACCGCTACCCCGGGTCAATGGCCAAGCGCACCCACGCCCTGTGTCAGTTCATCGTGGACCGCTACGGCGGTGACGCGGCCGCGCTGTGGCGTGGCGTGCGCTCGGGTGAGGAGCTCTACCGGAGGCTGCGGGAGCTGCCCGGCTTCGGCGACGAGAAGGCGAAGATCTTCATTGCGGTGCTCGCCAAGCGCTTCGGCAGGAGACCCAAGGGCTGGGAAGAGGTCGCGGCGCCCTTCTCGGACAGCACGCCTCGCTCGGTTGCCGACATCGACGGCCCCCAAGCGCTGCAGCGGGTGCGTGAGTACAAGCAGGCGATGAAGGCGCAGGGCAAGGGCAAGGCGGGCTGACCGGAGCAGGCGGCGGGCCAGCTGGTCGCAGCGTCACCCCTCCGAGCCGCTCACCTCTCGGCGCTGCGGGACGAGGCCTGCGCCCGCTGGCGGTCGAGCCAGCCGAGCAGCACCGCGATGGCTCGGGGATCATGGCGCAGGTGGTGTGGGCCACCCTCGATGATGCGCAGGTCGGCGTCGCCGTGGGCGTCGGCGACCACCCGGGCATCGAACACGGGAACGACGTCGTCGTCGGACCCGTGCAGCACCAGCACCGGGCGGGGGGCGACCTGCGCGGCGCACGACACGCCGCGGATGGCACGTAGCTCGCGCGCCCAGGCGTCGAACGAGGGTGGAAACCCCGGCGTGCGGATGATCCCCACGTCTCGTGCGTGCTGGAGCAGGCGACGGGGATGGCTGGCCCAGTCGTCGAAGTCGGCCGGCGCCGCGATCGCCGCCACCCCCCTGATCTGGGGATCTCTCGCCGCTGCGCAGAGCGCAAGTGCCCCGCCGGTCCCGAAGCCGCACGCCCAGACCTCCCGGACCCCGTCGATGCCGCGCAGCCACCGGGAGGCGGCGAGCAGGTCGTCGAGCCAGCCCTGCAGTGAGAAGTCGCCGTCGGAGTCCCCGCAGCCGCGGAAGGTGAAGACCAGCACGAACCAGCCGAGCTCGGTCGCGATTCGGTCGGCCAGCTCTGGGAAGGACTGCGCCGAGATCCGCCCACCACCTCGGAGATGCGGGAAGCCGTGGCTGATCACCAGGCCGGGAACCAGGGTCCCCGGTGCGCTGCGGGGGCGGGCCAGGTGGCCGGCGATTCCGATCCCGGCGCTGTCGAAGAGCTTCTCCACGCCCTCAGCAGCCGCTCAGACCGCTGACAGCACGCGACGAGCCGACCTCAGGCGGCATCGTCGTCGCGCTCGTGCGTCCTGCCGCTGCCGTCACCCCGGTAGGGACGGTAGCCCCGATTGCGGGCCTCCGGAAGCGTGTCGGGGGCGAAGCAGAGGTAGGTCTCGGCCGCCATCAGCTCGTCGATGATCGACTGGTCGTCGAGGTTGTCGAGGTCGTAGACGATCTGGGTGCGCTTGTCGCCGAGCCAGCGATGGCCCTCGAACTTGGTGGGACGCTGCATGTCGGGAGCATACGACGCAGCGACCAGACAGCAGGAACCGCCCGGAACCGCAGAGGGGAGGCCCGGAGGCCTCCCCTCTCACGAACTGCTGGAAGGAACCGGACCGACGTTTGGGTACCGGGAGGGACGAGACCCCGGCCGTCGATCTGGCGGTGGACTGGTTGGATTCCACCAAGTGGTCCAGCAAGCCGCCTAGCGGCCAGCCACCTCCAGGGTCCCGTGTGAACTGTCACTCATCTGCTGGACCACCTCCCTTCTCTGGTGACCGCCAGGATAGGAGATCCGGTCGCCGCCGCGGTGGAGAGAATCGCCCGATGGACGGTCACGCAGTGGGGTCGACCGGGCCCGGCACCTCGGGTCCGATGGCTCCGATGGCCCGGAGATAGTCGAGCTCGGCTTCAAGCACCTCGACGACCTCCACGTCGTCGACGTCGACGCCGGCCTCCTCCGCCCGCCCCAGCACGTAGGCGACAGCCTCGTCGTCGGCGGTCACGATCGGCCCCGGCGGCATGGCCTCCAGGTCGTGGTCGCTCACCCCTGCCACACCCTTGGCCCGGAGGTAGTCGAGATGCCAGCCGATGAGCGTGCGCACGTCGTCGTAGCTCAGCCGGGCGGTGAGCTCGTCAGGCAGCCGCTCAGCCACGAACTGGACCGCCTCCTCCAGCTGGAAGACCGACGTCGGGGGTGACCCCGCGAGGCGCGCCGTCACCCCGCCGACGGCGATCAGTGCGATCGCCACGACCACGACGAGCGCGATGACCACGAAGACGGCGATCACGCCGCCAGCTTACGAGCGGGGCTTCGCATGGTGCTCCCGCCCGACGCGGCACGCCGAGCGGCTGACGGTCAGATCCCGATGCGCTGGGCGAGCAGCTCCCGGTGATAGGTGGGATCACCGAAGAGCAGCTCGGAGCTCTTGGCCCGCTTGAAGTACAGGTGGGCCGGGTGCTCCCACGTGAACCCGATGCCACCGTGGATCTGGATGTTCTCCGCAGCGGCGTGGAAGTACGCATCCGAGCAGTAGGCCTTGGCAAGGCTGGCCACCGCCGGCAACTCGTCGTTCATCTCCGACGCGCACCACCCCGCGTAGTAGGCCGCGGACTTCGCCGACTCGACCTCGAGGAGCATGTCCGCGCACTTGTGCTTGATGGCCTGGAAGGAGCCGATCGGACGGCCGAACTGGACGCGGACCTTCGCATACTCGACTGCCATGTCGAGGCACTTCTGCGCACCACCGACCTGCTCGGCGGCGAGCGCCACCGCCGCGAGGTCCAGCACCGTGGAGAGCACGTCCCAGCCCTTGCCCTCCTCGCCGATCAGTCGGCCCTCGACGCCGTCGAACTCGAGCTTGGCCTGCTTGCGGGTCTGATCCATGGTGGCGAGGGGCGTGCGCGTCAGCCCGGCCGCAGCGCCTTGGACGGCGAAGAGGCTGACGCCCTTGTCGGTGCGGGCTGCGACGATGATCAGGTCGGCGGTGTGACCGTCGAGCACGAAGCTCTTCGTGCCGCTGATCTTCCAGGTGCCGCCGTCGTTCGTGGCCGTCGCCTCGATGCCGGACTCGTCCCAACGCCCGTTGGGCTCGGTGAAGGCGAGGGTGGCGATCGTCTCGCCGGAGGCGATGCCGGGCAGGTAGTCCCGCTTCGCCGCGTCGTCACCGGAGTGGATCAGGGTGTTGGCCGCCAGGACGACCGTGGAGAAGTACGGGGCGCACAGCAGGTAGCGGCCCATCTCCTCGAGCACGACGATGAGCTCGACGTACCCGAACCCCTGTCCGCCGAACTCCTCGGGGATGATGAGGCTCTGCAAGCCGAGCTGCTCGGCCATCTGCTTCCAGACGGCCTCGTCGAAGCCCCGCTCGGTCTCCATCTGCTCACGGACCGCCGCCTCGGGCGACTTGGCCTCGAGGAACTGGCGGACGATGGTGCGAAGCTCTTCCTGCTCCTCACTGAAGGCGAAGTTCACTGGGTCTGGCCCCCTCGGATCGGGTGTACCGGCCGGGACGGACCGGTGCTGGCACGGCCCCACATTCTTACTAGACCGTGCGGTCAAGAACCACTCGACCGTCCCGGGGTGCGGAAGGTACCGAGGGCTGCGGCCGCGCTGCCTGCCCGCCAGCGCGCCGGCCGATGGCCGGGGAGCAACCGGGGTTACCCTGACCCCGTGAGCACGCTGCACTACCGCGACGAGCAGGCTGAGATCCACAAGCTGGTCGTAGGGCCGCTCGACAACAACGTCTTCGTGGTCCGCTGCCGGGACACCGGCCAGTCCGTGCTGATCGACGCCGCCAACGAGCACGAGCGACTCCTCGAGCTGTGCTCGCGACTCGATGTGCGCCGCGTGCTGGAGACCCACGGTCACTGGGACCACATCCAGGCGGTGCCCGAGGTGCGCGACGCCGGCTACGACGTGGGGATCACCGCGGCGGACTCCGACCTGCTCGACGCGTACGACTTCGTGCTCGAAGACGACTCGGTGATCGAGGTCGGTCGCCTGCGGCTGCGGACCATCGCCACCCCGGGGCACACGCCTGGTTCGATGTGCTTCCTCCTCGAAGGATCGCCCGTGCTCTTCAGCGGCGACACGCTCTTCCCGGGCGGCCCGGGTGCCACGAAGTTCCCCGGCGGTGACTTCGAGACCATCATCCGCTCGATCGACACCCGCCTCTTCCCGCTCCCCGCGGACACCCTCGTGCTGCCCGGCCACGGCGACGATACGACGATCGGCGCGGAGCGGCCGCACCTTCAGGAGTGGATCGACCGAGGTTGGTGACCCCGTCGGACGGGCAGGCGCCCGGCCCCCCGGCTCAGTGCGGCTCCCAGGCCTCCGGATCATCGAGGTAAGCGCGGACGTCGACCGGAAGGCTCCCGCTCGCCACGTCGGCCAGAGTGACCGTCTCCAGCACCGAGCGCAGCGCGGCTCGGGTGGCGATCCACACCTCCTGCAGCGCGCCGACCCCCTCGGGGTAGCTGAGGTCTTCAGGCCGCTCCCCGCGCACGTTGGCCAGCGGGCCCTCCACCGCTCGGATCACGTCGGCCACACTGACCCGCTCCGCCGGCCTGCCCAGCCAGTAGCCGCCGTCCGCACCCCGCTGGCTGCGCACGATGCCCGCCTGGCGCAGCTCAGCGAGGATGTTCTCGAGGTACTTGAGTGGCAGTCCCTGCTCCTCCGCGATCCGGTCGCCCTTGACGGGGCCCTCGTCCCGGGATGCGGCCTGCGCGAGCAGCACCGCGGCACGCACCGCGTAATCGACCTTGGCGGTCACCCGCACGACATCACCTCCTGTCGGGCATTCTGACCCAGATGAACGGCCCACCCCTCCCAGCCGACGAACGCCCGCTCGACCACACGCCCGTGCACACGGCCGATCTCCCCGCGACGCCGGTCCGAGACCGCAACATCCCGGCCTCAGCCTGGGTGGAGGCACCCGAGGAGCTGATCCACCTCGGCGACGACATCGGCCAACCCATCATCACGTACAAGCGCCGCATCGGTCGGTGGCTGCTCTGGCGGGCCGGCCCGGCGAGCCGCGCCGACGCCCGCTACCTCGCCATCGACCCCGAGGATCTCTCCCGCCAGTACACGTTCCGGCTCCATCCCGACGGTTCCGGCCATGGCATCGGCCCGAGCGGTCAGCACCACGAGCGGTTCCGGACCTGGAAGGAGGACCTGCACAACCACTGACCCACGAGGCGCCGGCGGAGCCGCAGCGGAGCCCGGTCCGACATTTCCACTATCACGATAGTGCTAATACACTGGCTGCATGAGCGAGCCGCTCTTCCAGATCGAGGACCTGCACGTACGGCCGGCCACGTCCGACGGCCGCGACCGGAACGCGGGTGAGATCCTGAAGGGCGTGGATCTCACCATCGGCGCCGGCGAGATCCACGCGCTCATGGGCCCGAACGGCTCGGGCAAGTCGACCCTCGCCGCCACCCTGCTCGGCAGCCCGGAGTACGAGGTGACGCAAGGTCGGATCCTGTTCCGAGGCGACGACATCACCACCTGGAGCCCCGACGTCCGCGGCAAGGCCGGCCTGTTCCTCGCGTTCCAGTACCCCCAGGAGATCCCCGGGGTCTCGGTTCTCAACTTCCTGCGGCAGGCGCTGTCGGCCCGCAAGGGCATCGACCTCTCGATGCTCGAGCTGCGGCTGGCGATCATGGAGTGGATGAACCGTCTAGGCATGGACCCGTCCTTCGCCGACCGCTACCTCAACGAGGGCTTCTCGGGCGGCGAGAAGAAGCGCAACGAGATCCTGCAGATGGCGATCCTCGAGCCGGAGATGGCCATCCTCGACGAGACCGACTCCGGGCTCGACATCGACGCGCTCAAGGTGGTGGCGAACGGGGTGCAAGAGGTCCGCAAGGCTCGACCGACGCTCGGCGTGCTCGCCATCACGCACTACCAGCGGCTGCTCACCGAGCTGCGACCAGACCGGGTGCACATCCTGGTCGACGGCCGCATCGTCGACAGCGGCGGCCCCGAGCTGGCCGAGCGTCTCGAGACCGAGGGATACGAGGCATGGCGATGAGCGCACTCGACCCGGCGGCGATCAAGCGGGACTTCCCGCTGCTCACCAAGGCCGAGATGCACGGCCGGCCGGTCGTCTACCTCGACTCGGCCTCGTCAGCGCAGAAGCCCCAGAGCGTGCTCGACGCCATGAACGAGCTGTACGAGACCACGTACGCGAACGTGCACCGGGGGGTCTACGAGCTCGGGGCGCAGGCCACCGAGCGCTACGAGGAAGCACGCCGCAAGGTCGCCCGCTTCGTGCACGCGCCGTCGGAGCGCGAGATCGTCTTCACCAAGAACGTCACCGAGGCGATCAACCTGGTCGCCTACAGCTGGGGGCGCGCCAACCTCTCGGAGGGCGACGTCGTGGTGCTCACCGAGCTCGAGCACCACGCCAACATCGTGCCGTGGCTCATGCTGCGCGAAGAGCGCGGCATCGAGCTGCGGTGGATCCCCGTCGCTGCGGACTACACCCTCGACCTATCGTCGCTGGATCAGATCCTCGAGGGAGCCAAGCTGCTCGCGGTCAGCGCGATGTCGAACGTCCTCGGCACCCTGACCCCGGTGCGGCAGCTCGCCGACGCAGCCCACGCCGCCGGTGCCCTCTGCCTGGTCGACGCTGCGCAGTACGTCCCCCACCTGCCCACCGACGTCACCGAGCTCGGGGCCGACTTCCTCGGCTTCACCGGGCACAAGCTCCTCGGTCCCTCCGGCATCGGCGTGCTGTGGGCTCGCGAGGATCTGCTCGAGGCCATGCCAGCGTTCTTCGGCGGTGGAGAGATGATCCGTGACGTCCGCAAAGACGGCTGGACCCCGAACGAGGTGCCGTGGAAGTTCGAGGCCGGCACCCCACCGATCGCGGAGGCGATCGGCCTGGGCGCGGCGATCGACTATCTCGAGCAACTCGGCATGGAGGCCGTCCGCGCCCACGAGCGGCAGCTCACCGCCTACGCCCTCGAGACCCTCACCGAACGCTTCGGCGACCGGCTCACCATCCACGGACCGACCGACGTCGACGCCCGGGGCGGGGTGCTGTCCCTGGCGCTGCGCGACGTGCACCCCCACGACGTCTCCCAGGTGCTCGACCAGCACGGGGTCTGCGTGCGCGCCGGGCACCACTGCGCCAAGGTCCTGATGCGAGTGCTGGGCGTGGCAGCAACCGCCCGAGCGTCGCTGTACGTCTACAACGACGAGTCCGACATCGACGCGCTCGCCGATGCGCTGGCCGACACCGCCGACTTCTTCTCCCTCTAGGATCGCCGCGATGCCTGGGCTCGAAGACCTCTACCGGGAGATCATCCTCGACCACTACCGCAACCCACGGAACCGTGGGGAGCTGCCGGTGCCGCCTGCCCACCGGGTGGAGGGGTTCAACCCCCTCTGCGGTGACGAGATCGTGGTGTATCTCGACCTGGATGACGAGGGGCGCATCCGCGACATCCGCATCTCGGGGCAGGGGTGCTCGATCAGCCAGTCGTCGGCGTCGATGATGTCCGCCGCGGTGAAGGGCAAGACCGTCGAGGAGGCACGCGAGCTCACCAGGGCCTTCAAGGCGATGATGTCGATCCACGAGTCGAGCCTCGAAGGCGACGACGGAGAGGCGTCCGACGAGACCGGCGAGCTCGCAGAGGTCAAGCTCGGCGACCTCGAGGCGCTCCGTGGGGTGGTGAAGTTCCCGGTACGCATCAAGTGCGCCACGCTCGCCTGGAACACCCTGACCCAGGGCCTCGACGAGGCGACGAGCTCGTCCAGCTGACCCTGCGACCGTCACCCCTGGCCAGCGAGGGCCAGCGAGGGCCAGCGAGGGCCAGCGAGGACCGACGGTGATCCGCGGGGATCACCCGAGCCGACGCCACGCCCGCCACGCGATCCACGACGTCAGCACCGAGGGCGGGATCATGATCGCCAGTCCGAGCGCGCCGGTGCCCTCGAGCGAGACCCACCCGACCAGCCAGAGTGTGGGATAGACCAACGCGCCTGCGGTGAACGCCACCACCGGCACGGCCCAGCGCCCAGCTCGCGCGAAGCCCCAGGCGCTCAGCGCGGAGCCGGTCACCGCCGCGCCGAGGTCCGCGAAGACGAAGGCGTCCATCACCGACGGCCGGTCGGCCGCGAGCTCGAACCACGAACGCGCGGCTCCTGAGCTGCTCCAAGCCACCCAGAGCGCAACACCCACCGCTGCCTGGGCGGCCAGGTAGGCGGCGATCACCCGCTCCTCTCGACCGCCGGCGGAGACCCCGGCGGTCACTGCGGCTGGTCGAACACCCGGTTGATGCGTCCCGCCAGCTCGAAGCAGCGTTCGGTCAGCCCGCCATCGGCATGGCTCACGATGTCGATCACCACCCGGTTCCAGCTGTTGGACCAGTCCGGGTGATGGTCGAGCTTCTCCGCGATCAGCGCTACACGGGTCATGAACGCGAACGCCGCACCGAAGTCCTCAAAGGCCACCTCCCGGTGGAGCCGCCCGTCGACGAGCTGCCAGCCGTCGAGTCCGGCGAGATGGGCGCTGACCTCAGCGTCGGAGAGTGCAGGCATCAGTCCTCCTCGGAAAGCTCGGTCTCCAAGAACTCCGTGACCAGCCCGGCGAGCTCGACGGGCTTCTCGAGCGGCAGCAGGTGGGCGGCCGCTTCGATCAGCTCCAGCCGGGCACCTTCGATGTGCTCGGCGTAGTACCGCGCGTGCGGAGCCGGGACCAGCGTGTCCTGCTCCCCACGAACCACGAGGGTGGGCGACGTGACCCGCCACAGTCGCTTCGGGAGCTTCGGGTTGTGCAGGTAGGGGTTCCAGCCCAGGCGGGCGGTCGCGGCCATCGCCTGGTACACCGGCTTCACCGCTTCGAACGGGATCTCGGTGGTGATCGCCAGATCGTTGCGGAACGCGTCCATGCTGTGCATCATCCGCGCCACCGGGTGGTCCTGGTCGGCGAACAGGTCGAGAGCCATCTCACCTGGTGAACGGCCGAAGATGTCCTTGATCTCGGCACCCTTCAGGTAGAGCCCCACCGGATTGACCAGGACCAGCGCGCCCACCCGGTCCGGATACCGGGTCGCGAGCTCGACCGCCATCCACCCACCGAGGGAGAGCCCCACGACCGCCGGCGCCTCGAGCCCCAGCACCTCGAGCAGATCGAGCAGGTGGAACACCGCGTCGTCCATGTCGTCGATCTGCTCGATGCCCTCCGACTCGCCGAAGCCCGGGAACATCGGGGCCAGCACCTCGAAGCGCTCGGCGAGCGCGTCGAGGAACGCCAGCCCCTCTCCTTCTCCGGTGGCTGAGTGCAGGTAGAGCACCGGTGGCCCCCCGCCCCCTCGGCGCAGCTGCACCCTTCCCACCCGGGTGGTGACGAAGCTGGTTGCCAGGCCGACCATCACCGCACCTCGGCGTCTGGATCGAGCACCGGGTGCCCCTCGGGGAAACGAGCCCGCAGCCGGGGCAGCACCTCCGTCGCGAACAGCTCGAGGTTGCGGCGGGTCTCCTCCGCCGGGAGCGTGCCGAGCTGGAAAAGCCCGAGGAGGTTCCCCGTGCCGAACGCCGTGAGGCACTCCTCCAGCTGGGCGTAGACCGTGTCGGGGGAGCCCACGATGGCGTAGCGACCCTCCACGACCTCATCCCAGGTCCTCAGGTTCACGGCGAAGCTCGCCGCGCCCTTCATCTGGTTCTCCAGCGAGCGCAACGACGTGTAGCCGGGCGGCGTGATGGTGATACCCGGAAGCAGCTTGCGCACCCAGTACCAGAAGTGCGGCTCGAACTCCGCGCGGGCCTGCTCGTCGCTGCCCGCCACGTAGATCGGCGTGAGCCAGCCCGACTGCATCGGGTCGGCGTGGTACCCCTCACGCTCGCACGCGTCGCGAAACATCCGGAACGTCCGTTCGAAGACCCGCCGGTGGAAGTACGGGATGCCCATGTACGCGTAGCGGTGCCGGGCGACGAACTCCATGGTCTCGATCGAGCCGGCGCCGGGGATCCAGATCTCCGGTATCGGACGCTGCAGCGGGCGGGGCCACGTGTTGAGGAAGCGCAGCCGATAGTGCTTGCCGATGAACTCCTGTGGGCCTGGCTCGGTCCAGGCTTTGATGATGATGTCGTGCGCCTCGGCGAAGCGTTCGCGGGCGTGCGCCGGGTTGATCGAGAAGGAGTAGTACTCCGGCCCGCCCCCGACGACGAACCCGGCGATCAGCCGACCACCGGAGATGTTGTCGATCATGGCGAACTCCTCGGCCACCCGGGTCGGTGGGTCGTAGAGGGGCAGCGCGTTGCCCACCACCGCGATCCGCACCCGCTGCGTCTCGCGGGCCAGGATCGAGGCGATGAGGTTCGGGGACGGCATGAGCCCGTACGCGTTCTGATGGTGTTCGTTGACGCAGACGCCGTCGAAGCCCAGCTCCTCTGCGTACACCAGCTCGTCGAGGTAGCGGTTGTAGATCCGATGGCCGAGCTCAGGGTCGAACAGCTCGTTCGGGCAGGTCACCCAGGCGGGCCCCTCGTAGGTCCCGGGCAGCCCGGGATAGGGCATCAGGTGGAAGCTGAAGACGCGCACGAGACCCCCTGGCGCTCACCCCGACGCCGCCACTCTAACCTGACCATCCGGTCAACTCCGGGGCCAGGCTGGTGGATCGGCGGAGCTAGGCCAGCGGGTCAACGAACGGGTCGGCAAGCGCAGCGCCACCACGCTGCAGCGCGGCAGCCTCGGCGTCCGGCTCGCCGTAGGCCGCGTAGCCACTCCGCTCGAGCTGCTCGGCGAGCTCCGGGCCTCCTGTCTCCTGGATCCGACCCCGCGCCAGCACGTGCACCACGTCTGGGCGCAGCTCGGTGAGCAGACGCGAGTAGTGCGTGATGGCCAGCACCCCGAGATCGGACTCAGTCGTCGCCGCTTCGATGCGTCTGGCGCAGGTGCGCAGCGCGTCGATGTCGAGACCGGAGTCGAGCTCGTCGAGGATCGCGAACCGCGGCCGCAGCACGCCGAGCTGGAGGGTCTCGTTGCGCTTCTTCTCGCCCCCCGAGAGGTCCACGTTCAGCGGCCGCGACAGCAGATCCTCCCCGAAGCCGATGCGAGCGGCCTCCGCTGCGACGAGGGAGGGGACCTCCGACGGGTCGCGCCCGGCGGCTCGGAACGCCTCCTCCAGCATCTCCACCAGGCTCACACCAGGGACCTCGGTCGGGTACTGCTGGGCGAGGAACAGACCCAGCTGAGCCCGACGCCACGTGGGCAGGGCGAGCAGGTCGGTGCCGTCGAGCGTGACCGAGCCGCTCAGCACCTCGTAGCCCGGCTTGCCCATCAGCACGTGTGAGAGCGTCGACTTCCCAGAGCCGTTCGGCCCCATGACGGCGTGCACCTCACCGCTGCGAACCACCAGGTCGATGCCCTGGAGGATCTCCCGTCCGGCCACCCGGGCCCGCAGTCCTTCGATCCGCAGCTCGCTCATGGCAGGTCCACCAGCACGTCCTCGCCGTCGATGCGCACCTCGTAGACGGGCACCGGTCGGGTGGCCGGCAACGAGCTCGGCGCTCCGGTGATCAGTGAGAAGCAGCTCCCGTGCTTCCAGCACTCGATCTCCAGGGTGTCCTCGTGCACCTCACCCTCGGAGAGCGAGACGTTCTGGTGCGTGCAGGTGTCGCCGATCGCATACCACTGGTCTGCGATGCGAACGAGCGCGATCCGGTGGGCCCCCAGGTCGAAGCGCCGAGCCTGACCGGGCGCGAGGTCGTGGATCGAGCACAGCCGCTCGACGGTCATGATCGGTCGCTCCGTTCAAGCCGGCGGTCGATCTCGTCGTCGACCAGCGATCGGGCAGCCGGGACCGGCAGCTGGGAGAGCACCTCGTCGAAGAAGCCCGACACGATGAGCCGCTCTGCCACCGCGGTCGGCACGCCACGGCTCTCGAGGTAGAAGCGCTGCTCCTCGTCGACCGGACCGACGGTCGACGCGTGGCTGCAGCGCACGTCGTTGTTCTCGATCTCGAGGTTCGGCACCGATTCCACCCAGGCGTGGTCGGAGAGCTTGATGTTGCGGTTGGTCTGGAAGGCGTTCGTGCCCCGGGCTTGCCTGCCGACGTGGATGAGACCCGTGTAGATGGAGCGGGAGGAGCCACCCACCGCTCCCTTGAACAACAGGTCGCTCGTGGTCTGCGGGGCGATGTGGTGCTGGAACGTCCGGAAGTCGAGGGTCTGCGCACCCTCGCCGAAGTAAGCCGCCAGCAGCTTCCCGCTCGCGCCGCGACCCTCGAGCCGGCAGTCGGTGCGGCTGCGTGCGTAGTCGCCACCGAGGCCGACCTGCGCCGCGACGATCGCACCCTCCTCGTGGACCGCCGAGCGCTGGGAGGCGATCTGCCATACCCGAACCCCCCGCTGCTGCACCACGAGGTGACCGAGGCGGGATCCCGGCCCCACCGACAGGTCGGTCACCGGGCAGGCGAGCGCGTGCACATCGGAGGACCCGTGCCACTCGAGCACCGCGACCCGCGCACCGGCGTCGAGCTGCACAACGAGGCGAGGGAAGACCGCCGCGCCTTGCGTCCCGAGCCAGTCGACGACCACGAGCGGCGCGGCGATCTCGACCCCGGAGGGCACCTGCAGCACCACCGGATCGGTGGCGTGCTCAGCGTTGAGCGCCGCGAACACATCGACCGGCTCGGCTGGTTCCCCGGCTGCCTGCGGCCCATCGGCCCCGCCAACCTGCCGTGCCGCACCGAACCGGACCCCCCGGCCGACGAGCGCCTCGTCCCGCATGAGCGCCGAGCCGGCCCAGGCGTTGCAGACCTTCTTCGCGG
>JBBFLY010000038.1:0-28926 GCA_037478855.1 Acidimicrobiales bacterium | reverse complement strand
CTTCGAAGCCCGAGGCATCCTCGCCTGCCCCGCCATACGATCATCACCACCGAGACCAGCCACCCTCACCCCATGAATGCGCGCAGTCTCCACCTTGATGTGGTCGTGACGCTTTCTGTGGATGGCATCGAGGCCGAAGAACGTGAAGAACAGGTTGGCCTCGATGCCCTCCGCCCGAGCACCGTTGGCCATGATCAGGCCGGGGTAGATGCCGTCAAGCGAGCCCTTGGAGATGATGATCGAGACCTTCTCGATGGGTTCGGCTGCCATGTGGTCCTCCTTGCTGGGGTCGACCGGCGTGTCAGATGCAGCCACGGGGCTTCGGGATGCCGGCGATCTTGGCGGCCACCTTGGCGGGGCCCTTGGGGAAGAGCTGGTACAGCTCCTTCACCGAGACCCCGGAGGTCTTGCCGAGCACGCGGACCGTTGGTCCTGTGCCCTTCTCGAAGTACTCCTTGCGCATGAAGTCGATGACCTGCCAGTGGCTCGGTGTCAGCTCCTCGATGCCTTCCCGGCGGGCCAGCTCGGGGGCCATCTCGGGAGTCCACTGCTCGGGATGCTCGAAGAAGCCCTCGTCGTTCAGCTCGACCGTGGTGCCGGCGATGGTCTCGGTGGGCACGGGTCACTCCCTTCGTCTCTTCGGTCTTCCTGCCGTCAGGGTCACCTTGAGCGTCACCTTCAGGGTTGGCGCTTCCCGGACATCGACATCTGGGCGTGGATCCCCGGGAGGTCACGTCCCGGCAGCAGCGTGTGCCAGTAGAACCACTGGAACATGAGCTTCCCCAAATGGTTCAGCCGTGACTCGGCGAGCAGCGGCATGGGCCCCAGACGGCCGGGGAAGCGCCCGGGAAGCGGTTCGGTGTCGTAGTTGAAGTCGATGAGCAACGCCTTGTCGAAGCCGGTCTCGATGAAGCAGTTCGCGTGCCCGTCATAGGACGCGTCGAGCGGTCGGCCCTCGAGGAAGGCGACGATGTTCTTCTCTAGGACCTCACCTTCGAAGTGGGTGACGGATCCCGCCTTCGATGCGGGGATGCTCGCCGCATCGCCGATCGCGAACACGTTCGGCTTCACCTTGGACTGCAGGGTGCGCTCGTCGGTCGGGATGAAGTCGAGCTCGTCGCCGAGACCGGGGGAGCGACCGACGTACGGCGCGCCCGCATGGAGGGGGACCACGACGGCCAAGTCGAAGGGGACTTCGCGCTCGTCGTAGGAGATCAGCCGGCCTCCCGAGCCGTCCACCTCACCGGTGTTGAACTCCGCGACCCGTGCAACACCCTTCTCGTCGAGCAGCTGGGCCAGTGCGCTCGCTGCCACCGGCTTGGTGAAGGCGGCGTCGAGCGGGGTGACGTAGGTGAGCTCCACCCGGTCACGGATGTTGCGCTCGTGGAAGTACCAGTCGGCGAGGAAGCAGAACTCGAGGGGCGCGACGGGGCACTTGATCGGCAGGTCGACGACATTGACCACGAGCCGGCCTCCCTCGAAGGCGGCCAGCCCCTGCTCGAGCGCGGTCGCGCCGGCGAGGTCGTAGAAGGTGAAGACTCTCTCGTTCCAACCTGGCCCGGTCAGCCCATCGGTCTCCTCGGGGCGCAGGGTCGCACCAGTGGCCACCACCAGCAGGTCGTACTGGAGGTTCGTCCCATCGACCAGGTGCACGGTGTCGGTCGCGATCTCGACCGCCTCGATCTCGCTCTGCACGTAGTCGATCCCCGCTCGGAGCTGTCGCTTCCGGGGGCGGATGATGTCTTCGCGGTGGGTGAGACCGAACGGGACGAACAGCAGACCTGGCTAATAGACGTGCTCGTCATCGCGGTCGACGACGGTGATGGCGAGCTGATCGGCCGGGAACCGTCGGCGCAGCCGGTTCGCGATGATGGTGCCGCCGGTGCCGGCTCCGAGGATGACGACCCGTCTCATGTCCTCAGCGTGCCGGCCCTCCGGCGGGGGCCGTAGGGTCGAACGTCCCGGCTGAGGTGGCAGAGGTCCCCACCACCGGGTTCGCAGGTGCACGCACGGTCGGCAGCGAGGAGCAGAGATGGGGGGCGATGAT
Organism: Acidimicrobiales bacterium; assembly: GCA_037478855.1. Classification (GTDB taxonomy): domain Bacteria; phylum Actinomycetota; class Acidimicrobiia; order Acidimicrobiales; family Acidimicrobilacustridaceae; genus Rhabdothermincola. The sequence continues at coordinate 26,879 of JBBFLY010000038.1, read as the reverse complement.
CGCCCGGGCAGGGTCACGGTCGAAGAGCTGGATCGGGCGGTCCAGGTGCTGCGAGCCGGTGGCCTGGTGGCCTTCCCGACCGAGACCGTCTACGGGCTCGGTGCTGACGCCTCGAACCCGGCTGCAGTGCGGCGGGTCTTCGCGGTGAAGCGCCGCCCGCCGACCCACCCGCTCATCGTGCACGTGCGGTCCGCGGAGGCGATCGACCGCTGGGCGGTGGAGGTGCCGCGCGCCGCGCGCCTGCTGGCAGAGGCCTGCTGGCCGGGGCCGCTCACGATGCTGCTGCGTCGGGCGCCCACCGTGCCCGACGAGGTGACCGGCGGTCGCGACACCGTCGGGTTGCGGGTGCCAGATCATCCTCTCGCCCTCGCGCTGCTGGAGCGCTTCGGCGGGGGCATCGCCGCACCGTCGGCCAACCGCTTCGGCCGGGTGAGTCCCACCACAGCAGCCGACGTGGTTGCTGATCTCGGTGACGAGGTCGATCTGGTGCTCGACGGTGGGCCCTGTGCGGTGGGCGTGGAGTCCACCATCGTGGACCTCACGAGCGGCGAGCCCGAGGTGCTGCGCCCCGGCGGGGTGAGCTTCGAGCGGCTCGAGGAGGTGCTCGGCGCGCCGGTGGGGCTGTGGCTCGGCGATCGTGACGTAGCCGCGCCGGGAACCCTCCCCGCGCACTACGCGCCCATCGCGCGGGTCGAGGTCGTCGAGGACCCGGCGACGCTCCCGGCGCGTGCCGCCGAGCTGCTCGCCAGGGGGCAGGTGGTCGCGGCGCTCGCGCCGTTCGCGAGCGCTGATCTGCCCGTAGGGGTGATCGAGCTGGAACCCGCGGGGGGACCGGACGAGTACGCGCGGGTGCTCTACGCCCGTCTCCGGCAGGCCGATCGCCTGGGTGCACAGGTGGTGCTCGCCGTGCCACCCGAACCGGTTGGCGTGGGTGTCGCGGTGCGGGATCGGCTCGCCCGTGCCGCGGCGGCTGGTCAGTCCGAGCCGCCCGGGGAGACCGGTGGGGACGCGTCGAGCTAGCAGCATCGAGCGGGCTCGTCGAGCGGAAGCGTCCGGTCTCGCGGCGGGCACGCGGGGGCTGACACCGAGCGTGAGGAGGGTGGTGGGTGTGCCACTCTCCGTGGTCCGCCCTGGCGAGTCCGTCGACGCCTAGCCTCACGCAGCGTGGTTCTGGGGGACACGGGAGGCTGGCTCAGCGCGCTCGGGTCGGCGCCTGTGCTGATGGGCGTCGGCACGACGCTCGGCGCCGCCCTCGGCTGGACCGTCTGCTCCCGTCGACGGGCTCGCGCCCGGCCGGGGATCGCCCGACCGCACGACCGGCGCTTCCACCTGCTCGCCGATGCCGCGCCGCTGGCCATCTTCGAGCTCGACGGCGCCGGGCGGGTGACCTACGCCAACCCCCGCTGGCAGGAGCTCACCGTCGGGGCTCCCGACGGCGAGTCAGCCCCGGAGTCCGACGGCGAGCCCGTTGACGTGTGGGCGGCCGTGCACCCCGACGATCGAGCGGCGATGGCCGGTCGATGGGCCAAGGCGCTGCGGGAGGGACATGAGTTCCGGGCCCGCTTCCGCATCCTCCGACCAGACGGCCAGGTCTGCTGGGTGCTCGGGCAGACCTCGCCGGTTCGTCATCCGAGTGGCGTGGCGATCGGTCACATCGGCACCGTGCTCGAGGTCACCGACCTGGTGGAGGCGCGTCAGAACCTGTTGCGCTTCCACGCCATCATCGAGAACACCACCGACTACGTGGGATTGGTCGATGCGGTGGGACGGCTCGTGTACCTCAACCAGTCCGCGCGGCGGGCGCTGGGCATCGACGGCGACGCGGACCTCTCCGGCATCGAGCTTCGCTCGCTCTACACCCCCGACTCGTGGCAGATCGTGGAGACGGAGGTGCTACCGGCGTTGCGGTCAGGGGACGTGTGGCGGGGTGAGCTCGCGTTGCAGCCCCTGAGCCGCACTGGGGCGCTACCCGTCTCCAACGTCGTGCTCGCCCACCGGACGCCGGCGGGTGAGGTCGAGTTCGTGGCCACGATCGCTCGAGACACCAGCGAGCAGAAGCAGCTGGAGGCTCGGCTGCACCATCAGGCCTCGCACGACCAGCTCACCGGTCTGCCCAACCGGGCGCCGCTGCTCGGCTGGCTGGAGCACGCGCTGCGCACGGCCGGGGCGGAAGGCTCGGTCGCGGTGCTGTTCCTCGATGTCGACCGGTTCAAGGTGGTCAACGACAGCCTCGGACACGAGGCCGGCGACCGGCTGCTGGTCTCGTTGGCACGACGGCTGACGGGCAGCACCCGGCCGCGGGATCACGTGGCGCGCTTCGGTGGCGATGAGTTCGTCGTCGTGTGCACCGGGGTCGCCGACCAGCACGACGCGCTCGAGCTGGCCGAGCGGGTCCGGCGGGAGGTGGGTGGACGGTTCGCGCTCGGTGCCGACGAGGTGTTCGTGACCGTCTCGATGGGCGTGGCGCTCGCGTCCCCGGGGGTCTCGGCCGAGGAGCTGCTCCGTGACGCGGACGCCGCGATGTACGAGGCCAAGGCCCTGGGGCGTGATCGGGTGCAGCTGTTCGACATCGATGTCCGGGAGCGGGTCGTCGAGCGTCTCGACGTCGAGCAGGCGCTGCGGTACGCCCTCGAGCGGGAGGAGATCTGCCTCGTCTACCAGCCGATCATCGACCTGAATTCCGGTGCGGTGCGCGGTGCGGAGGCGCTCGTGCGCTGGCGTCACCCCGAGCGCGGGCTGCTGCTGCCGGGACAGTTCCTGCGGGTGGCTGAGGAGACGGGCTTCATCGTCGAGCTGGGCCGGTGGATCCTCGCCACCGCGTGCGGGGTGGCGCGCGAGGTGCTGGTGGACCCTGTCGCGGGGGAGCCGCTCCCGCTCTTCGTCAACCTCTCATCGCGTCAGCTCGTCGACGACCGGTTGGTTGCGATGGTGCGTGAGGTGGTGACCGAGACCGGCATCGATCCCGCGGTCGTGCACTTCGAGATCACGGAGAACGCGCTGATGGCGGACGCTGACACGACCAGCTCGACCCTGCGGTCGTTGCGGGAGATCGGCGTGCGTCTCGCGCTCGACGACTTCGGCACGGGCCATTCGTCGCTCGCTTACCTGAGGACCTTCCCGGTCGAGGTGCTCAAGATCGACCGCACCTTCATCGAGGGGCTGGGACACGACGCAGGCGACCAGGCCATCACTGCGGCGATCGTCAACGTGGCCCGCATGCTCGGGCTGTCGACCATCGCCGAGGGGGTGGAGACCGACGAGCAGGCCGCGGCGCTCGTCGCGCTCGGGTGCGATCTCGGCCAGGGGTACCACTTCGCTCGGCCGATGGAGGCGCAGGCTCTCGCCGCGCTGCTCGGCCAGACCGAGATCGACCTGACCTGACGTGACCTGCGCTGGGTGGCTTCCGATGGGGGCGCTCACCAACCCTTGAAGTCGGGATCGCGGCGCTCGACGAAGCTGGCCACGCCTTCCTGGGCGTCGTGGGTTCCCATGTTGAGCTCCTGTGCCACCGCCTCATCGGCGAAGGCCCCCGCCCGGTCCGTCTCCAGCGAGCGGTTCAGCAGCCACTTGGTCAGCGCGATCGACCGGGTGGGGCCGTGGGCCAAGCGCGAGGCCCATTCGGTCGCGACCTCTTCGAGGCGGTCGTCGTCCACGACGCGGTTGACCAGGCCGAGCGACGCAGCATCCTCGGCGGAGAGCGCGTCACCGAAGAACATCAGCTCCTTGGTCTTCTGCAACCCGATCAGACGGGGAAGCAGGTAGGCGCCACCGCCGTCGGGTACGAGGCCCCGCCGCACGAACACCTCGATGAATCGGGCGCTGCTGGCCGCGAGGACCAGATCGCAGGCGAACGCCATGTGCGCACCGATGCCCGCGGCGGTGCCGTTGACGGCGGCGATCACGGGCTTCTCACAGTCGAGGATCGCAGCGATCAGTCGTTGCGCGCCGACCCGGATCAGCCGGCTCACCTCGCCGACGGCCCGCTCGGGAGCGTCCGCCGGACGCTCCGGGGTGTGGGTTCTGCCGCCGCGGAGGTCGGCTCCGGTGCAGAACCCCCTCCCCGTCGCGGTGAGCACCACCGCGCGGGTGGTCAGATCGCCGCTCGCTTGCTCGAGGAGGTCGATCACCCGGTTGCGCTGATCGGGGGTGATGGCGTTGTGGGCCTCCGGTCGGTTGAGGGTGATCCAGGCCACGCCGTCACGGCGGCTGAACAGCACCTGCTCATCCAACGGTCGTTCGTCGCTCATCGGTCTCCGTTTCGATCGAGGGAGTGCGATGGCGAGCGAGTGTAGGGTGCCCGTATGGGCACCCCCAGGTTCGATCTACCGGTGATCGAGAGCGACACCCGCCCGTTCTGGGAGGCCGCGCGCGAAGGCAAGCTGCTGCTGCGGAGCTGCAACCAGTGCGGCACGGTCCATCACTACCCGCGGCCGTTCTGCCCGTCCTGCTGGAGCGAGGACGTCACCTGGGTCGAGGCCAGCGGGCGTGGCACCGTCTACACCTACTCGACCGTCTACCGGAACGACCTGCCGCCCTTCAACGAGCAGCTCCCGTACACGGTGGCGATCGTGGAGCTCGAAGAGGGGCCGCGGATGATGACCCGGCTGGTGGACACCGAGGGGGTGGAGCTCGCGGTGGGGATGCCGGTGCGGGCTGACTTCACGCCGATCAGCGACGACGTGTCGATCGTCGTGTTCCGCCCGGCCTGACGACACCGCGATGCGCGCGCTGGTGACAGGTGCCACCGGCTTTCTCGGCAGTCACCTGGTCAGAGCGTTGGTCGAGCGAGGCGACGACGTGCGGGTGCTGGTCCGCGCCTCGAGCGATCGTCGGCGGCTAGCCGGGCTGGCGGTCGATGAGGCGGTCGGCGATGTCACCGATCGAGCCAGCGTCGAAGCAGCCCTCGAAGGGGTCGACACCGTGTTCCACTGTGCCGCCTACGTCGAGCTCGGGGCGGCGGACCCGACCCGGATGCAGCAGGTGAACGTCGAAGGCACCCGGCACGTGCTCGACGCGGCGGCTGCAACCGGGGCGCTCGTGGTGCACGTCAGCTCCGTGGCGGCGCTGGGGGCGACCGGTCCCGAGCCGGTGGATGAGTCGTGGTGGAACCCGGCGGAGCCCGCCGTCGCCTATGAGCGCACCAAGCGGGAGGCGCACCTGCTCGCGCGGGACCGCGCGGCGAAGGGCACGCGGGTGCGGATCGGGATCCCGGGGGGCATCTACGGCCCGGATGACGACAGCGAGATGGCCAAGCTGATCCGCACCTTCGTCAGCTACCCGACACCGGTCGGCTACATGCCAGAGCTGGTGCAGTCCCTGGTGAGCGTCGACGACTGCGCGGACGGTCTGGTGCGGATCGCCGAGCGCGGCGAGGACCGCCGCGAGTATCTCCTCTGCGCCGACGCGGTCACCTTCGAGGAGTGGTTCCGGCTGATCGCGGCGGGGGCCGGCCGGCGCCCACCGGTCGCGTACCTGCCGACCAGGCTGGTGCGCTGGTCGAGCTCGCCGGCCGCCACCCTCATCCGTTGGTTCGGTGGAAACCCGGCTCTGGTCACCGACACCATCGCGCTCGCCACCCGTCACCAGGCCTTCTCGGGTGAGCGGGCGCGCCGGGAGCTGGGCTGGAGGCCGCGCCCACTCGCGCAGGGCATGGCCGAGATGGCGGCCGCCATCAGGCGGGAGCACGAGCGTGAGCGAGCGGGGCGCCGCGCTCCTCGCCAGCGCGCCCGCCGCATCGATCCCGTCTGAAGACCATCAGGGGCTCGAGGCTCGCAAGCGCTCGGTGTGTCACATGACACAGCCGTAAACCCCTCGACACTGCAGCCTACCGACCGGTCGGTAGGGTAGGGTGGCGTGGTCAGGGGCTCTGCCGGTCGCAGCAGCCCCCGGAATTGAGAGAGATCGCATGCATTCGATGGACACCCTCCCCCCGTCCTCCCCCGACGTTTCCACCCAGGAGGGGGTCCCCTCCACCAGATCGCGTCCGCGACGCACAGCGTATGAGCGGCCGGCCGATGAGCGGGTGAACAAGGTCGCCTCGATCCCCTTCCTGCTCGTCCACGTGCTGGCGATCGCTGGCGTCGTGGTCTTCGGGGTCACCCCGAAGGCCGTGGCGCTGTTCGTCACGCTCTACGCCATGCGGATCTGGTTCATCACCGCGGGTTACCACCGCTACTTCTCGCACCGGAGCTTCCGGACGAACCGGGCGTTCCAGTTCGTGCTCGCCTTCGGTGGTGCATCGGCAGCGCAGAAGGGGCCCCTCTGGTGGGCGTCGCACCACCGTGATCATCACCGCTACTCCGACACCGAGCAGGACGTGCACTCACCGCTGCGTGGGTTCTGGTGGAGCCACGTGGGATGGATCCTCTGCGACAAGTACAAGGACACCAAGTTCGATCGCATCCGGGACTTCGCCAAGTACCCCGAGCTGCGCTTCCTCAACCGCCACGACTGGATCCCGCCGTGGACGCTCGGCATCGCCTCGTACCTCATCGCGGGTTGGCCCGGCCTGTTCACTGGGTTCTTCCTTTCGACGGTGCTGCTCTGGCACAACACCTTCATGATCAACTCGGTGGCACACGTGTTCGGCCGTCGTCGCTACGCCACCGACGACACCAGCCGCAACAACCTCCTGCTCGCGCTCGCCACGTTCGGCGAGGGCTGGCACAACAACCACCACTACTTCCAGTCCTCGGCTCGGAACGGGTTCTTCTGGTGGGAGGTCGACATCACCTACTACGTGCTCCGGGTGCTCAGCTGGGTGGGGCTGGTCCATGACCTGAAGGTGCCGAGCGAGCAGGTGCTCTACAGCAACTGGGTGAAGGACGGCTCGTTTGACCTCGGGATCTTCCGCTCCAACTGGGCGAAGGCCGCTGCGGCGGTCGCGAACAGCCAGGCCGCGCTCGGCACACGGGTCCGGCAGCACACAGCGAGTGCCGGCGAGGCGCTGTCCCATGGCCGCGAAGCAGCTGCGGCATCGGTGCAGGCGAAGAAGCGGGCACTCGAGGATTTCGTTCAGGGCTCGCTACATTCCGCTGAGGAGCTCGCCCGTCTGACACGCCGCTCCCAGCGCGAGCTCGGGCTCTCCGACAGCTGAGCGCGGTACCTTCTGGTGTGGTGAGCGAATCGCGCCAGAGGCTCTCTGAGCGAGCGCGCCAGCGCTACGACCGAGCGGTCGAGGTGCTCGAGCTCGCTGTGCCGTTGGCGAGAGGCGTGCTCACCGCGGTCGTGCTCTATGCGAGCGTGGTGGCCGCGAGCGGGTTCGTGATCCTCACGGCGGTCGTCGCGCAGGACCCGCCGGGATCCTGGTACACCTGGTTCGGCACGGCGATGCTGGCGGTGGCGCTCGCTGCCGCGCCGGCGGTGCTGCTGTTCTTCGCGTCGCTGCTCCGCGAGGTCGTGTCGCTGCCGGCGAAGCTGCGCGCGCTACCCGACGTCGGACCGGCCCACGCCCGCGAGCTGGCGCAGCTCATGCGTGCGGCGCGCGCCGAGGGTCGGCAGGTGCGACTCCGGACGCTGCCGCGCGATCTCATCCGACTCGGTCGCCTCCTGCTGCAGCTGCACGACGACACCCCGACCGCTGGCGTCCTGCTGGCGCTGGTGCGGATCCCGATGCTCGTGGCAGTGGGGTTCGCGTTCGTGGCGGGGTTCTTCGAGGTGATCCTGGCGCCGGTGGTCGTGCTGTCGGTGCTCGCTGCCCGCACGCTCTGACCGCTGCCGGCTCAGGGCTGCTCCTCAGCTGCTCTGGAGCGCCCGGAGCTTCTCCGCCCGGTGGGTGGCGTTGATGAGCCGCACGGTGCCCGACTTCGATCGCATCACCAGCGACTGGGTGGTGGCGGTGTCCCGGCTGAAGCGCACGCCCCGCAGCAGCTCGCCGTCGGTGATGCCGGTCGCGGCGAAGAAGCAGTTGTCGCCCGCCACGAGATCGTCGGTGTCGAGGACCGCGTCGAGGTCGTAGCCGGCATCGATGGCGGCCCGGCGCTCCTCGTCGTTGCGGGGCCAGAGCCGCCCCTGGATCTGACCGCCCATGCACTTCAGCGCAGCGGCGGCGATGACGCCCTCGGGAGTGCCTCCGACGCCGAAGAGGATGTCGGCGCCCGAGTCCGGCCAGGCGGTGGAGATCGCACCCGCCACGTCACCGTCGGGGATCAGCCGGATGCGTGCCCCCGCGGCACGAACCTCGGCGATGAGGTCGTTGTGCCGGTCACGCTCGAGGATCACCGCGGTCACCTCCCGCACCGGCACGCCCTTGGCGTCCGCGACCGCCCGCAGGTTCTCGGTGGGGGACTTGGTGATGTCGATCACCCCCCGGCACGCGGGGCCGACCGCGATCTTCTCCATGTAGACGCACGGGCCGGGGTTGAACATGGTGCCCCGCTCGGAGAGCGCGATCACCGACAGCGCGTTGCCCCGACCCTTCGACGTGAGCGTGGTGCCGTCGATCGGGTCCACCGCGATGTCGCACGCCGGTGGTGTCCCGTCGCCGATGTGCTCGCCGTTGTAGAGCATCGGGGCTTCGTCCTTCTCTCCCTCCCCGATCACCACGACGCCGTCCATGGGCACGGTGCCCAGCACGAGCCGCATGGCGTCGACAGCTGCCGCATCGGCGCCTTCCTTGTCACCAGCGCCCACCCAGCGGGCCGCGGCGAGCGCGGCGGCTTCGGTGACTCGGACGAGTTCGAGAGCGATGTTTCGGTCAGGAGCGTCTTGAGCCATGGCGACTGACCCTAGCCCGGCCACCATCGCTGACGTTCAAGCGCAGGTGGTGGTGCGCATCAGGCGAACAGGTGACAAGGTGACGACACTGATCAGTCTCGCCGGGAGCCTGAGCGCGGCTACGTGACGATGAGGGGTTTCACCATGTCCTCCGTGGGATGTCACGGGAACATCGTGCAGTAGTCGTGTCCCCACGCGCCCCCGGGGTCTTCGAGGCAGGCGTGCCAGGCCTCGTTGATGAATCGCATGTCAACGAACGCGAAGCGCCTGGACGCCGGCATCACGGCTGGCTGGCGCGAGCCGATGTTGGCCACCACGCCGGCGCCCTCGATCTCCCACACACCGGTGTCGATGTTGACGGTTCCCCATTGGGCGCCCGGTGTGTCGAGGTATCGGGCGGGCACGGGAGCCAGCGTCTCCCACGGCACTGCCACCTGTACCGGATCTCGCCCTTCGACGAACTGGGTGTTGGTCGCGAGCGCGAACGATGCGAGCTCAACGCCGGGCTGGCCGTCGAAGTCGAGCGGTGTGGGCAGCGCACCCGGCTCACCGAACTGGTGCGAGCCCTGGCCTCGGATGTTCCAGGTGGCCGTGAGCGGCGAGTAGGTGGCGATGTCGGCGATACGGTCGCCGTCGTAGTCGGCGGGCACGGGGATGTCGTGTCCGTCGGCGGGGATGGGGGGCATGTCGTTCGCGCCCGTGCCGAACTGGATGGGTGCCATGCCGCGGATGAACCAGGTGGCGTCGGTGGAGCGGTACCACGCAGGGTCGGTGCGCCGGTCGCCGTCGTAGTCGGCCGGCACCGGGATGAGGTGGTCGTCGGCGATGTCGCCAGGCGCGGGGAAGGAGATCGTTCCCGCTGCTCCGGCGGTCACCCAGGTGTCCGCGTCGGCGAGGTAACCGGGTTCCCATCGACCATCGCCGTCGTAGTCACCGGAAACATAGATGTCGGGTGAGGGCGGCGAGGGCGCCGAGTAGAACGGCTCAGCCTGGCCCACCTTCCACCAGACACCCTCTTCGTCGATCGAGATCAGATCCGCCCGACCATCGCCGTCGAAGTCGCCGTCGATGGCTGGTGGCGGAAGAGAAGGCGCCGGGTAGTTGATCGAGCCGATCTCCCAGCAGCCGGTGGCCAACAGCGCGATCGCGATCACCACGACCGAGATGGTCTTCCTCGACGCAGCGGATGCTCCCACTGCGGATGCTCCCACTGCGGATCCTCCCACTGCGGATCCTCCCACTGCCACACTCGAGGCCAACCAGCAGCAAACGCTACCTCAGAACGATCGGACCGGCCAGCGGTCCGTTTGAGGCTGAGATACTGAACGCATGTCCCGCGAGGAGTGGCAGCAGGCCTATGACGCGTCTCCCATTCGTGACGCGGACTTCGAGACCCTCTCGGGCATCCCACTGGAGCCGGTGTACGGCCCCGACGATGGCGAGCTTCCCGGCCAGTTCCCCTACACCCGGGGCCCGTACGCCTCGATGTACCGGTCGAAGCTGTGGACCATGCGCATGTTCGCCGGCTTCGGCACCGCGACCGACACGAATCGGCGCTTCCACGACCTGCTGGCCGCGGGCGGCACCGGGCTGTCCACCGCTTTCGATCTCCCGACCCTTCTGGGGCGGGACTCCGACGACCCGCTCTCGGAGGGTGAGGTCGGTAAGTGCGGGGTGGCGGTCGACACGCTGGCCGACATGGAGGAGCTCTTCGCTGGCATCGATCTCGGCGCGGTGACCACGTCCATGACCATCAACTCGCCGGCCGCGGTCCTCCTCGCGATGTACATCGCCACTGCGGAGAAGAATGGCGTGCCCCGCCAGCGCCTCGGTGGCACGCTCCAGAACGACATCCTGAAGGAGTACCAGGCGCAGAAGGAGTTCGTGTTCCCACCGCGGCCCTCGATGCGCTTGGTGCGGGACACCATCGTGTTCTGCTCCGCCGAGATGCCCCGCTGGCACCCGATCTCGATCTCCGGGTACCACATCCGGGAAGCCGGCTCGACCGCGATGCAGGAGCTGGCGTTCACCCTCGCGAACGGCTTCGCGTACGTCGAGCTCGCCCGCCAGGCTGGTCTTGACACCGATGCGTTCGCCCCCCGGCTCAGCTTCTTCTTCAACGCACACATCGACTTCTTCGAGGAGATCGCCAAGTACCGGGCTGCACGCCGCATCTGGGCCCGCTGGTTGCGCGACCGCTACGGCGCGACCGACCCGCGGTCGATGGCCTTGCGCTTCCACACCCAGACCGCCGGGGTGTCGCTCACCGCGCAGCAACCGGAGCTGAACATCGCCCGCACCGCCCTCGAAGCCCTCGCCGGGGTGCTCGGCGGCACCCAGAGCCTGCACACCAACTCGATGGACGAAGCGCTCGCGTTGCCCACCGACAAGGCGGCTCGCATCGCGCTGCGAACCCAGCAGATCATCGCCCACGAGACGGGCGTGGCCCACGTCGCTGATCCGCTCGGCGGGTCCTGGTTCGTGGAGGCGCTCACCGACGAGCTGGAGCGACGGGCTGAGGGGATCTTCGAGCACCTGCTCGAGCTCGGCGACGGATCGATGCTCGAGGGGGTGTACGCCGGCATCGAAGAGGGCTGGTTCCAGGCGGAGATCGCGGATTCGGCCTACGAGTTCGAGAAGAAGGTGATCGCCGGGCGTCGGGTGATCGTGGGGGTGAACGACTTCATCGAGGACGACGAGGAGCCGATCGAGATCCTGCGGATCACCCCCGAGCAGGAAGCGGCCCAGATCGAACGCCTGCGGGCGGTCAAGCGTCGGCGCGACGACGTCGCGGTCCGTGCCGCGCTCGAGCGGGTCGAAGCCGTCGCGGCTGATCCCGAGGCCAACCTCATGCCGGCGCTGATCGACGCGGTGACCACCTACGCCACGTTGGGCGAGATCATGGACGCCCTGGCACGGGTCTTCGGGCGCTACGTCGAGACCCCGCGCCTGTGAGTCGATGAGTGGGGCAGCCGACGGTGGCGAGCGGGTCGGTGTGCAAGGCTGTCGGCTGTGACCATGCGGTGCCACAGCTGTGGGAGCGAGTACATCCCCTCGGTTGAGGTGTGCCCGGACTGCGAGCTCCCACTCGTCCCGACCGACCCTGAGGCCGCCGACCCTGAGGCCCAAGACCCGGAGGGCGGCGCCGGTCGCGGTGGGCAGGTCGAGTACGAGCTGCACGAGTGGGCGGTCGAGTCACGGGCCATGCTCGAGCAGCTCCTCGAAGGCGCAGGCATCCCCCGTGCGTGGGAGGGCACCGACCTGGTCGTGCCCGCTGCCTGCGAAGCGCAGGTCGACGAGCTGATCGAGCAGGTGCAGGTCACTACGTTGCCGTCGCTCGACGCGGACGCCCCGAAGCTGGTGTACGAGCTGACCGACTGGTCCGACGACGACGTGACCAGGCTGGCGTCTGCGCTCGACGAGCTCGTGATCCCCTACGAGTTCGACGTCGAGGGCAACCTGGTCGTGCTCGAGGTGGACGAGCAACGGGTCGAGGAGCTCCTCGACTCCATCGAGTATCCGGACGCGTTGAAGCCCGAGGTCGACGCCGACGATGGTTACGACGGGGTTGACGTCATCGAGCTCCTCGGTGAGCTCTTCGTCGCGGTCGACCGACTCCAGCATCACGCGGGTGATCACGAAGGGGTGCTCGCCTTCGTGAGCGGCGCACCCGCTGTGCTCGCGCTCGATACCCCGTTCGGCTTCGCGCCGGGCGCGTGGAACGACATCAAGGGCCGGGTGGAGCGGCTCCGGGAAGGTCTCGAGGCCGACACGATGTCGGACGACGAGATCGAGCAGCACGCCGCTGAGCTGCGCCGGGTGCTGCGCAACTACGTCTGACGCCGGCGGGACCGGGATGTGATCGGTGGTCCCCGCCGTTAGGTTGGGATCGTGGAGGTGCTGGCCGAGATGGAGCTGTTCCACTCTCGGCCGATCGCGCCGACCAGACGGGTGGCGTTGGGCCGACTGGATCTGCCCGTCGACCCTCCGCCGGGCTTCGGCGGAGTGCTGCTCGGCGGGGTGGTCGCGACCTACATCGTCGATCTCGACCCCGACCTCCACCCGGACGTGCTCCGGCTCGCGCTCCAGATCGAGGAGGGACGGCGCGTCCCCCAGCCCCGCTTGCGGTACCGGTTTCAGACCGATCGGGTCGGTCTGAGCCGCACCCGGTTCCGGTTGGTGAGCGACGGCGACGACTGGATCTTCGATCTCGAGCGCGGGTGCACGCCCGCGCAGGCCATCCTCGGCGCGGTCTACGCGGTGGGCACGCTGGCCCCTGCGGTCCGGCACACCGTGATGGCCACCGTCCGTCGGGCCATGCGCTGGGCCGGTCCGATCGGCCCTGAGCTGATCGCCCACCTCGCCGGGTACGGCGCCGCGCACAGCGTCTCCGCGTACGCGGATCCGGTGGCCTGGGCACTCGGGGTGCTGGGCTTCGAGCCGGCCGCCGTCGACGGGGCGTTGGGTCGGAACGGGAAGCGGAACGGCGCTACCGGGGCGCCGCTGCCGTCCCGGGTGGAGATCCAGCGGCGCTTCCGTGACCGGCTCCGTGAGGTGCACCCTGACCACGGCGGAGACAACGGGGAGGCAGCCCGGCGCATCGCCGATCTCGCCGAGGCCCGCCGCATCCTGATCGGCCGATGACTCCTCGTCGACGATCGCCGGGGCGCCCGGGGGCGCTTCTGCTCACCCCGGGGGCGGGCGCGGACCGCAACCACCACACGCTGGTGGCGGTGGCCGACGGGGTTGCGCCGTTGCCGGTCGAGCGCATCGACTTCCCGTACCGCCGGGAAGGGCGGCGGGCGCCGGATCGGGCGCCGAAGGCGATCGCCTGCATCCGGGAGGAGGCGGCTCGCCTGGTGGATGATGCCGGCATCGAAGCCGACCAGCTCGTGCTGGGCGGGCGGTCCTACGGCGGTCGGATGTGCTCGCTGGCAGTGGCAGAAGGGCTGCCTGCGGCCGGCCTGGTGCTGCTCAGCTATCCGTTGCACCCACCGGGCAAACCGCAGCAGCTGCGCACCGATCACTTCCCGTCGCTGCAGCTGCCGTGCCTGTTCGTGTCGGGAGACAAGGATCCTTTTGGCTCGCCCGATGAGTTCGCAGACGCGCTCGCCGCGATCCCCGGGCCGGTGACGCAGGTGTGGGTGCCCGGCGGCCATGACCCGCGCAACCAGGACGATGCGATCGTGGGCGCCGTTCGCACCTGGCTGTCTCGTCTGTGAGAGACGCCGGGAGAGGAAGCCAACAGAACACGTACATGAATTCGGCGCAGGCGCGCACCTCCGGGAAGCACGAACGGCCTTGGAAGGTGCCGAATGGCTCGCCCACCGCCCCGCCGCGGTGAACCTCGGCTTCAACCAAGCCGCCAACGGCTGGGCCATCACGTGAGCACATCAGTCGCCCTACCGGAGCAGCGCCAGCCACCCACCACGACGCGCAGCCCCTCACGTTTAGCCCCTGATTCGCAAAGCATTCCGAATGATCTGTTCGATCCGGTTGCGGCGCAAGAGGCCGTTGATCGCTGGATCAAGGTGACGGCAGAAGCATCGGAGCAGCTTGGTGTTACCAGTGATCAGCAGGAGCTCTCCCCGGCGGTGCGCGCCTTCGCAAAGGCGTTTCAGAGTGAGCTGCACGAGATGCGCGTTCTGTCAGAGCAGACGCTCAACAAGAGCGATGTGCAGCAAATATCCGCTCAGGATGTCGTCGCGCTACTCGACGCGCTGAGCCAGTCCGTGAATGACGGCGGGCTTCTCGAGATGGATGAGTATCCAGGGGCTGAGGCCTACGTGGCAGAAGCCAAGACTTCGGGTGTCTGCCCGGACGTGTGAACGCGGCCTCCGCGACGACAAGCGAGCAACCGGGGCGTTCCTCCTCAGGCGCTGGCTATCGGGTGAGTCGGACAGTCAGGGGGTCGTCGCCGTGGGGGCGGTGGTGCCCGGGTCGGCCGATCCGACCGCCGCTTTGTACGCCGCTGACTGGCGGACGGCGCGGGACACGACGAGCTTCAGGTCCTTGTTGGCGCGCGCTGCTCGCACCAAGTCGCCGAGCGAACCGTTCTCCCAATCGATGGTGGCGGCAGCTTCGCGAGTGATGTTGACCTGGGTGACCGGGAAGGGCTCGGGGTTGTCGTCGACCGACGGCAGCGGCTCCTGGCAGATGTCGTAGGAGCGCAGGTCGGCCCACCGGGCGAACACGTCAGGCGTGATCAGCGCGGTGAGATCCCAGAGTCCCTGGGCGTACTGGTCGTCGCTGTACTCGGCGATCGGCTCGACGTAGAGCGCCAGGTGGGTTCCGGTGTTCGATGGGGTGTAGCTGCCGTTGCCGAGATCGATCAGCTGGCCCCGTGTGAGTCGCAGGCCGAGGTTGGCCAGTGCCGGCTCGTAGATGTGGCGGAGTGCGGCGAGGTCGTTCGGTGGGAGCGTCTGGTTGCGGTCGATCGGCGGAAGGAGCGCCTCCGCGTCGCGCGCCGTTCCCCCCGCCGTGGCGGGTGGGGTGGTGGCGTCTTCGCCGCACGCCACGAGCAGGGCGAGCGTGACCGCGATGGCGAACGCTGCGAGCCTGCTCCGACGGATCACGCCAGGATCTCGACTCGGATGCCGTACGGGTCGCCCTGGATCGACTCGACCAGCTTGTTGATGTCTTCGTTGCGGAGGCGTATGCACCCGTTGCTCACCCGCTGGCCGATCTTGTTCGGCTCGTTCGTGCCATGGATGCCGAGCTGGCCCTGACCGCCGTTGAAGCTGGTGAGCACCTCCGAGAAGCCCGAGAGGCCGAAGGCGTAGGTTCCGTAGACCCCGTTGGGATCCGGCGGTTTCAGCAGCTCGGTGGTGTAGTAGACGCCGCCGGGGGTCGGGCGGTTCTCCCGAGCCACACCGATCTCGGTGTCGAGGATCACCCGGTCGCCCTCGTAGGCCTTGAGGTTGAAGCCGTTCAGATCCACGACGATGCGGTAGTTGTTGCCCTCGAGGCGGACGTCGGCTCGCCTGATCCAGCCTTTGGAGCCGTTCGGCCGGACGGGGAGCAGCACCTCCATCCAGTCGCAGTTGTCGCTCGGCTCGTTCGTGACCAGGAACACCATCGGCACGTCGACCGGCGGGTCGGTGTCGGTCTTGCGGGGCACCGGGAAGGTGTGCGATGGCTGCGCTGCACCGGGCGCGGGGTAGACGTTGATGGCCCCGGTCGTGGTCGCGTAGGCGACGTGGTTCGTGTAGGGATCGAGCCGCGGGTCGCAACTCCTGCTCGTCGGCTGGGTGGTCTGCGCGGTCGACGCGGCGTCATCGAGCGTCGCAGGGGAGTCCTTGTCGCTGCACGCCCCGACGAGCAGGGCGAGCGCGAGCGCGCCCGCCGCCAGGCGCGCGAGGCGGGAAGATCGGGTGATCTCGGTAGGCACAGCGGACGATCCTACCGGTCCGGTTCAGGACCGCCGGTTCGCGGCGGGTAGCGCTCGGCGATGCTGTCGACGTCGAGCCCCTCGAGCGCCAGCAGGTCACGGGACAGGGGCGCGTCTTCGGGGTTCAGCTCCTCCAGCTCCAGCGATGCGGTCTCCGGGTACCGAAGCAGCACCAGCGCGATCACGACCAGCGGCGCGGCCGCCAGCACGAACATGGCCTCCGAGAGCGAGCCCAGCCGGTCGGCGAGCACGCCCGCCAGGTAGAGACCTGCGGCACTGCCGATGACGGAGAAGAGGTTGATGATCCCGTTCGCCCTTCCCCGGGCTTCGGTCGCAAACAGCTCCGGCCCGTACACCGCAAGCGCGGGCACCGCCATGGCTCCGAGCGCCGCCGCGAGGACCGACCACAGCCAGATCGTCCACCCATGGTCGAGGTAGACGAGCACGGTGAACCCGACCCCGGCGGCCAGTCCCAGCGCGCCGATCAGCCGTCGACCGATCGCATCCGCCAGACGACCCCCGACGACGATGCCCAGGCCGCCGGGCGTGTTCGTGAGGATGTTGAAGGCGATCAACCCGACCGCGCTGAAGCCCCGGTCGCTGCGCAGGTACTCGTTCTGGAACCCCGACGCCGGGGCGACGAACACCGAAAGGAACAGGCCCGAGGCGGCGAGCAGGGCGAGCCGGCCGCGGGGGAGTCGGGCGCGGGGGCGGTTCGGTCCGGTGCTCGAACGTTGTTCGCTGAGCGAGAACCGACGTGTCTCGGGGAGATGGCGGGCCACCCATCGCAGCGGCACCAGGGCGACGAGAGGCACGGCGTACAGCAGCCGCCACGTGCCCGCGCCGAGGTCTGCGACCCACAGCAGCATCACGGCAGCGCCGGCCCCCAGCGCGCCCGCCATCGTCAGCACCGACACCGCGTAGGCACGTGAGCCCGCGGGGGTCTCCTCCACAGCGATGATGCTGAAGATCAGTGCCATGGCGGTCGAGAACGCGCGGGCGACGGTCTGGCTGGCGCCGAGCCAGACCAGCCCGGGAGCGACGGTGCCCGACGCGGTGGCGACGCAACCGGCGACCGACGCGGCGAGCAGCACCCTGCGGCGGCCGCGTCGGTCGGCCACCGCGGCGACGACCAGTGCGAGGAGCGCGCCGATCCGCACCACCGACAGGGTGGCGCCGATGGCGGCGTCGGAGGCGCCGAAGTCCTCCTTGAAGAACGTGTTGGTCTGGCTGAGCAGGGTTCCGAGGTAGCCGGCGATCAGCGCGACCACGCTGAGCAGGCCGAGCACCTTCGCAGACCGCCGATCGAGGCGTTGCGGCGGTGCCCACCAGGGAACGCGCCCGCGATCGGGGTCGGTGCCTCTGCGGAGGTGGTGGCGCAGAAGCGGGCGGAAGAGAACGCTCCAGACGGGCACGGCCAGCCGGAACTCGAACGTCTCGGTGACGGTGACCTGGGCGCCGGTGGTCGTCCCCGTTGACGGATCGATCCTGACCGTGCGGCGCCACACGCTGAACGGCCCATCGGCGAGCTCGAACAACCCGTCGCCGCAGCGACGCTCCCGCACGAGGTCGTCGCGTGGCTCGAGGATCGCTTGGAGCTCGCGTTCGGTGACCACGCGGCGGACGACGACCTGGTGCACGCCGGCGCGAGCATACTGAGGTCCGTGGACCGCATCGCCGTGCGCCAGTCCGGCCCGCTCGAGGGCACGGTGACGATCAGCGGAGCCAAGAACTCGGTGCTCAAGCTGATGGCGGCCACCACCCTGGCCCCGGGTGAGTACGTGCTGCACAACGTGCCGGAGATCCTCGACGTCACGTGGATGGCGGAGCTGCTCGAGACGATGGGGATGACCGTCGAGCGCCCGGCGCCCGGTGACCTGCGGATCGTGCACGACGGCGAGCTGACCCCTGAGGCTCCCTACGAGCTGGTCGAGCGGATGCGGGCGTCGATCGTGGTGCTCGGGCCGCTGCTCGCCCGCTACGGGAGGGCGAAGGTGGCGCTTCCTGGCGGTGATGACTTTGGTCCCCGACCGATCGACATGCACCTGCGTGGCCTCGAGGAGCTCGGCGCGACCTTCGAGTTCGCCCACGGCTACATCGAGGCCCGTGCCGAACAGCTCATCGGGACCCGGGTGCTGCTCGAGTTCCCGAGCGTGGGTGCCACCGAGAACCTGCTGATGGCGGCGGTGCTGGCCAAAGGCACGACGATCATCGACAACGCGGCGCGCGAGCCCGAGATCGCCGATCTGGCTGCCTTCCTCAACCGCATGGGCGCTCGGGTGCTCGGGGCGGGCAGCTCAACCATCCAGGTCGACGGGGTGGAGCAGCTCGCTGCGGTGGAGCACACCGTGATCCCCGACCGGATCGAGGCGGCCACCTTCCTCGCGGCGCTCGGTGTGGCCGGCGGCGAGATCACCCTGGCCGGTGCGCGCCACGACCACATGGACATGTACGTTGCCAAGCTCGGCGAGATGGGGATGCGCATCTCACCCGACAGCGAGGGGATCTGGGCGATGTGCGCTCGACGCCTTCGAGCGGTGGACGTCTCGACGCTGCCGTACCCCGGCCTGGCCACCGACTACAAGCCGCTCTTCGTCGCCATGCTCGCCACCGCGGACGGGGTCGGCATCGTGACCGAAAACCTCTTCGCTGGGCGGTTCCGCTACGTCGACGAACTGGTGCGGATGGGGGCTGACATCCGCACCGAGGGTCACCACGCGGTGGTGCGGGGCCGGCCGTTGCTCTCAGGTGCGCCGGTGCGCGCCCCTGACATCCGCGCGGGCGCGGCGCTCGTCGTGGCCGCGTTGCGGGCCGAGGGTGAGACCGTGGTCAGCGACGCCCATCACATCAGACGGGGTTACGAGCGCTTCGTCGACAAGCTCCGCTCCGTCGGCGCCGACGTGCGGGAGCAGTGATCCGGAACAGTCCGGGCGGTCACGGTGTTGGCAGGGATGCACGCTCCGAGGCACGCTGAGAGGGTCATGCGCGCACAGGTCGAAGAGGTCATCGAGGCGATCCGACCGGCCATCCAGGCCGACAACGGTGACATCTTCCTGCGCGACGTCGACGAGGAGACGGGGGTCGTGTCCGTCGAGCTGGTGGGGGCGTGCGTGTCCTGCCCGGCCTCCACGGTCACGCTCAAGGCGGGCATCGAGCGCATCCTGAAAGACCGAGTGCCCGGCGTCACCGAGGTGGTCGACGTGGGCCAGGCCGCCACCGCGATCGGGGAACGCCCGGTCACCCTCTGAGCTGCTCCGGGGGGTCGCGACCCCTCACTACGCTTCCGCTCCGTGCCTCGCCGACGATCCGCCGACCCGGCCGAGCTGCTCGAAGGTGCCCGCCACGGTGACCGGTCGGCCCTCGCCCGCCTGCTGTCGATGGTGGAGGAGGGTGGTGCCCACGCCTTCGAGGTCGGCCGAGTCGCCCACCCCCTGGGAGGTGCCGCCACCACCGTCGGGATCACCGGATCGCCGGGTGCGGGCAAGTCGACGCTCACCAGTTCGCTGGTGGCACGGATCCGTCAGGCCGGACACCGGGTGGCGGTGCTGGCGGTCGACCCGTCGTCTCCCTTCACCGGTGGCGCGATCCTCGGCGACCGGGTTCGGATGGGGGAGCACGCGCTCGACGACGGTGTGTTCATCAGGTCGATGGCCACCCGCGGGCATCTTGGCGGCCTCGCGCTGGCCACGCCCCAGGCGATCCGAGTGCTGGACGCGGCTGGGTGGCCGTGGATCATCGTCGAGACCGTCGGCGTCGGGCAGGTCGAGGTCGAGGTGGCCGGTGAGACCGACACCACCGTCGTGGTGCTCAACCCCGGCTGGGGTGACGCGGTCCAGGCGAACAAGGCGGGGCTGATGGAGATCGCGGACATCTTCGTCATCAACAAGGCGGACCGCCCCGGCGTCGCCGAGACCCGACGCGACCTCGAGCAGATGCTCGAGCTGTCCGCGCCCGGGGAGTGGTCGCCTCCGATCATCGACACCGTCGCCACCACCGGGGAGGGGGTCGACGACCTCTGGCACGCGCTCGCCGAGCACCGTGACTGGCTGATCCGAAGCGGCGAGCGTGAACGCCAACGGGTCCGGCGGGCGGAGCACGAGCTACAGGCGATCGTGGCCGCCCGGCTCCTCGACCGGGCTCGGGAGCTGGGCGGGGGCGAGACCTTCGAGCAGCTGACCCGCGCGGTCGTGGCCCGCGAGCTCGACCCGTGGTCGGCCGCCGATCGGCTGCTCGGCGAGGGCGTCTGACCGCTCGTCTCCGCTCCCGCCGGCACGGTGGCGCCCCTGCCGAGGCGGATCGTCGCTCGGCCGCGGCGCAGTAGCGTGACCGCATGACCGGAGCTCCTCTCGTGCACCTCGACCGGCGCCCCGACGGCGTCGCCGTGATCCGCCTCGACAACGGCAAGGTGAACTCGTTGTCGACGACGCTGCTCCGGGAGCTCCGGGCGGTGATCGCGCAGCTCGAAGCGGATCTGCCGGGCGCGGTGGTGGTGACCGGCAACGATCGGATGTTCGCGGCCGGCGCCGACATCTCCGAGTTCGCCGGTCCCGACGAGGCGCGTGAGATCGGCGCTGCATTCCTCGACACGCTCAACGCCCTCGCCGACCTGCCCCGGGCCACAGTCGCCGCGATCTCCGGCTACGCCCTCGGTGGCGGCTGTGAGCTGGCGCTGGCGTGCGACTTCCGCTTCGCGTCAGAGACCGCCCGGCTCGGGCAGCCGGAGATCCTGCTCGGCATCATCCCGGGCGGGGGTGGAACCCAGCGGCTGGCCCGCTTGATCGGCCCAGCCCGGGCCAAGGACCTCATCCTCACCGGCCGTCAGGTCCCGGCGTCGGAGGCGTTCGCGATCGGTCTGGTCGACCGCGTCGTGGCCCCAGACGAGCTCCTCGGCACCGCGATCGGCTACGCCTCGGAGCTCGCCCGGGGTGCAGTGGTGGCCCAGGGTCTGGCCAAGCGGGCCATCGACCGGGGTCTGGACATCACCCTCGACGGCGGGTTGCAGCTTGAGCAGCAGCTGTTCGTGGAGGTCTTCACCACCGAGGACAGCCAGATCGGGTTGGCGAGCTTCCGCGAGCGCGGCCCAGGTAAGGCCACCTTCGTGGGGCGCTGAGCACGCCGGGGGTCGGGTCGGACCGGGTCCCCATCGAGCACCGGTAGCGTCAGGATCGTGACCACCGGGATCGTGACCTGCTACCGGCACCACGACCGGCGCGCCGGCGTGGCCTGCCAGCGGTGCGGCAGGCCGATCTGCCCGAGCTGCATGGTGCCCGCGTCGGTGGGCTTCCACTGCCCGGAGTGCGCCCGTCGGGGCGGGCAACGCGTCCGGACCCTCCGCAGCCGTCACGCCCGGCCGGTCGTCACCCAGCTGCTGATCGCGCTGAACGTGTTGGTGTTCGCGGTCGATCTCGTGGCGGCGGGTCGGGCATCGCTGTGGGGGCAGGGCTACAGCGTCGTGAGCGAGCAGGGCCTGCTGGTGGGAGCGGCTCTCGGCCGTCAGGGACAGCCCATCGGGGTGGTCGACGGTGAGTGGTGGCGCATCGTCACCAGCGGGTTCCTCCACGCGGGGCTGCTCCACCTCGGCATGAACATGTTCGTGCTGTGGATCCTCGGCTCGCAGCTCGAGCCTGCGCTTGGTCGAGCCCGTTTCCTGGCGCTATACATCACGAGCCTCGTGGCGGGCGCGTTCGGGGTGCTGCTGGTCTCACCGACGGTACCCACCGTCGGCGCGTCCGGGGCGATCTTCGGGTTGCTGGGCGCCGCGTTCGCCGCGCAGAAGGCACGCGGCATCGATCCCTGGCAGTCGGGGATCGGTGGCCTGCTGATCCTCAACCTGGTGATCACCTTCGCCGTGCCGGGCATCTCCATCGGGGGACACGTCGGCGGGTTGATCGGCGGGATGGTCGCCGGGTTCGTGATCTTCCGCCTCGAGGAGAAGGTGCGCTCACCGGTGCCGGCGCTGATCGCCTGTGCGGTGCTGACCGCCGTGCTGTGGCTCGGGTGCCTCTGGGCGGCGAGCCACTGGGCGGATCCGGTGCTCGGCTTCCTCTCCCTGCGGTAGGCGGCGCGCGGGTCCCGGCGTGGCGGCGCTGGGGGGCAGCGCAGCCCTCGATTCAGCCCTCGACGAGGCGCTTGAGGCGGCGGAGGTTCTGTCTCCAGATCAGGCGGAGCACCTCCCCACCGACCACCGCGCCGATGGAGCCACCGAGCCACCAGGGGAAGTGGAGCTCCTCACGCCAGGTGAAGCGGGTCCGGCCACCGGGCAGGGGCGTGAGCCGGAACCGCCCCCGGCCGGTGACGAGACCGGTGTGGGCCACCCCCATCACCTGTCCGGGGCGCCACTCGGTCACCTCCATGCGGTCCACGAGACGGAACGGTCCGACCCGGGTGTCGCACTCGAAGGTGGTGCCGACTCCCCGCCGTCTGGGGGAGGTGAACCGGATCGCTTCGGCATCGGCCATCCACTCGACGTGGGTGGCGATGTCCTCGATGGCCCGCCAGACCTGCCCGGGGGGCGCGTCGATCGTGACGGCGACACGGATGGCGGGCACCCGATCATCGTAGGTTCGTCATCCTCCGGGCAGCTCAGCTCCCTGGCGCGACCCACGCCCGGGGAGGCACCCCGGCCCTCCGAGCACGACGACCGGTTAGGATCAAAGAGGCAGTGCACACGGCCGAGCAGCCGTGCTGACGAGCTCTGACAGGAGGCCCACCTGTGGCGAAGTTCGATCTGGCGGAGTTGGCAGCACCGGCGTTGGCTCGTGGCGAGGAGATCCTCGCCACCGTCCGGGTGAACTGGAACGGCATGGTGCCGCCCGCGCAGGTCAGCACCGGCGCCGGTCTCTCCGCCCTGGGGCAGACCCTCGGGCCGCCCACCCCCGATCAGCTCGTGGCTTTTCCGTCCGCGAAGCAGATGGCACTGGTCCTCACTGGCGGGCGCATCCTCGCCTGGAGCCTCGGGTTGACCGGGAAGCCCAAGCAGTACCTGGGTGAGGTTCCGCTCACCGCGATCGCCGAGGTCCAGCTGGATCAGGTCCGCTTCGGGGGACTGATCCGCATCGTCATGCGCTCCACGGCCCAGATCGACCTGGAGGTCATGCGAGGCGAGGACGGAGACGGCTTCTTCGGGCAGCTCCGGCACCTCGTGGAGAGCTCCTAGCCGCCAGCCTCCCGGATGAGTCAGCCCGGGTCGCTGTGGGCGAGTTCTCGCGCCGCCTGCTCGGGGGCGACGATGTTGATCATCACACCGGTCCCCTGTTCGAAGCCGGCCTGGCTCGTGATGTGCGGCAGCACGTGCACGTGCCAGTGGTACAGGCCGGGATCGTGGTGCGGCGCCGTGTGAAACACGAGGTTGTAGGCGACGTCGCCGACCACCGAGTCGAGCCTGGCCAGCGCATTTCGCAGGGCACGGCCGACGGCAACCAGGTCCGCGGGGGTCGCGTGAGCGATGTGCGGCTCGTGGAAGCGCGGCACCACCAGCATCTCGAAGGGCACACCGCTCCAGTAGGGGCAGATGACCGCCAATCGGTCGGTGGAGGCGACGATCCGGTGGTCCTCCTTCTCCTCGAGGGCGATCGTCTCGCACAGCAGGCACCCGCCGTGCTCGGCGGCGAAGCCGGCGAAGTGCTGCTGTTCGGCCGTGAGCTCGTCGGGTACGAAGGGGATCCCGAGGAGCTGCCCGTGCGGGTGCTCGAGCGAGGCGCCGGCCTCACGTCCGTGGTTCACGATGGTCTGCGTGTAGCGGATGTCGGAGAGCCGCGCGTGATCCTCGAGCCGGTCGCGGATCGCGGCCATCACCAGTCCGGCCTGCTTGTCGCTCAGCGCGCCCCAACCATCGGTGTGGCTGGGTGAGAGCACGAGCACCTCGTGGATGCCGATCGCCGGGGCCTCCGTGAAGATCGGGCTGAGCTCCGTCACGGTGAACGGGCCGCGTCCACTGAACGCCGGGTACAGGTTGGGCACCACCCGCACCGACCAGCTGCCGTCGCGCCCGTAGGTTTCCAGCGCGGGTGCGGTCGCCTCCTCGTTGCCTGGGCAGAACGGGCAGGGTCGGTCGTCCACGCTCTGGACGGGGAGGCGCCGCGGCGCGAACCCACCGGGTCGGGCTGCTCTCCCGATGGCGACGGTGACCCAGCGGCCGTTGAGTGGGTTGAGCCTGAGCTGGCTCACGTTCGGCGACGCTAGCGCGCCGGGCCGGCCCGGTAGACCACCACCTGGTGCTCGCTGTGAGCGGTGAAGGGTTCGCCGTTCCAGCTCTCGCTACGATCTCGCAGCACCCAGCCGGTCTCCTCAGCCAGCTGGTCGAGCTCCGCGGGGAGCAGGTAGTGGAGCCGCCACGGCCGGAGCCGGATGCCGGACCCGGTGATCTCGATGTGCTGGCCGACGATCGATCGGGCGGCGGGGTCGAGGCGCGACGCCGTCAGCACCACCCGGTCCTCTTCGATGATCCGCGCGTCGACACCCTGCGTTCGCTCCTCGATCTCGGGGAAGACGATCGTCTCGACCACCAGCAGACCACCGTCGCGCACCACGCGACGGGCATCTGCGAGGCATCGACGCTGAGCGGGCGCGTCAGGGAGGTTGAACAGCGTGTTGAACGCGACGAGCACGACGGCGAACGAGCGCGCCGTGAACGGGAGCTGTGCCATGTCGGCCCGCACACAGCGCACCTGGTCCGAGAGCGGCTTGGCGCGCAGCTTCGCCAGCATCGCCGCGGAGGCGTCCAGACCGGTGACCCAGACACCCCGCGCCGCCATCGCCAGGGCCAGTCGTCCCGTGCCCACACCGAGCTCCAGCACCGGACCGCCGGCGGCCAGCTCGGCGATCGCGTCGGCGCATCGGTCGGTGTGCGGCAGGTCGCGGTACCACTCGTCGTACACGTCCGCGAAGACGTCGCCGTAGCTCGATGGCCGATAGCCCTCCACCGGGCCAGTCTGGCGCGCCACAATGGGCGGGCCTGTACGTCTGCAGGACAGGGGAGGACGGTGGAGGCCGACGGGAGCGCGCAGGGTTCTGCTTCGCCGTGGGTCGCGCCCGAATCCGACGCGGGGCGGGAGAGCCCTCGCCACGATCGCTCATCGCACGCCGGGCCCCGCCGGCGGGACCCGGTGGCGGCCGTGGAGCCCCCGGTGCCGCTGCGACCCCTGACCGCATCGGACATCCTCGACGGCGCCTTCCGGGTCATCAAGCGTCGCCCCGCGGCGGTGCTCGGCGCGGCGGCCGTGGTGGTGGTGCCGGTGCAGGTCGTGCTGGCACTCGCCCAGCACGCGCTCTTGCCGAACCCCTTCGCCGGCTGGCTGGTCTGGAACAGCGTGAGCTGGATGTCCACGTCGTCACCGTCGGTCTGGGCGCTGCTGCTCTACGGGCTCGGCCTGCTGCTCCAGTCGCTCAGCCTCTTCTTCCTCGGTGGCATCGTGACGGCGTTCGTGGCGAGCTGGTGCGTCGGACGGGAGATCAGCGTGCGGGACGCGCTCGCCGCGTCCTTCCGCCGCACGGGCCCGTTCATCGGCGCGTGGGCGATCCTGCTCGCGGCCAAGGTGGTGGCGGGGATGTGCAACGTCGCGCTGCCGTTCGTCGTCCCGCTCTTCGTCGCCACCGCGCCGGCGATCACCGCCGAGCAGCTCGGCCCCTGGTCGGGTGTCCGCAGGTCGGTGTCGTTGATGGGCAGGCGCTACTGGCAGGCGGTGCTGGTGGTGGTCCTCGGGTACCTCGTCGAGGCCGCGATGCGGACCGGCTCGCTCCTCGCGGGACTGAGCGCCCTGTTGCCCGAGCCTGCGAGCTGGATCACCAGCGCGGTGGTCAACTCGGCGTTCGGGGTGGTGGTCCAGACCGTGGTGGTCTCCACGAGCGTGCTGCTGTACCTCGACGCTCGTATCCGCACCGAAGGGCTCGACCTGGAGCTCCGGGCAGCCGATGTCCTCCCGGCCGGGGCGTGGACGTGACCCTGCGGCACCTGCTCACGGGTGCGGTCGCAGCGTGGCGGGCGGGACTGCCGGTACCGGCGTCGGACCCGGACGAGGCTCGCAGGCGGGCTGAGGAGATCCTCTCGCGCTCGGAGTTCGAGCGGGTCCGTGTCCGCCCGCCTTCGAGCGGGCCACTCCCGGACCTGAGTCGTCCGGCCACGATCCTGGCCTGGATCGTGGTGGTCGTCATCGCCGCGGTGGTGGTGTTCGTCGTCATCCGGGTCCTGCGCTCGGTGCGCCGCACACCGAAGCTCGCTGGTGAGGACGGTGTCGCCGTGACCCTCGGTGAGCGGCGGCTTCGCTCCGACCAGTGGCTCGACGAGGCGGAGCGCTTCGAAGCGGTCGGTGACTGGAAGCGGGCGTTGCGGGCCCGCTATCGGGCGCTCGTCACCGTGCTGGTTGAGCGGGGCGTCGTCCGCGAGCTGCCGGGTCGGACCACCGGCGAGTACCGGGCCGAGCTGGCAGGCTCGCTCCCCGCGGCGACCCCGCCCTTCTCGGCGGCGTCCGACCTGTTCGACCGGGCGTGGTATGGCGATGAGCCCACCGGGCCGGCTGACAGCGAGCGGTTGCGGAGCCTCTCGGCGCAAGTCGTCGACCTGGCTCGGTCGGTGGCTCCCAGCACAGGGGAGCGGGTGTGATCGTCGCCCCCGGGCAGGTGTGGGGCCGGTGGCGGCCGTTGGTGGTTGTGGCAGCGATCGGCGGGCTCATCGCCGTCTTGCTCACTGGTGCCATCCGGTCCCGGGGTGCGTCCTACGAACCGGACTCGACCGACCCGTTCGGGACGAAGGCGCTCGTCCTGCTCCTCGAGTCCTTCG